>SCUM01000001.1:0-300000 GCA_004297215.1 Patescibacteria group bacterium
GCGGCGGTCCACCCAGGAGCCACGGACACCTGCGGCGACGGCATCGACCAGGACTGCAGCGGCAGCGATGCCGCGTGCGCTCCCAACAATCCGCCATCGGGCGGAGCGGCCGATGCCGACGGCGACGGAATCTCAACCGTCCTCGACTGCAACGACAACGACCCATTGATTAAGCCCGGAGCCACGGACACCTGCGGCGACGGCATCGACCAGGACTGCAGCGGCAGCGATGCCGCCTGCGCTCCCAATCCTCCGCCCTCGGGCGGAGCGGTCGATGCCGACAACGACGGCGCGTCCACGGCCAACGGGTTCGATTGCAATGACAACAACGGGGCGATCCACCCCGGAGCCACGGACACCTGCGGCGACGGCATCGACCAGGACTGCAGCGGCAGCGATGCCGCGTGCGCTCCCAACAACCCGCCCTCGGGCGGAGCGGTCGACACCGACAACGATGGGTACTCCACGGTGGCGGACTGCAACGACAACGACCCGAACGTCCACCCCCAGGCGGCCGACGTGTGCGCCGACGGCGTGGACGCGAATTGCGACGGGAGCGACGCGTGCGTCGCCAACCCGGGCAATCCGTCGTCTCCGCCTTCGGCAAGTTATGCCTTGGAGGTGAAGCCTGGGGACGCGAGCGGGCACAAGAAGGAGTTGTGTGGCGTGCCGGTGTTCCACCGGGCGAGCCACCAGGGCGCCCCGGCGTACTGGGTCCCGTTCAAGGGGCACTTCCCGGCCTCGGCCAACATCCAGATGGGAGCCTTGAACGAAAGCCTCAAGGTGTACATGCGGGCTGCGGACGGGAAGTACTGTCTCGACCTTTCCAAGTTCGGGGCGGACGTGACCTTCGAAGGGGTGCTTGTGAGTTCGATCGAGCAGAATTCGGACAGCGCACCCGCGCCCGTGCATATCACGGACCCGGGCGGCTGGGATTACTCCGAGAATTATGAGTTCTGCGGAGCGGGCCGTCCGATCTGCGAGATGGATAGTGACAACTCGTCCTACTTCCGGGAGAGGGTGAAGTACTCGGCAGCCACGGACACGGCCGTCGAGGACGGGAACGGGTGCGCGTCCGGCCAGGACTACAACCCATTCCAGGACCTCTGCATCGGGTAGGCTCGAGAAGCGAGGCTACGGCGACACGCCCCGAGACATGCGATACGCGCATGGCTCGGGGCTCTTTTTATGCGCGTGTGACGGGCCTCTGGGGGTGGGTGTAAGGTGTTGACAGAAGAGAATTTTCTTGATAGAAAACTCCCTTCGCTCATTCTTACCAGAAAGGAACCGATGAAACGCCTATTCTGCGGTCTGTTCCTTGTCGCGTCCGCATACGCCGCCGGGTGCACCCCGCCGGTGTATGCATGCGGGTCCGACGCGGATTGTTCACCAGGAAATGCCTGTTCGGCCGGCTCGTGTATCGACGTCTCTCAACCGGACCCGGAGCTCGACGGGGGAATCCCTCCGCAGGATGCCGGCACCGATGCCGGGTTCGACGATGCGGGGGAGGCTGATGCCGGTGAAACGGACGCCGGTCCTTTCGACGCCGGGGAAGACCCAGACGCCGGTGAGCCTGATGCCGGCGTCGATGCCGGGCCCGGAGAAGGCGAGGGGGAGGGCGAAGGAGAGCCCGTGTTCGGCCTGGAGAATGAAGATGCAGACCCGGACCCGGAGCTGATCTGCCTTGGCCCAGGCGGGTTCCATCGACCGTCCCACGAGACGGCTGACGCGTACCTCATCCCGACCAACGGTGCGCTCGGAGTGGGGGTGGCGATCGATGAGCGGTTCCGCATCCCCTATCGGCCGGCGGAAAACCGCTGGTGCTTCTCCTGGGCCTCGTTCCTTGTCGACGTCTGCTTCGAAGGATTCGTCGTGAGCGCGCTCGAGCGGAGCTCGGACACCGAACCTGCTCCGCTGAACATGTCGGATCCTGGCAGCTATGACTACTATGAGTTGTTCCCGACCTGCTCGGTAGGGACAACCCTGTGCGATCGCGACCAGGACAACGTGGACCAGTATCTCATTGATGGATGCTGGCGTGCGGCAGAGGCCAACTTTGAGCCCACCGGGGACGGATGCACGCCAGCCGATCCCGCGGCATCCTGTCCTGACTGAATGTCTGCCCCCCGAAGCTCATCAGAGCAAAGGGGGGTCTTTTTCTTGACAAAATGGAAAAAGCATGATACAAAAAGTAGTCATTTTTTGGCTAATGTTCGCTACTTGACCCAGCCTTTTCTTGAAGGGCTGGGTCAAGTCACGACCTTCACAACAGCCCTGCCGCACGTGACTTGTGATGCGGCATTGGCGACAAACGCGGAGTAGAGACCGATGAAAAGCTCCCTGATGACTCTGATCGGGCTTTTGTTCCTGTTCGTCGCCGGTTGCGGCGGCTGCGGGAACGATCCCCCCGCCGAAGGCGAAGGGGAGGGGGAAGGAGAGGGAGAATGCGGACCTGGTGTGTTTTGCCCCGACGGCTTCGGCTGTCGTGACCACGACGACGGCATCGGCCCTCATTGCGAGCCGGTCGTCGGCGAGGGAGAAGGTGAAGGTGAAGGAGAGGGGGAAGGTGAAGGAGAAGGTGAAGGAGAAGGCGAGGGAGAGGGAGAGCCCCCCTGCGAGCGCAAGATCCTGTTTCCCGACACGGACGACGACGGCTTCGGCGACACGGATGCGTCGGCCGCGGATCTCGTCCTCGACTGCGAACGGGACGGGTATGCGGACAACGACCGCGACTGCGACGATGACGATCCTGACATCAACCCGGGCGCGCAAGAGGTCTGCGACGCTCTCGACGTTGACGAGGACTGCGACGGCATCGGCGACGAGCCGACGGCCGAAGGCACGTCCACGTGGCATCGAAATGCCGACGGCGACCCGTACGGCGATGCGAATGACGTGGGCGTGAATGCCTGCGATCCGTTGCCGGACAGGTCGACGCTCGACGCGACGGATTGTGACGACGGCAACGTCCTCATCCATCCGGGCGCGCCGGAGCTCTGCGCCACCGTGGACGTCGATGACGACTGCGATGGCGAGAAAGACGAACCCGGCGCCCCCGACGTGACCACGTGGTTCCCGGACGGTGACGGTGATGCCTACGGCGATGATGACGCCCCGGTTTCGGAGCTCGTCGTCGCCTGTCAACGACCGGCCGGTTTCGTGGCCATTCGCGGCGACTGCGACGATGGCGACCGGTTCACCCATCCGGAAGCCGCCGAGACCTGCGACCACGTCGACAACGACTGCGACGGCGACGTCGACGAAGGGGTCACCGCGACCCTGTTCGAAGACGCCGACGGCGACGGCAACGGCAACCCGCTCGCGCCGGTGGAGGCGTGCTGGCCCGGCGGTCCTGGGTTGTCGCGAGACGAACTCGACTGCGACGATACGGATCCGAATCTCGACGAGCGCGACCGGGACGGCGACCACGACAGCACCTGTTCGGGCGACTGCGACGACCGGGATCGACTGCGACAATCGCTCGACATGGACCGGGACGGCGACAGCACCTGCGAAGGGGACTGCGACGACCAAAATCCGCGTCGCGCGCCGGGCAAGCCGGAAATCTGCGAACTCGTGAACGGCGCGGCGTTTGACGACGACTGCGACGGGAAGGCCGACGATCTCGACACGGACGGCACGGTACTCGGCCGCACGGTGTTCCTGCGCGACCTCGACCGCGACGGGTATGGCGACAGCGCCGACGCCCTGCTGCGGTGCGTGAGGCCGGACGGGTATGTGGTCCCGCAGGTCGTGAACGATTGCCGCCCGCTCAACGAGGAGATCCATCCCGGCGCCCAGGACATCTGCGGCAACGGGAAGGACGAGGATTGCAGCGGCACGGACGCGATCTGTCCGGTCCCGGATGCTGGCCCTGCGGAAGGCGAAGGGGAGGGGGAAGGCGATGCCGGAACCCCGACGCCTTGCGGCGGAAACTGTGGCCCTGGGACGACGTGCAACGAGGTCACGGGCTTGTGCGAGGTCGCTCCGATTCCGCCCCCGTGCGACGGGCGTTGCGGACCCGGAACGACCTGCGACGAGGCGACCGACCTGTGCATGCCCGATCCGATCCCTCCGGACGCCGGTTCTCCTGATGCCGGTCCTGCCGACGCGGGATTCCCCGACGCCGGACCCGCCGAGGGCGAGGGTGAAGGAGAGGGAGAAGGCGAAGGCGATGCCGGTACCGCGCTCCCGTGCGACGGGCGTTGCGGGCTCGGGACGACCTGTGACGAGACGACGGATCTGTGCATGCCGAACCCCGTCGACGCCGGACCCGCCGAGGGCGAGGGCGAAGGGGAAGGTGATGCCGGGACTCCGTCGCCCTGTGGCGGGAACTGCGGACCCGGGACGACCTGCAACGAGTCGACCGACCTGTGCGAGCCCGACGCTTCTCCCGATGCCGGACCCGGAAGCGGGGAAGGCGAGGGAGAGGGAGAGGGTGAAGGCGAAGGTGAGGGCGATGGCGGGGTGACGGTCGGAATCGAAGCGGACGTGAATGGACACCAAAACCTGGTGTGCGCCACGCTCGTCTTCAACCTCGCCTGCCATGACGGCGAGGATGCGTTCATCCTCGCCGAACTCGTGAGCGGAGTCCCCGGAGCTTTGCCGAACGTGTTGAGTGAAAACCTGCGCGTGTCGCCGCGGCTCTCCGACGGGGCGTACTGCTACGACCCGTCCAGGTTCGGCGGGGACGTGCGGATCAGGGACGCCTTGTACGTGAGCGCTTTCGAGCGCGACTCGTGCACGGCACCTGCTCCGGCGGACCTGGCGACGACGCAAGATGCGAGCTACGATTACGTCGACATGCGCTCAGCGTGCGTGGAAGGCGACCCGCTGTTCGGGACCGCAGACACCGGGATCACGTTCGTGTCGTTCCGCTACTTCGCGAGCACGGATACCACGGTGGGCACGAACGACGGCACCTGTCAGTGACCACGCCTGCTGCGCGATGAGGAGGCCTAGCTCCGGACCAACGATGGTCCGGGGCTCTTTTTTTTGGTAAAATGCACGCATGCGCATTGATTTGCGGGCGGCGTACCGCCTGTCGGAGGAGCATGGAAGGCGTTTGGTGGCCGGGCTGTTCATCGCGCTGGCGTTGCTTGCGGCCGCGCAGGCCGTGTTTTCGCCTCTCGTCGTCCTGTCGGCCATCCTCTCGGCCGTGTTCGTGGTGATGACGTTCCTGCGCCCGCTGTGGACCGTGGCGTTCCTGGCGGTGTATCTCCCGTTTGAGCCGTTCCTGCTCAAGTTCATGCCCGAAGAGATCTACCTGTTCGCGCGGTTCTTTTCGGAAGGGCTCATCTACCTGCTGTGCGCCGTGGTCGCCTGGCGGTCGGTCACCGGGCAGGGGAAGCTGGAACAGACCCCGGCGGGGCTGCCGTTCATGCTGTTCCTGCTGGTGCTTGCGGCCTCCGTGGCAATCAACGCAGTGGACCCCACCGTGGCTGCGCTGGGCATCCGCCAGATCATCCGGTTCGTGCTGGTGTTCTTCGTCGTCGTGTTCCTGCGGCCTCCCAAAGGGTTCGCGCTGCGGCTCACGTACGTGATGCTGGGCGTCGTCTTCCTGCAATCCGTGATCGCGCTCACGCAGTCCTTCATCGGCGAGCCTTTCGACGCGCTCTTGTTGTCGTCCGACGCCCGGACGTTCGGGGACATCACACTCACCGCGGGCGTGGAGCAGTTCTGGGACCCGGGTTCGCGCGTGTTCGCCACGCTCGGCCGGTACGACCGGCTGGGGAATTTCCTGGCGTTCTTCCTGCCGTTCGGGGTCGCCATGCTCTATGAGCCGGCCTGGCGCAAGGAGCGCGGCGACCTGTCCTGGCTGTTCGCGCTCGCGCTTCCGGCCCTGGCGCTCACCTATTCCCGCGCCTCCTGGTTCGCCTTCCTGCTCGCGTTCCTGTTCATCGCCCTCGTGCTCAGGCGCGACAAGCGCGTGGCGGCGGCGTTCGCGTCCGTGGCGATCGTCGCCGGCCTCTACGTGTTCGCGAGCGGGTTGAACGTGCGGTTCATCACCGAGGCGCCCGGACAGACGCTAGTGGAACGCTTCTACGAGACGTTCAGCTATGCAAGGTGGCGCGGGGAATACTACGGGCTCGGGCGCGTGTTCTGGCTCGTGCAGACCCCGCTCACCGTGGTTCCCGCCTCGCCGCTGTTCGGGTTCGGGCCAGGGCAGTACGGCGGGGGAGCCGTGGCCGCGCTGCATAACACCGCCGCCTACGACGCGCTCGGCCTGCCGTTCGGCGTGTTCGGGACCGAAGGGGCCATCGACAACAACTGGTTCTCGATGTGGGGCGAGACCGGCACCGTCGGCATCGCCCTGTTCTTGTGGATGTACGTCGGCCTGTTCGCCTACGCCGTGCGCATGGCGCGAGCGCATGCGGATCCGCAGGTGCGCGCGCTCGCGGCAGGCTATGCCGCGGCGCTCGTCGGTTTCGCGCTCATCGGGCTGTTGTCTACCGCGTTCGAGATCCGCACGAACGGATACTATTTTTGGCTGTTCGGCGGGTTGTTGGTGGCTTTAAATAGGCGTGAAGGCCTTAGGCGATAAGGCCTTAGGATGGTATGGTGAAGACATTCCAAGACTTGATCGTCTGGCAGAAAGCGATGGTAGTGACTGAAAGGATTTATGCAATTACGAAATCGTTCCCGAAAGATGAGATGTTCGGTCTCACGTCCCAAATGCGCAGAAGCGCGGTTTCCGTCCCTTCTAATATTGCCGAAGGTAAATTACGGGGTACTCCTGCTGAGTTCAGACGTTTTCTATCCATTGCGTTCGGTTCTTGCGGAGAGCTTCAAACGCAGCTGTTGTTAGCGGTCCGCATCGGTTATCTTTCTCAATCGCAAGCGCAGGACATACTGAATCACCTCAATGAGGTGCTTCTCATGACCAACGAACTAATCCTACGGAATTCACCCCATTCCTGAGGCCTTATCGCCTAAGGCCTTCACGCCTACGGCCTTATCGCCTTATGACAGTCCTCCAGGTCAACAAATTCTGGTTCGCGCGCGGCGGGGCCGAACGATACGCCCTCGATCTTTCCGACTGGTTGTCCGCGCAAGGCCACGCGGTCGTGCCGTTTGCCATGGCGCATCCGGACAACATCCCGACGCCCTATGACGGGTTATTCCCTCCGTTTCGCGACACCGAGCATGTCCGCTTCGGCGCGTCCGGCCTGCGCACCTTCCTTAGCATGGGCTGGAATCGGGCCGCGCGTCGGGGGATGAAGACGCTGATACGGCAAACGCGGCCGCACGTCGCCCATGTCCACAACATTTACACCCAGCTTTCGCCATCCGTGCTCGATGCGCTTTCCAAAGAAAAGGTCCCGTGCGTGTATACGGTCCATGACCATCACCTGGTTTCCCCGTCATACAACCTCTGGGCGGACGGATGCGGACCGAGCATCGAAGGGAAAGGTGTCGTCGCGGCAACGATGAGCCGATTCCATAAGAAGTCATACGTCGCGTCGTTCGCGCAGGCATTCACCTTTGCCGCACACCGTCGATCCAAGGCGTATCAGGTCGGCATAGACGCCTATCTTTGTCCGAGCGAATACATGGCCCGTCGCCTCGTTGCGGCCGGGTTCCCGGAGGAAAAGATCCGCCATCTTCCTCACGGGATCGATCCTGATGCCGTGGCACCGCGGTTCGACCATGACGGATACGTGCTGTTCGTCGGCCGCCTGGTCCCGGAAAAAGGGGTCGAGACGGTGCTGCGGGTGGCAAGAGTGCTGCCGGAGGTGCGATTCCGCATCGTTGGGACCGGTCCGGACGAGACGCGGCTGCACGTGCTCGCCCATGGCCTGACGAACGTGGAATTCCTTGGATCCCGATTCGGGGTCGATCTCGACGAACTCTATCGCGGCGCAGCGGCCGTGCTCATTCCTTCGCGCGTGCACGAAGTGTTCCCGCTCGTCGCCCTCGAGGCGATGCGCGCGGGAAAGCCGGTGGCGGCGAGCCATGTCGGCGGCATGTCCGAAGTGGTGACGGACCGGGTGACCGGCTTCCTCGTGAACCCGCTCGACATGCACGGATGGGCCGAGGCCGTGCTGCGGATGGTATACGACGACGCGGCCCGCCGCTCGATGGGCCGTGAAGGGCGGCGCCAGGCGGAAACGACCTTCCATGTCCGGAGGCATAGGGAGAAATTGATGGGGATATACAGGGAGATAGGAAAAACTTGAAACGTGAAAACTTGAAATCTTGAAAGGGAGAGGAAAAGGCTGGAAGAATGAAAAAGCGAAACGTTTCAAACCGTTTCGCTTTTTCGTCCTTTCACGTGTCCGTTGGTCCTTCAAGTTTTCACGTTTCAAGTTTTCGTTCACGTCGCTTCCTGCCACGTGCGCTCGGCGAGCGCGGCTTCGTACAGGTAGCCAGTGGTGTCCGCGATGTCGCCCCAGTCATAGGAACGGGCCACGTACACGCGGGCCTCGCGACCGATCATACGCGCCTCATCGGGGTGCGTGAGGATCCATTCGAGCTTGATGGCGAGATCGCGCGCATCGGCACGGCGGAAGACGAGACCGTGCTCCTCGGTGAGCTCGCGGTTTTCCGGGATGTCCGAGGAGAGCACCGCCTTGCCATGCGACATGGCTTCCAGGATCGCGAGCGGGAGCCCTTCGGAATCCGACGGATGGACGTTCGCGGCCGCATGGGCGAACAGGGTGGAAAGCTCAATGCCAGAGCGGGGCCCGGTGAGCACGATGGAATCATCGTCCTCGCACGAGGCGCGCAGTTCGTCCACATAGCCGTCGGTGAACGCTCCGCCGCCGACGATGGCCAGCTTCCAACCCATCACGATGTCCGGGCGGCGCTCACGCAGGGCCTTCCAGGCCTCGACGAGCAGGTGGGCTCCCTTGTGGCGCACGAGGCGGGCGCAGAACATGAGGTACTTGCCCGGCACGAGATCGAAGGCTTCGAGGAGGGAAACGTCCGTCCATTCCGGAGCGCGGGCGCCGTTTGGCACATACACCGTGTCGGCCGAGTAGGAGAGGCGGCAGTAGGACTGCAGCGTCTTCGACACCGCGATGGTGGCATCCGGCGCGTAGCAGGACATCCACTCGCCAAGGTGCAGCGCCATGCGGGCGATCAGGTTCCATTTCTGATGGTGGCGGTCGATGCAGTGGAAGGTGACAAGCACCGCGGCGCGCGGACGCAGGAGCTTGGGGAGCCAGGAAAGAAGGGCCGGGCCGACGCCGTGGATGTGGAACACGTCCGCATCCTCGCGCGCGGCGCGCACGATGGCGAGGAAGGCGTGCGTGATGGCGTCCAGGTGCTTGGTGCGGATGGACGGCACGGTGAGACAGCGCACGCCGCGATGGGCATACTCACGCTCCTTGCGCCCGGTGTACCAGGAACGGCAAAACACGAGCACCTCGTGCCCGCGCGCGGCGAGCTCAACCGAGAGCTCTTCCACGTGGCGCTCAATCCCGCCGGAGACGGCGGGAACGCCCTTTTGTCCGATCATCGCGATTTTCATACGACGCGCAACTATAGCAAAAAACCCCTGTTTCGTCAACCCCGACGCTTCGGTCGGGACAGGGGGTTTTCGCCCGTGAAAAACAGGGGGATTTCTGCTATGATTTTGAGGCGCCTTCCCCCTCTTCCAGCAGGGTTTTCGGGTTCGGGGAGTACAGCTTATTGCGGATTTTCCAGTGGTCCACGTATTGGCCTATGCCGGCGCGGTCCCGCTTGTTGCGAACGGTGGTGGTTTGCTGGCTCCATTTGAGCAGGGATTCGAAATTGATCTTGTAGCGCCCCTGCACCACGACATAGGTGATTTGCCCGTCGGAAATGGCGCGCCGGATGGTGCGCTGATGCACCCCGAACAGCCTGGCCGCTTCGGAAACGGAGACGCGGATGATGGAAGCGAGAGGCATAAGAATCGGGAGGCGATAAGGCCTCAGGCGTAAAGGCATTAAGGCGTTAAGGGTTTTCCCTCAAGCCTTCTTGCCTAAGGCCTTATCGCCCGTGCATTTATACAATATTGTAGACAAACATGCCTATTTTCGTCAACGTGACCCTAAACTATTGAATAAATACGGTTTTTAGGCTATCGTAAGCCGTTCCTGTAACGATTCATGTAACCGACAAGACAGTAATTGTGAGTAGCTTGCGAGAACAATTTCTCCTGCATCGGATCAGGGCCTTCAAGGATCAAAGGGCCTTTGGGGAATTGGTCGTGAGTTATCGTTCCACCTCATACCGATATCTCCGTTCCAAGCTCCCCATGGAGCAGGACGCAGAGGATGCGCTAAACACCACGTTGCTCCGGGCGTGGAATTACTTCACGCGTGCGGAACATGTGGAGAGCGTGGGCGGCCTCATCTTCACGGTCGCTCGCGGGGTCGTGTCGGAGTTCTATCGACACCGCGTCCCGAACGTCTCGATCGAGTCCATGCAGGAAGCGGGGATGGACATCGCGGCTGAGCGCTCCGGAGACCGATCCATGACCCAGTCTGCGGACGTGGAGCTGGCGAAGGAGCTGCTCGACCAGCTCGAAGGGGAGGATCGCCTGATCATCCTCATGCGGCACTTCGAAGGACGCTCCCTGGGCGATATCGCTAAACGTATCGGAAAGAGCGACGGCGCCACGCGCGTCGCCCTCCACCGGGCCATGAAGAAGCTACGTACTCTCTTTACGCCACGCGCATGACCGAGAAGGACATCGTCAATCTGCTTCATCGAGTAAAAGACGCGCCCGAACTCGGGGGCGGTTTTGACGATGCGCGCGCCGAGCGGTGCATGAACCGTTTCTGGAACGAGCTCGGCGTCGAGGCTCCGAAGCCGGTTCCCTATGGGCTGCGCGAATACGCGGATTATGCCCTGTTCGTCCTGTCACATGCCGTCGCGCGTCCGCTCGCCGTCGGTACCTCGGTGTTCGCCCTCATCTTCGGCGGCTGGGTCACCACGGTGAACGCAAGTTTCTCCAGCCTTCCAGGCGACGTGCTCTACCCAGTGAAGCTTGCCACGGAGCGCATGCAGCTCACGCTCGCAAGCTCCGGCGTGCGCCGCGCCCGCCTGCATGCGGACTTCGCCTCTCGACGCTTGCAGGAGGTCGGGGAATTGTCCGTCTCCTCCCGCCCGGGCCGCGAGGCCCAGCTCAAGGCCGCGGTGGAGGGGTTCACCCAGGAGATGGTGTCGGCCAAGGAGCAGCTTGATGCGGTGGGGATCGACAGCCCGTCGGAGGCCGTGGACCTCGCCCTGGTGCTCGACCAAAAGGCCGATGAGTACCAGGCGCTGCTCACCCAAGGATCTTCCGGAGAGCCGTCGGTCATGCAAGAGGTGGCCGATGCCCAGGCCGCGGTCGATCAGGTCAATTCCACGGCGGTCGAGACGCTCGTCAACGCGCAAGAGCAGAACGGGGGCGACCCGCGCGTCATCGAAAGGAATTTCCAGTCCCAGCTCACCTCCGTGCGCAGCCTCATCGCGCTCTCCACGGCGCGGCTCACGGCCATCAAGGAAGCCATCTCCAAGGCCGACGCGCTCGATGCCGATCGCGGGAGCCGCATCGCGCAGGCGCGCCAGGCGGTCACGAGCCAGGAAAAGCCCATCAGCGAGGCGACCAACGCGTTCGCCGTGGGTGGGTACCGCCGCGCGTTCGAGGCGCTCGATGCGGTCGAACAGGCGATAGACGGCGTGCAGCCCACCATCCTCGAGCTCGAGCTCTCACTCACGGCTCCCGCACCTGAATCGCCACCCAATTTCTAGGTCGCTCCGGTCCCGACCGTTGGTCGGGGCCCCGCACCTCTTCCTGTAGGGACAGGGAAGGGTGCGGGGTAGAGAGCCCCGGTCTCTCGCAATCCGGACAGATGCCCAAGGTCGAGGTTCCCACAAGGAGCCGCATCCGTTCCAACCTCCAGGCGCGCTAGCGCCGGAGAACACAAAGGTTCGCCCGGCCAAAAGCCGGGTAAAAATCACGTTATGACCCACTCATTGCGCATTGGGAAGCGCGCCCTCACGATCGCGGTCGCTGCCATGACCATCGCTTGGTCCATCGGCATTTCCGCGTTCGTGGCCCCGATGACGGCTCGCGCGGCCTCGGCCGGCGACCTCATCAAGGGAACGACCCTTTCGACGCTGTATTACCTCGCGTCGGACGGCGCCCGTTACGCCTTCCCCAACGAAAAGACCTACATGACCTGGTTCTCGGATTTCTCCGGGGTCCAGACCTTGTCTGACAGCGCTCTCGCTGCGATCCCGCTCGCCGGGAACGTGGTGTACCGCCCGGGCTCCCGCTGGATCAAGATCCAGTCGGACAACAAGACCTACGCCGTCACCCCGCAGGGTCAGATCCGCTGGATCGAGACCGAGCCGGTGGCCGTGGCTCTGGCCGGCGCCAACTGGAACACGTTCATCGACGACGTTGCGGACGTGTTCTTCGTGGACTACTCGGTGGGCGCCTCGCTCGCGTCGGCCAGCAATGGCTACAACGGCATGGTGCTTTCGAGCGGCGGCAACAACTACCTGCTCTGGAACAACCAGAAGCGGATGGTCACCAGCGCCGGCTTCTCCGGCAACCGCATGCAGTCGCGTTTCGTGCTCTCGGGTTCCGGCGTCAATCTGGCCGGCATCACCGCGGGCGCTGACGTTTCTGGTGCGGAGGCAGTGCTGCGCGACGTGGCCCAGCTGGGCGGCGGCGTGACGGGCGGCCTCTCGGTCTCCCTCGCTTCCGACACCCCGGCTTCCGCCACGGTGCCGTCGCTTGCCTCGTCCGTGGGCTTCACCAAGCTCAAGCTCCTGGCGAACGCGGGTTCGGTCACGATCAACCAGATCGTGCTTACCCTGGGCGGCGTGGGCGCGGTCGGCAACCTCGACCAGGTGTACCTCTACAAGGGTGACACCCGCCTCACGGACGGCCGCTCGATCAATTCGAGCACCCGCAAGGCGACCTTCTCCGGCCTCAACCTCTCGTTGGCCGCCGGCGAAATGATCTACCTCTCCGCTCGCGCCGACATCGGCGCCGGCGCGGCCGGCGACACGGCCAGCCTGGGCATCGCTTCTTCGAGCGACGTCTCCGGCACGGCCACGGTCTCCGGCAACTTCCCGGTGATGGGCAACCTCATGACCTTCTCCACCACGGAGGCGGGTGCGGTGACCATCACGAAGAACGGGACGATCGCCAGCCCCACCATCGGCCAGGACGGCGCGACCATCGCGAAGTTCACGGTGGAGGCGGATGGCGAGGATGCCAGCCTCAAGCAGATCACGCTCAACGTCGACGACTCGGCCGATCACAGCAACTACAAGCTGTGGAAGGGGGCGACCCTGCTCGGCACCGGGACGGTCAGCGGCGAGCTCGTGACCTTCGTGCTCACCAACCCGCTCCTCGTGGAGGACGGTGACAGCGAGAACCTGGAGCTCTCCGCCGACATCGGCGGCGAGGCCGGGGACGAGGTCAAGGTGGCGATCGAGGAAGAGGCGGACGTCCTCGCCGTGGGCGGAGACTTCCTCTTCAACCTGTCCGCGGACATCACGGATTACGACGAGACCGGTTCCCTCTGCGTGGACGGGACCGACGAGTGCTCGTTCTCCGAGGTGCAAGGCGGCCAGCTCACCTTCGCCTTCAACGGCCCGTCCTCCGACGACATCCAGATCGACGGCAAGGACCAGGTGCTCATGAAGTTCTCGATCACGGCCGAAGAGTTGGCCGAGATCCAGGAGTTCGAAGTCGACGTGGCGTGCACCAACAGCGCGGCACTTGACTGTGACGCGGACAACGCGGACGACGCCGGCGACGACGACGGCGAAGACGATGTGGACGACGGCGGCCTCCTCAACGAGGACGACGACGCCAACCTCCAGGACATCACCGTCCGCCTCGCCTCCGGCGCGGCCTGGATGGGTCCGGAAGAGTTGAGTGCCGTGGGCGCCGACGACACCCAGACCCTCACCTTCGATGACGACCAGACCGTCAACGCGGGCCAGACGCTCGACCTCATGATCACCGCTGACCTCGAGAACGAGGACGGCATCGAAGGCGAGTCCTTCAGCGTCACCATCGACATGACCACGGTGATCGCCGAGGACGCCAACGGCGACGATCTCGCTGATAGCGACATCGTCCCGGGCGCGCTGCTCGTGGGCAACGACTTCACGGCTACCGACGCGTCGCTCGACGTGGAGGTGGCACAACCGCCCACCAGCGGCACCTTCGTGAAGGGCACCAGCGGCGTGGCAATGGTCGGCTTCAACTTCCAAGCCGGCGACGCCTCCGACGTGACGGTGACCGACCTTGACCTCAACATCAACGGGGACTCCGATGGCGCGTTCGACGACGACGACGACATCAACGTCTCCGACCAGATCAGCTCCTGCTCGCTCTATGACAGCGAGTCCGGCGCACTGGTGGACGGTCCGGAATCCATCGAGACGACCGCGGTGGCCACTCCGTTCGACAGCGTCATCCTGTTCGAGAACTTCGACTGGACGGTGGCTGCGGGCGAGACGGCCAAGCTCATCGCCAAGTGCAACCTGGCCAACGTGGACCAGGTGGGCGCCGGCGATGACGACTACAACCTCTTCATCGACGCGGCCGCGGACATCCAGGCCGAAGATGAGGACGGCGACGACGTGGTTGCCACCCTCGTGGACGGCAACGAAGGCGCCGGCGCCGACACGGTGATCTCGGTCATCGACAGCGGCTCCATCACCGTCACGCTCGACGGCGGTACGGCCAACTCGACGATCATCCTTGGCTCGGCCACGGGGGTCTCGATGTCCAAGTTCAAGTTCGACGCTTCGGACGAGGCCTTCATCGTGAAGGAGCTCACCCTCGACAACTGCGTCGACGCGTCCGACGGCGACGACACCTGCGGTGACGACGTCGGAGCCGCCGGTTCCGACGACATCGCCGCGACGGTGAAGCTCAGCTACCAGAACCAGGCGGGGACCACGGTCAGCAAGACCGGCTTCCTCTCTGGCGGCAGCGCGAACTTCTCCGGCCTCGACTTCTACGTGCCGGTGGATTCCACCCGCGTGCTCTCCGTGATCATCGACACCAACGGGGTGTCTTCCACGGGTGCGACCTCGGGTGACCTGATCCAGCTCAACCTGGACGCCACCGACGAGGACGACACGGACAACGACTTCGAAGCGGTCGGCGCCGGTTCCGGCGAGACGATCACCGAAGCCGATGTCGCGACCTACGTCCCGGCCAACGACATGACGGTGCGCAAGACCAAGCCGACCATCAGCCTCGCCTCTGGCAGCCCGTCGGGCTCCAGCACGCCTGGCCTCTCGGAGGTCTTCCGCTTCACCGTGGCGGCCGATTCCCGCGGCTCCGTGACCCTCGACGAGGTGGCGTTCAAGATCACCACGTTCGATGGGACGGGCAGCGGCTGGGCCGACTGCGGCACCATCGGCGATGAGACCCTGTTCGAGTTCTACGACATGGACGACTCGAGCGAGAAGCTCGACGACGACCTCGGCGAGGACGGCGCGAGCCTTGTCGGCGACTGGACCTTCGCGGAGGCGGACGGCGCTGCGGGATGTACCCTTGGTACGGATCCGCTGGCCTACGCCTTCCTCGACATGGAGAGCGACACGACGCATCCGGCCGAGGAAATCAGTGCTGGCGACATCAAGACGTACGTCTTGAAGATCGACACCACTGGCGCGGTGGCAGACGATTCGATCCGCGTGGACATCCCGGACCAGTCCGAGGGTGACACTGTGGGCTTCTCTGCCATCGTCTGGGACGATGAAGAGTCCGACCTCACGCCCACCACGGGCGCTGACGAGGACATCGACGGGACTCGCGTGAAGAACCTGTCGGTCACCGGCGGCACGCTCGTCTACTAACCTCCGGGTTAGCTGACCTGCGCGCGGAAGGGGTAACTCCCTGAAACGCCAAGCAAACCCCGCCTCGAGAGAGGCGGGGTTTTGCGTTTCGGACCGCGCGACCTCACCCATGCCCTCTCCTTCGTAAGGAGAGGGGTAGCGGGCTTCTGGACGAGTCTCATTCTTTTCGCTATCCTGCCCCCACTATGCCCCTGCGTCCCAAACAGCTTCTCGTGATCGTTTCTGCCGCCGTCGTCGTGATCGTGGGCGGGCTTTGGGCGGGGAAGAGCTGGCGCGCGACGCATCCGGCCGCTCCGGCGCTCCTGGAGCTGGTGGACCGCGGGATCGACGCGGAGAACATGGCCAAGTTTGAGGAGCGCATCGCGGCCCAGGAGGCGGCGGTGGCCGAAGGGGAACGCGACATAAGCGAGCTCCTGGTGTTGGGGAACCTGTATTATTCCGTGGGCGATCTTAAGAAGGCCGCCGCCGCGTACCGTGACATCCTTTCGTCAAACCCCAACGACTCGGCGGCGCACGAGAACCTGGCCCAGGCGCTCATCGAGATGGGGGATTACGCGGGAGCGGAGGCGCAGTTGCGCGCGGCGGCCGACGTGAGCGCGTACGAGCCCACCTATCTCAAGCTCGCGGACCTCATCGACGAGCATTTCCCGGCGCGCCGGGCGGAGATACAGGTCATCCTCGAAGCGGCCATCGGCAACCTGGGGCAGACCCCCGGCCTGCTCACCCGCCTGGGCAAGTGGTACGCCGACAACGGCATGCTCAAGGAGGCGATTTCCCACTACGAAGTGGCGCGCCAGCTGGCCCCCGACGACCAGGCCATCCAGGCGGAAATCGAACGGCTAGAGGCCGAACAACGAAAAAAGGCCAAATGACGCGCCCGCAGAGGGCGCGTCATCCTGAAGGCCATCAGGCCTGAAGGATCTCATGAGCAGAGGGCGCGTCATCCTGAAGGCCATCAGGCCTGAAGGATCTCATGAGCAGAGGGCGCGTCATCCTGAAGGCCATCAGGCCTGAAGGATCTCGTGTTACAATAGGCGCCTATGCGGCGCCTATTGTTTTTTCTTGTCACGGCGGGAATCCTCATCGGCCAGCCTGTGTTTGCGGCCGTTCCCAATGATCCGCTCATCGAGCAGCAGTGGTACTTGGGGAAGATCAAGGCGTTCGACGCCTGGGATACGGCCACCGGATCCGCCAACGTCGTCGTGGCCGTGCTGGATACCGGACTCGATCTCGATCACCCGGACGTTGCGGGAAACCTCTGGACCAATCCGGGGGAGATTCCCGGCGACGGGTTGGACAACGACCAGAACGGGCATGTCGACGACCTGCACGGATGGGATTTCGTGGATGACGACGCCCTGCCCGATCCCTCACCGGCGCCGGGCGACGAGGCGGAAGCCACGATCCACGGCACGGCGATCGCCGGGGTGATCGGGGCGATCGGGAATAACGGGACGGGAGTTTCCGGAGTGAACTGGCAGGTGCGCCTCATGCCGCTGCGCATCCTCGATCGGGAGGGTTCCGGGAATTCGGCGGATGCCACGGCCGCCATCCGCTATGCGATGCGCAGCGGGGCGTCGGTCATCAACTTGAGCTTTACCGGGGCCGAGGTGGACGGCGTGTTCCGCCAGACGATCAAGGACGCCTACGACGCGGGCGTGGTGGTGGTGGCGGCGGTGGGCAACAAGACGCTCGGCGGGACGGACCTGAACCAGGCGCCGTTGTACCCGGTGTGTTTCGAGCAAACCGACGGGGGAGATTCCGTGCTCGGGGTGGCGGCGACCACGCCGCAGGACACCAAGGCCGGGTTTTCGAATTACGGGTCCTCATGCACCGACATCGCGGCCCCCGGCATCGACATCTTCAACGTGTCCTATCAGGCCGTGGGCACGGACGGGTTCGCGGAGCCGTATCGCGGCGGCTGGAACGGCACGTCCATCGCGGCGCCCATCATTTCCGGGGCCGTCGCGCTCCTCAAGGGCGCCTTTCCGAATCTCGGCCCGGCCGACCTGAAGACGGTCCTCCAGTTGTCCGTGGACCCGGTCGACACTGGCGCTCTCCCGCGCGGGGCGCTCGGGGCCGGGCGCGTGAACCTTGCGCGCGCCCTGGAAGTGGGGAAGGCGGTGTCCGCGGCCAAGGCGCCAGGGACCGCCGCGCCGATCCCGTCCGTGCCTCCCGTCCCTGTGCCGGCGAACGTGATCGCGCTGCGCGCCACGCGCGTGGTGGTGGCCGCCGGACGCGGTTTTGCCCCGCGCGTGAGCGTGTACGACGGGGAGGGGAAGCGCCTGGCCTCGTTCCTCGCGTATGCCGAGGGGTTCCTGGGCGGGGTGCAGGCGGCCGTGGGCGACCTCGACCTCGACGGGACCGACGAGATCGTGACCGTGCCCGGAGCCGGCGGCGGCCCGCACGTGCGCGTGTTCACGCTCGACGGGACGCTCCGCGGCCAGTTCTTCGCTTTCGACGCCGCCGACAGGCACGGGCTTGAGCTGTCCGTCGCGGACACGGACCGCGACGGGCGCGTCGAGATCGTCACGCGCGCGCTCACGGGAGGCCCCTCCGGCATCCGCGCGTTCCGCCTGGACGGGACGCGTCTCGTCGACCCGGCCTCCTTTGTGGTGCCGGCGTCCCCGCTTACCACCCCCTTCGGCGCCTTCGGTCGCGCGGACTCGACGCTCGCAAGCCTCCTCGCCGACCCCTCCGGCACGCGCCTTCGGCTCACCGACCGCGCCGGGACGGATCTCGGCGGGTTCGCGCTGCTCGCGCAGGATCGCCCAGCACGTTCGATGGCGGTTTCGTCGCGATGAGGATGGAGAATGTAGGATGAAGGATGTAGAATGTAGACTGAAGACTGTAGGATGAAGGATGTAGGATGTAGAATTTTCAATAAACTATCCTACAGTCTACATCCTTCATCCTACATTTCGCTCTATGCCCACCAATCCCACGTTTGAAAAGAAGAACATCCTGGTGACCGGCGGGGCCGGGTTCATCGGGAGCCACCTGTGCGAACGCTTGCTCAAGGACGGCAATCGCGTGGTGTGCATCGACAATTTCGCGACGAGCAGCGTGCGCAACATCGACAACCTGCTCCCGAACCCGGATTTCCAGTTCTTGCGCCTGGACGTGAACCAGCCGTTCGACCTCGAGACGTACGCCGAGCTGTCGGCGTTCAAGCTGCCGTTCCAGGGGATCCAGGAGGTGTATCACCTGGCGTGTCCCACCTCAATCAAGCAGTTCGACAAGTTCCGCATCGACACGCTCCGGTGCAACGGGGTGGGCAACGAGCATGCGCTCGAGCTCGCCCGCAAGTACAAGGCCAAGGTGCTGCTCACGGGCAGCTCCGTGGTGTACGGCACCCGCCGCGGCGACCGCATCTTCGTGGAAGAGGGCGACACCGGGACCATCGACCAGCTTTCCCCGCGCGCCTGCTATGACGAAGGCCGCCGGTTTTCGGAAACGATGTTCTCCACCTACCGCGCCGTGTACGGCCTCGACACGCGCATCGCCCGCGTGTTCCGCACGTTCGGCCCGCGCATGCCGCTCAACGACGGCCATCTCATCCCGGATTTCATCATGAGCGCGCTCGAGGGCAAGGACCTGGTGGTGTACGGGAAAGGGCAGTTCCGCACCTCCTTCGCCTACGTGCTCGACGTGGTGGACGGGCTGGTGCGCCTCATGAACGCGCCCAAGGACCCGGGACCGGTGAACATCGGCTCCGACGTGGACATGCCCATCATGCAGGTGGCGGAGATGGTGGTGAAGATGACGCGCTCCGCGTCCAAGATCACGCTGGGCGAAGACCTGCTGTTCCTCTCGGAGCTCCCGCTGCCGCGCATCAACAAGGCGCGCGAATTGGGCTGGCTCCCACTCATGCGCTTTGAGGACGGCCTCTCGAAGACCGTCGAATACATGACCGCCAATCGGTTGCTTTTGTCGGCGATGTGAGGTAAAGGAAGGCTGTGCGGCCGCAGGCGACAAGGCCTCAAGGGAACATCCTCATGCCTTCACGCCTGCGGCCTTCAATGCCTATGAAGGTGATCGCGGTCATCCCGGCTTATAATGAAGCGGCTCGTCTCGCCCCGGTGCTTTCACGCGTGAAGGGGCTTGTCGACGAGGTGGTGGTGGTAGACGACGGATCTTCCGACGACACGTTCGAGGCGGCCAAGACCGCCGGCGTCGTGGCGCTCCGGCATGCCATCAATCGCGGACAGGGCGCCGCGCTCAAGACCGGCACGATCTCCGCGCTGTCGCGCGGCGCCGACGTGATCGTGCACGTGGACGGCGACGGCCAGCACGACCCGGAAGGCATTACGGCGCTCGCGCTCCCCATCGTGCGCGGGGAGGCCGACGTGGTGTACGGCTCGCGATTCCTGGGCATCGCCTCGGAAGGGATGCCCGCGTCGCGTCGAGCGCTGCTCCTTGCGGGCCGCGTGTTCAGCGCCTTCGCGCTGGGGATCCCGCGCACGTTCACCGATCCGCAGAGCGGGCTGCGCGCCATGAGTGCCGAGGCGGCGCGGCGCGTGACCTTCACCCAGGACCGCAAGGCGCATTGCTCGGAGCTGCTGCGCGCCGTGTCGCGCTCCGGCCTGCGCGTGATCGAGGTGCCGACGCGCATCACCTATACGCGAGAGACGCTCGCGAAAGGGAACAAGACCGTCGACGCCTTCCATATCGCCTGGCAGCTGCTGCTCGGAGCATTCCAAAAGTAAGACGCGAATATGCTCGTCATCCAAGTCATCCTTGCCGCGACGCTCCTTGCCGCGCTGGCTCTCACCTGGCGGCGCGCCAGGCAAGGCGCCTTGAGCCGCCGCGCGGCGATCGTCTGGAGCCTCGTTTGGCTTGGCGCCGCCGTCGTCGTGCTGCGCCCGGAGGTCGCCGACCTGTTCGCGAACGTCGTGGGCGTGGGTCGCGGGTCGGACGCGGTGCTCTACGTGTCCGTGGTGGCGCTCGCGTACCTCATGTTCCGCCTCTTCCTCCGGTTCGACCGCCTAGAGCGGGATATCACGAAATTGGTGAGGAGGATCGCGCTGGATGAGGCGACAAGGCCTCAGGCGGACAAGGCCTCAGGGGAAAATCCTTAACGCCTTCACGCCTGCGGCCTTCATGCCCCCCAAGATCGCCGTCATCTACCTTTCTTACAACAGCCTCCCGTACCTTCCGGAGGTCGTTTCATCCTGGGAGAAGCTCGATTACCCGCGCGAGGCGCTTGAGATCGTGATCGTGGACAACGCGAGCGCCGACGGGAGCGCACAGTGGATCCGCGACCACGTGCTTCCCAAGTCCAACAGCGTGCTCCCGCGCGTCACGTTTTTCCCGTCGGGAGTGAACCTGGGGTTCGCGGGAGGGAACAACCTCGGCATCGACCACGCACTGCTCGAAGGCGCCGACTACGCGTATCTGCAGAACAACGATGCCAAACTCGACTCTGGCTGCATCCGCGAGGCCGTGGCGCTTGCGCAGTCCGACGAGAACATCGGTTCCGTCCAGTCGTTCATGCGCCTGTGGCAGGATCCCGAAGTGGTGAACTCCACCGGAGGCATGGTGCATTTCCTCGGGTTCGGGTTCGTGCGCGACAACGGCCGTTACGCGAAGGACGTGACGGCGACGGACCCATCGACTTCGCTCAGGGTAGACGGCGAAGAGATCGCCTACGGCAGCGGCGCGGCCACGCTCTACCGCGCCACGGCGCTCAAGGCCGCCGGGCTGCTCGACGACCATCTGTTCCTGTATCACGAGGATCTCGAGCTCGGTTGGCGCCTCCGGCTCGCCGGGTTCCGCAACGTCCTGTCGATGAAGTCGGTGGCGTTCCATAGGTACGAATTCTCGCGCAGCGTGCAGAAGCTCTACTGGATGGAGCGCAATCGTTGGTTGGTCCATCTTTCGCACCTGAAGGCTGCGTCGCTCGCGCTCATCGCGCCGTTCATGCTCGTTGAGGAGCTGGCGCTCGCGGCGTTCGCGATCCATGGAGGGTGGTTTTCGCAAAAGCTCAAGGCGTGGGGCGCCGCGTTCGACCCGCGCACCTGGGCCTACGTCTCGCGCAAGCGCAAGGAGTCGCGCACGATCCGCAAGGTCACGGACGCCGAGATCGTGCGCCTGTGGACGGGCAGGATCGAGCACCAGGCGACGAGCAACCCGATCGTGGAGAAGGTGGCGAATCCGGTGTTGGATGCAATATGGAGGGTCGTGAGGAAATGCATTGTGTGGTGAAATAGGGAAGAAGGCCTCAGGCGGACAAGGCTTCAGGGGAACATCCTTAACGCCCTTACGCCTGAGGCATTATCGCCTTCCAGTATGAAAATCGCCCAGGTCGTCTCGACGTACCCGCCCTATCGCGGCGGCATGGGGCGCGTCGCCCATGAGTATACCGAGCGTTTGCGCGCCCGGGGCGAGAACGTGCACGTGTTCACGCCGCGCACGCGCAAGGTGATGAGCGACCCCGAGTACGTGCACCGCGTGCCCTCGCCGCTCACAATCGGCAACGGGAGCGTGATGCCGTCGCTGTACCAGCGCCTCAAGGGGTTCGACCTGGTGCACCTGCACTACCCGTTCTTCGGCGGGGCCGAGCCGGTGATCGTGCGCAAGGCGATCCGAAGCGACCAGAAGCTGGTGGTCACCTATCACATGGACGCGGTCGCCGACGGGATCCGCGGCGCCATCTTCCGCGCGCACCGCCGGCTCCTGTTCCCCTGGCTCATCTCCCGCGCGGACCGCATCCTCGTGTCGAGCCGCGAGTACGCGCTGACCTCCGCGCTCGCCGACGTGCCCGGCTGCCTCGACCGCTTGGAAGTGCATCCGTTCGGGGTGGATCTCGAGCGGTTTCATCCAGGCGACGAGCCGGAGATGCGCACGCGTCTTGCCCTCGACCCGTCCGTCCCGACGATCCTGTTCGTGGGGGGGCTCGACGCCGCGCACCACTTTAAGGGGCTCCCCGTGCTGCTTGCCGCGCTCGAACGCGTGGCCGGCCACCCGTGGACCTGTCTCGTCGTAGGCGACGGCGACCTGCGGCCGAGCCTGCAAGCCACCGTAGAGGCTGGCGCGCTTGCCGGACGCGTGCGATTCCTCGGGAGCGTGAGCGAGGAAGACCTGCCGCGCATCTACCGCCTCGCGGACGTCCATGCGTTCCCGTCAACCGAGCGTGCCGAAGCGTTCGGACTCGTCGCGCTCGAGGCATCCGCGAGCGGCGTGCCGACCGTCGCGAGCGACCTGCCCGGCGTGCGCACGGTGGTGCTCGACGGGGCTACCGGCCTGCTCGTCCCGCCCGGGGACGCGACAAAACTCGCCGATGCGCTCAAGCTGCTCCTTGAGCGGACCGACTTGCGCGAGCGCCTGGGAGAAAGCGCCCGCAAGCGCGCCGAGGCCGAATTCGCCTGGGAGCCGCTCATCTCGAGATTGCAGGAAACGTATAAAAGCTTTTAAGTAGGCGTAAAGGCCTGAGGCGATAAGGCTTCAGGGGACAAGGCCCCAGCAGCTGAGGCCTTCACGCCTAAGGCCTTCACGCCTTCATATGCGCCTCCTCATCATCTCCAACCTCTATCCTCCCATCCAGCGCGGCGGGGCCGAGCAGGTGGCTTCGCGCATCACGAGCGAGCTGTTCGTGCGCGGCCACGAGGTGAGCGTGCTTTCCACGATGCCGTACGCGGGGATGGGTTCGCTGCGGTCGCGGGTGACGGAAACCGACCTTGAGCCCATCGAGCGCTTCTACCCGCTCAACTTCTACCACACGCTCAACGACCACCGGTACCCGGCGCCCGTGCGCGCGGCCTGGCACATGGTGGACCTGTGGAGCCCGATCCCAAGGCGCGTCACCCTCGACGTGATCCATCGTCGCGCCCCGGAAGCGGTGCTCACGCACAACCTCAAGGGGATCGGGCTTCAGGTCGCCGCCGCGATCCGCGCCTCCGGCATCCCGCACGTGCACACCCTCCACGACGTGCAGCTTTCGATTCCCAGCGGCCTGCTCATCGCCGGGGAAGAGCGCGGGCCGTTCAACTCCACCCCGCTGCGCCTCATGTACGAGGCGGCCACGGGCCGGGCCGTGGGCTCGCCGCACGTCGTCATCTCTCCCTCCCGTTTTCTCGCGGACTTCTACCGCGAGCGCGGGTTCTTCCCCAAGAGCCGCATCGAGGTGATGCCCAATCCGGCGCCGGACATGGGCACGCGCCCGCAGACCACGCGCCAGGAAGGGCCGCTGCGCCTCCTCTACGTGGGCCAGCTCGAGCCGCACAAGGGGATCCGGTTCCTGCTCGAGTCGCTCGAAGGGCTCGACATTCCGTTCCACCTGCACGTGGCCGGCGAAGGGTCGCTCGCGGCGTTCGTGTCGGATCGGGCCAAGCATGACAAGCGGATCACCTACCACGGGTTCGTGTCGCAGGAACCGCTCATGAAGCTGCTCGCGCTGTGCGACGCGACCCTCGTGCCGAGCCTCTGCTACGAGAATTCGCCCACCGTGATTTACGAATCGCTCGCGGTGGGGACCCCGGTGGTAGCCAGCCGCATCGGCGGGGTGGGGGAGCTCATCCGCGACGGGGAAAACGGGTTCTTGTACGAACCCGGCCAGGCCACGGGCCTACGCGAAGCCCTCACGCGCATGGCCGCCAAGGTCGGGGATTTCCGTGCCCGGGAGGGGGAGATCCGAAAGGGGATGGATGACTACGCGTTGCCCAAGTACGTGGATCGGTTGGAAAAGCTGATTGGGGAGGTGAAGGATGTAGGATGAAGGATGTAGGATGAATGAGGACTCATGAAAGAAACGTCCGGAAACGGGCGCTTTTTATATCCTACATACTTCATTCTTCATCCTACATTCCGCTCACCTTAGCCAAATATTCATTCCCTCCCTCTTGACAAAACCCCCAAAATATGGTATTTTCTGTCCACGCTAAAGCACCGTCGGTGCCTAACGCGTACAACCAGTAGCCTCCTCGTGGGGTTATTTTCTAGAAAGAGAGGTTCGCTTGAACGCTCAAAACCAACAGATTGCGACCAAGGCCGAGACCAAGCCCGGCCGCGTCCGGGTCGACGTCCTGGTGAAGATCAACGTCACCAAGGACGAGATCGCCCGGCTCCTCGCGGCATCGTCCGACAAGCAGACGGGCCTCTACTGCGACGAGAAGGGCCGCCGCGACCTCATCCTCCTCAACGACCGTCACGCCGAGGAGGCGAAGGCGGTCGGGCTCGAGCCGACGCGCTACGAGCAGGACCTCATCGAGGGCGGCCGTGACGGGAAGGGGGCGGTGAAGAGGGCGGACAGCGGCGTGAAGGTTTTCGGACAGGATGGCCTGTCCCTCGCCCGCATCGACGCGTACGTCGCCGACCTCAAGGCGGCGGGCGCCAAGCTGGTGGAGGCGCACATCCAGCGCAAGAAGATCAACAACCCCCAGCAGCGGGGCGTGCTGATCCTCGGCTACATCAGCGGCAACGCCATCCCCGGAAAGGAGCTCACCGCCGAGCTGCTCGGGGCGGTCGACGCGATGATGAAGCGCACCTACGGCGCGATCCACGTGTGGAAGAACCCGCCGGGGTCCGCCCACACGGTCAACTGCACCGACGTGGTGGGACGCGACTCGCGCGACGATCGCCGCGCGAAGAACGCGCTGCGCTTCATCGGCGGCGAGTTCACGAACGAGCGCGCCTAGCGCAATCGCGGCGTCCCGATCACACGGGATGCCGCCACGACATCAAGCCCCGCTTGAGCAACACTTGCTCGCGGGGTGTTGTTTTTTATTCACCAGCGTCCGCTTCCGTCTTCGCCGCCTGGCGGATGAATTCCCCGAGCCGCGCCTTTGCCTCCTCCACCGATCCGGTGCCGAGGAGCTTTTTCGTATCCACTTCCGTCGTGGTCACCCACTCCGGCGTCCCTTGTGCCACGTCGAACAGGAACATGAGCACCGTCGTCGCATACGCCCCTTTCGGCAGGTCGAACGAGATGGCCACGCCCTCGGGGACGCAACGGAAGCCGTGCATCGTCGGTTTGATGCGGGAGGGGATGGACGGGTTGGCGCCGATGTTCACGAACTTGTCGAACCCTGATTGCCGGAGATGCGATTGGAACTGGCCGGTGCCATGCGCGTCGGTGAGCGTCTTGTAGAACGCTCGGTCGGCTTCGCGCTGCGAGAGGAGCAGGGGAATGGTGTCGGGCAGGGTATCACCCGAGATCTCGGCTTCCGAAAGGATGAGGTTCGTGAGGAAGCTCGCATAGGCGCGCACCCACATGTCGGTTTGCTGCGAGACGGCGGCAAGAGCCTTCGTGTACATGTCCGCGCTGCCGCGCTCAAGCTCGGCCAGCATCTGGGTCTCGTGCCGCAAGGCGTATGGGAGGTCGGTGACGAGCGCGCGAACCGCTTTCCAATCGCCCCATGCCTCCGCGATCCGCTTGCGGCGCTGTGCGAAATACGGGATCTCGAATGCGCTCGGCGCCGCGAACACCGCCTTCACCGCTTGCTCGTACTCGCCGCGCATGACGTGCATGCCATACATGTGCGACAGGTAGCGCGGCGTGCCGAACCGCTGCGCGCCATAGTAGTTTGGGACGCCGTTCGCCTTCACCGCTTCCACCAGTTCCGTCATGCGCGCCTCATCGGGCGCTCCGTCCGTACGAATGAACAGGGTGAACCGGTTGCCTTTCAATCCGCCGATCGCCACGGCGCCTTTGCCTTCGCCGACTCGGGTCAGGACCAAGTTCGGGATCGAAAGCGCCTTCACCGCGTCGACCGTGGTTTGTCGGAAGCTGATGGTCTGCGCCGTGAGCGCGACGGCATCCTTGATGCCGGCGTACCCGATGTGCTTGCGGTCGAGCTTGAGCGCGGTGGCAAGGCGTCCGGCAGCGTCGATCGTCGAGATCCCGACCTTTACCAAGTCGGCATAGACCGTCCCAACGCCATCCATGAGCGGCTTGCACGCGCCGGAAAGGTCCGCAGTGGACAGCATGCCGTCGGAGCGCATTTCCTCCACGATGAAATCGAGCGGGGACGATTTCACGCATCCTTTAGGCATGCCCGTCGGCGTAGAAAGGATTCCCACGCGCTTGTTCACCTCATCGTTCGCGAGATCGGGACGGACGAACAGTTCGGGAACGCGTTCGCGTTCTTTCGTGAGAAAGGCCTGTTCGCGTTCCCAGAGGGAGTGGTCGGAGGAGGAGGGCATAGAGGGGGGGGGTGGTATTTGGGAGTCGGGAGATGGTATGCGCTGACGGCTAACGGCTATTGGCTGATGGCTTCTGGTGTTGGGGCATCGTATCGGAACACGGTCACGGTGCCATCATCCACCGAGAACCAGTCGTCAGCGGTGGCCTTGGCCTGTTCCACGATGCGGTCGCTCTGCCACCAGTAGCGGTTGACGGCGAAGAAGACGGACGTGGGGAGTTCACGCATGCATCCGGATACGCATATGTCATTCACGATATCGAAGGCGCTCAATGCCGTCTCCTTGGTCGGCGTATCGTTCATTGCAAGAAATGCCTGATACAGATCGCTGCCCGTCGGGATCGGATAATAAAACTGGTTGCCGTAGTAGTGCGTGAACCCGAGGCTCCTGATGGCGGCCGCGGATACGGATTGGTTGGCGAGCACGAGATACGGCCGCCCGTTCGCGCGGCGTTCGATCTCGTACACGGCGTTCACGTCGCCCTGGCTCACGTTGATGCCATGGCCCACCACGAACGCGTCGTGGCGCGGGTAGGTGACGTAGAGCGCGGCGGTCATGAGCGCGGCCGTGAGCAAGACGGTAAACGCGCGCACGAGGACGGGGGAGACCCGCACGCGGCCGAGGATGATGCCGGCGCCCGCGAGCGCGCACGGGGTGAGGAAGAACGCGATGAGCGGGACGAGGCGTGCGGCGTAATTCTGGCGTTCGTAGTCGATGAGGAAAGAGAAATCGACGGCCGTGGAAAGCAGGAGATAATTCACGCCGAGCACGCCGGCCATCACGAGATACGGCTTGGGCGTCGTGTCGCGTCGGAGCTTCCAGGCGCCCAGCAGCGCGACCAGGAGCAGGACGAGGAACCCGTTGTGCGCCCACAGTTCGGCGAAGTCGAGCAGGGGGCGGAACCCGTTTTGGAAGAAGAGGCCGAGGTGGAGAGAGGAGAGGAGGAGTGATGGAGTGATGGAGGAGAGGTCGAAGCCGCTGCCGGTGCCCGACCGGATCGCGTTCACGACGAATGCGGCTGGGAGCACGATGCTGCCCGCGAGCGCGATGAGCCAGAATGCGACGCGTCCGACCGTCTTGTGGGACGTGAAGGAAAGGGAATGCGCAAGGCCGAGTGCCAAGAACACGAGCGCGGGGAGGCCGGCGATGGGGTGGATGGCTGCCGTTGCCACTGCGCCGACGGTGAGCGCGGCCATGCGAGGGCGCCTGTCCGCCGAAGCCTCAGCGAAGGCGGGCTCGAGTCCCATCAAGGTGGGGACGGCGAAAAGGGCGAACAGCAAGGTCCAAAGGTTCGCGAGTCCCTGTGGCGTCGTCGTGATGAACGAGGAAAGCGGAAGGAGGAAGACGAGCGTGAGCGCGGCCGTCGCTCGCGGCCGATCGCGAAGCAGGTGCGCGGCCGCCCCGTACGCGGCCGGGATGAGCAGCAGCGAGGCGAGCGCGGGAAGCAGCCAGAAATCTACCAGGTCGATTGGCAAGGAGAACCCGTGCACGAGGAACAGCTCGAGCGCGTATTGCCCGACGTAGTACAGCGGCTTAGGGCTGATGCTCCCTTGCTCGACCACGTGCGAGACCGTCGCGCGGTGGATGAACGGATCGAAGCCGGAGCCGATCGGGAACACGAGAACGGACGCGGACAGGAACACGAACAGCGCGGCACAGGCGAGCGGGATCGCGAGCGCGCGGGAGCGGCCGCTCACAAGCAAGGCGGCGAGCAGCGCGAAGGCGACGAAGGCGCATAGGAACGCGCTCGGGGAGACGACGAGCCAGAGAGAACGGATGGGATCCGTGGTGGCCGCGTCCGCGAACGAGCGGAAGAGCAGGGCGAGGAAGAACAGGCTGATGCCGGTCGCGCCGAGCGCGGCATGGACCGCATGATGCGACTTCGCCTCCTTGAGCGCATGGGACCAGCGTTCCAGGAGTCCGGGGCGATGCGCGCCGCGCCCGAGCAACAGGCTGACGGGCACGGACAGGAGGAGGACCACGTACGCGACGCCCGGCGGATACTGCCAGGCGTAGTAGGTCGCCGCGCCCGCGATCATCACGCCGGAGAGGAGCAGCCAGATGCCGACCGGGAGCCGGAGCGACGCATGCTCGACCGGCGCCGCGCGGCGGCCAAGCTGTGACCCGCACAGGAGCAGCCACGCCCCGAGCAAGGCGCCACCGAGGACCGGGGAATGGAGCGCGAACGCGTTCCACGCCCAGGCGGCTAGGAAAAGCGCGGCGAAAATGGTAGGGTGGATACGGAAAAAACCGCCAAGCATAGCGGCGTCATTGTATCAAACATGTTCGAGAGGCGCGACCCGCATCAGCTGTACCTGCACGACCATCTGCTCGGGGCCACCGTGGTGCGCCTCGTGCCGCGATTCGTGACCCCGAACATGATCACCGTGTTCCGGTTCGCGGCAACGCCATTCGTGCTCTGGCTCCTGCTTACGCAGCGCTTCGGCCTCGGGCTCGTCGCGTTCGTCCTCGTCGCGTTCACCGACGCGCTCGACGGGAGCGTGGCGCGCATCCGCCGGAAGGTCACGGCTTGGGGGACCTTCTATGATCCGGTCGCGGACAAGCTGCTCATCGGTTCGGTCGTCCTGCTCGTGGTGCTCCCGCGGCTTCCGTTCGAACTCGCCCTCGCGATCGTCGGGTTCGAGATCGCGATCACCGTCGGGGCCGCCGTCGGCCGGCGCAAGGGCCGCCTCATTTCCGCCAACGGGTTCGGGAAGACGAAGATGTTCCTGCAGGTGGTCGGCGTCTCGCTCGCGCTCTTGTCGCTCGCGGCCCCGACGATCCCGGAAGCGCTCACGATCGCCGTCGGCATCCTGTGGATGTCCGTCGCGTTCGCGTTCGTGAGCCTGGTCACCTATGGCCTTTGAGCCAAGAGGCGCCCTTCGCGCGGGCACGCTCGCGCTCGCGGCCTCCCTCTCGCTGCTCTTCGGCGCCGCGTTGCTCCCTCGTGACGGGGTATACGTCTCGCCCGACGAGATGAGCAACGCCTTTTTCGCGCACCGGTTCGCCGCCACCGGGACGCTCACCGCGTTCGAGCCCCTCAACGCGGGCCTCGATGACGCGATGCATCCGCGCAGCGTCGTCGCGATGGACGGACAGCTCGCCCCCGGCGGATTCCTCGGTCTCCCGGCGCTGTATGGCGGGATCATGGGCGTGCTCGGGACGTGGGCGCTTCCGCTTATCACCCCGATCCTCGCGTTCCTGGCCGTGTTCGCCTGGAGCGCGGTGGTTTCCCGGGCGTTCGGCCGGCGCATCGGGTTCGTCTCCGCGCTCGTCCTCGCCCTGCATCCGGCCTGGCTGTACTACACGGCCCGTTCGCTCATGCCCAACGTGCCGTTCGTCGCGTTCCTCATCCTCTCGGCGTTCGCCGCGTCGGCGCGTCCGCTTGCGCGCCGGTTTCCGGCCCTGAATGGAGGCGCCGCCGACCTGCTCGTCGCGGGGTCGCTCGCCGGCCTTGCCCTCGCCATCCGTCCGTCGGAACTGCTGTGGCTCGTTCCCTCCGCGTTCGCGGCGTGGTTCGTCGCCGGACGCGTGATGCCGCAAGGGCGATCGGCCATCGCGTTCTTCGCCGGCGTGGCGTGCGTGGCCGCCCCGATGCTCGCGCTCAACGCCCTCACGTACGGGAGTCCGCTCTCGACCGGGTATCCGGCCTCGTCGGTCATCGCCGCGTCCGCCGCCCCGTCCGCCGCGCCGAGGGCCTGGGAACGCGTCCAGGAAGTCCTCCGTCCGTTCTTCCCGTTCGGCATCCACCCGCGCAACGCGCTTCGCGCCGTCTTAGGACACGGCCTCCTGCTGTTCTGGTGGCTGGTGCCGCTGTCGATCGGCGGAGCGTGGCTGTCGCGCGCCTCGCGCGGGGCGACGGCGCGGGAGCGCCCGGCCCGCCGCGCGTATCACGCCTTCTTCCTCGTGAGCGCCGCGTATCTCGCGGTGCTGTACGGGAGCTGGGTGATCCATGACAACCCGGATCCCGACGCGGTCTCGATCGCCAACAGCTACGTGCGCTACTGGCTGCCGGCCTTCGCGCTGTCCACGCCGTACGTCGCAGCGGCCTCGCTCTGGCTCGTGGACCGCGCCGTCACGCCGCAGGGCCGCCGTCTCGTCGCCGGCGCGTTGGCGGCCGCAGGCGCGGCCTTAGCGCTCGTCGCGACCGCGTTCGCGCCGGGCGACGGGCTTCTTGACGCCAGGACGACCCTCGCGCGCGACGCGGCGACGAAGGCGGCGCTCCTGTCGCTCGTCGAGCCCGACGCCGTGGTGATCGTGGACCGCGCCGACAAGCTGCTGTTCCCGGAGCGCCGCGTGCGCGTCCCCCTGCGCGACGAAGGCACCTACGCCCTCATGCCCAGGCTCGTCTTGCGCGCGCCGCTGTATTATTTCGGCATCACGTTGCCGCAGACGGACCTCGAGTACCTGAACGGGGAGAAATTGGAGGGGACGGGACTCCGGTTCGTCCCGGCGGAGCCGTTCGGGGAGGAGACGCTGTATAGGATTGAACCCGCCTCCGCTGAGGCTACGGCGGGCGGGGGGGGAGAAGGGGTATGAAGGTCGGATATCGGGTGCTGTCATGGACGTTTCAGCTCGTGATCGTCGCGATCCCGGTCGCGGCGTTCGGTTGGCTGCTTGCGCAGGAACTCGTGCCGTCGGGGACGTTCGTCGTGAACCATGCGGTCGGCGAACGGTCGCCGTTCATCGACCGTTTGCTGCCGGACGCGCGGGTGCCGGACGGGCGCACGATCGTGGACGAGCCCGTGACGTTTTTCGCGCACCCGCATCGCGCGTTCGACGTCATCGACGTGGACGTGCGGTTCAGGAACCAGGGCGCGGGAATCGTGGAACTCGGCGCCCTCGCCGCGGACGGCCGTTCCTACGACCTGCGTCCGCTCGAGAACTCGCTCATCGACGGTTCGCCCTGGCATCGGCTGGACGCGGACGATCTCGTGCTCCTGCAACGGACGCCCCGATACGCCTCGATCGCCGATTTCCTCGTGAACCTGCCACCGCGGCATGAGATCGCGACGTCCCATTTCACCCTCCCGACCCCGTATCGGATCCCGGGCTACCGCGCCTCCGACCAGACGCGCGTGATCGACGCCACGCTGCGCGGGTTCCACGCGTTCAAGACGTACGTCGCGGACGAGACGCTCGCCTTCTCCTTCGCGTTCATGGACATGAACCGCGACGAGGGCGCCGACCCGGTGTCGGTCGTCGTCACGGATGAGGGCGGGAAGCAGGTCGCGACCACGTCGATCGGCGACGACGGGGACGTTTCCGCGCTCGCGCGGCCGTCCTCCATGCGCTCTCTCGACCTGTCCGTGCCCGGACTGCCCGAAGGCGCGTACAAGGTGGAACTTCGCGCCGGCCGCGACGTCTTCTTCCGCCGCATCACGACGACGCAACAGAAACTGGTGTTCCTGAACGACGTGTTCTTGGGCGACGAAGTGGCGTACAAGGAACCGGCGCGCCCGGTACGGTTCTGGACCGAGGCCAAGCATCTTTCCTTCTCGACGACCCACGCCGAAGCGGTGCAGGACCTTCAAATCGGCTCCGCGACGGTGGCGATTCCGGCTCCATATGCGAAGGTCGATGCCTCCGTGTCGGAAGACGGCGTGGTGCGCGTCACCGCCCCCGTTGGCGACGTGCTGGTGGAAGGGGACGGGCATGTGGCCTTCTCGCCGGAGTCGTTCTTCAACCCCGATCCGGTGCGGCTTGATTGGAACACGGATATCGACCGGCTCGGCGTGAACTTCGTCATCGCCGCGTATGAGAGTCCGCGTCGCGAGGGGGAGTGGACCGTGGCGCATGCGAGCTTTGATGCGCGCGCATTGGCCTTCGAACAAGGGGCTTGGAAGTTCGTGTTCTCCGTGCCGGGCGTGAAGGCGCTCGGCGCCTCGGTGGAAGTGGACCGCATCGACATGGCGTGGCGCCGGCGTGCCTTCCATTGGGAAGATCTGGCGTATGTGATACAACGGAAACTCGGATTATGAACGACCTCCGAGAACTTGAAACGCAGGTGGCCGCGACGGGACTGCGCGCGAGCGTCGCGGCATGCCTCGTCTTTTGGACCGCCGAGCTGGTCCGCCCAGGGTTCGTCTCACGGTTCCTATCCGTGCACCTGTTTCTGCTTTCGGCCTTCGCGTTTGGCGCCTGGTACGCCTCGCGCGTGGAGCGGTACCGCGATTGGCCGCTCGTCCAGTACGCGGTCGCGGCGCTGCTCGTCCCCGCGTGCGCCTACGCGGCCTGGACGCTCGGACAAGGGCTCGGCGACCTGCGCCTCCTCGCCGCCGCCTTCGCCGCCCTCGTCCCGCTCCTCATCCTCCCCCTGGCCCGATCTTCTTCCTAATGCCTTGTCCGCCTGAGGCCTTCTCCGCCTTCTTATGACCGACCCTTCAATAAACTCAGGGTTTAACAACTGCGTCTTCTGCAAGATCGTCACGGGCGACATCCCGTCGCACAAGGTGTACGAGGACGCCGACACGCTGGCGTTCCTTGACATCCATCCGGTGAACGCCGGGCACACGCTCGTGATCCCAAAGGCGCATTTCGAGAATTTCGCGCAGACGCCGAAGGAGACGGCCGCGACGCTCCTCCACCTGTCCCAGCGCCTCGCCCCCGGCATCCTCAAGGCGGTCGGGGCCGACGCGTTCAACCTGTCCACCAACAACGGCCGCGCGGCCGGACAGCTGGTGTTCCACACCCATTTCCACCTCATCCCGCGTTTCCCGGCGGACGGGCACAAGATGTGGCAAGGTTCCGACGAGCACCAGGATTTCGCCGCGATGGCATTGAAAATTAAGGAGTGCGTAGGACGTAGTGCGTAGGGTTTTTGCCTACGTACTACTAACTACCAACTACGCACTATCCACTATGAAACTCCTCGTCACGGGCGGCGCGGGATTCATCGGCTCCGCGTTCGTGCGCTACACGATCCGCGAACATGCGGACGACCGGGTCGTGACCCTCGACGCATTGACGTACGCGGGGAATCTCGAGAACCTTGCGGACGTGAAGGACAACCCGCGCCACGAGTTCGTCCATGGGGACGTCTGCGACCGGCGTCTCGTGCGGGAGATCGTAAAGGCGAGCGACGCGGTCGTCCACTTCGCGGCCGAAAGCCACGTGGACCGGTCCATCGCCGGCGCCAGCGATTTCGTACGTACGAACGTCCTCGGGACGCTGTCGATCCTCGACGCGGTGAAGGAACACGGCAAGCGCCTGCATCACATTTCCACCGACGAGGTGTTTGGCGCGCTCAAGCCCGATGACAGGCCGTTTAACGAGCATTCGTGCTACGCCCCGCGCAACCCGTATAGCGCGAGCAAGGCCGCGGCCGACCATCTCGTGCGCTCGTACGTCATCACGCACGGCGTGAAGGCGACGATCTCGAATTGCTCGAACAATTACGGCCCGTATCATTTTCCCGAAAAGATGATCCCGCTGTTCATCACGAACCTGCTCTCCGGGAAGAAGGTGCCGGTGTACGGCGACGGCCAGCAGGTGCGCGATTGGATTTACGTGGAAGACCACGTGCGCGGCGTGGACCTGGCGCTGCGTGAGGGGAAGGTCGGAGAGACCTATCTGTTCGGCGGCGACGGGGAGATTTCGAACCTTGAACTGACGAAGAAGCTGATCGCCTTGTGCGGTCGTGACGAGAGCGCCATCGAGAACGTCGCCGACCGCCCGGGCCACGACCGCCGCTACGCCATCGATTACGGGAAGGCCAAGCGTGAGCTTGGCTGGGAGCCGAAGATCGGATTGGACGAAGGGTTGAAACGGACCGTCAAGTGGTTCAAGGCGAACCAAGACTGGGTGGCGAGGAGCAAACGAAGGGGGTAGTGGGTAGTACGTAGTGCGTAGATTATCGTCCTACGCACTACCACCTACCAACTACGCACTGAAGTCTTATGAGCATCCTCATCTTCGGCAAAGGGTTCGTGGGAAACCGCTGCGCGGCCGCGTGGAGCGACGCCGTGCTTTCGGACGCGCGCGTGACGGACAAGGAAAGCGCTTTGGCGGAAATTCGGCGCGTGAAGCCCGACGCGGTGCTGAACGCCGCCGGGGTGAAAGGGAAGCCCAACGTGGACTGGTGCGACAGCCATCGGATGGAAACGATCCTCGGCAACACGCTCGAGCCGATCGTGCTTGCGCAGGCGTGTCAGGAAGCCGGTGTCTACCTGCTGCATGTCGGTTCCGGCTGTATCTTTTACGGCGACAGCCCGCATTCGGACCGAGCCTGGCGCGAAGACGATTTTGGCAACCCGCGCCCGACGTACAGCCGCGCGAAGTGGGCGGCGGACCTCGTCCTTTCGACCTTGCCCAACGTCGCCATCGCAAGGATCCGCATGCCCATCGACCATGTCCCGAATCCGGGCAACCTGCTGCAAAAGCTGGCGGCGTACCCCAAGGTGATCGACGTGGAGAATTCCATCACCGTGGTGGACGACATGGTGTCCGTGTTCCGCCAGCTCATGGAACAGAAGGCGCCCGGCATCTTCCATGTGACCAATCCGGGAACCGTGAGGCACAAGGAGATTCTCGGACTGTACAAAGAGTTGGTCGATCCCGGCCATTCGTGCGAGTGGATTTCCGAAGCGGACCTGGTCGGTCAGGGGTTAGCGACGAAAGCGCGCTCGAACAATTTCCTCGCCTCTACGCGGCTCGCCGAGTTCGGCATCGCGATGCGGCCGGTCAAGGAGGCGTTACGGGATACGGTTGAAAAATTCGCTCGGGCGTCGTAGGGTTTGTCCGGTATGAAAGCGCTCATCGCGGCGGGAGGGCGGGCCACGCGGCTGCGGCCCATCACCTGGACAACGAATAAGCACCTGATCCCGCTTGCCAACAAGCCCATGTTGGCGCACGTGATCGAGAAAATCGTGGAGGCGGGGATCACGGACATCATCGTGAACGTGAACCCAGGGGAAGTCGAGTCCATGTCGGCCGTCCTCGGAGACGGTTCAGCGTTCGGCGCGAAGCTCACCTATCTCGAACAGGTCGGCGGCGCGAAAGGGGTCGCGCACGTCGTCGCGAACGCCGAGGCGCACCTGAAAGGGGAGCGATTCCTGTTTTTTCTCGGCGACAACATCATCCTCGGGAGCATCAAGAAGTTCGTGGAGCGGTTCGAGGCCGAGAAGCTCGACTGCATGCTCGCCTTCTCGCGCGTGAAGGACCCGGCTCGCTTCGGCGTGCCGGAGTTCGACGCGGCAGGGAATCTCGTGCGCGTCGTGGAGAAGCCGGAGCACCCGCCAAGCCCGTTCGCGGTGACCGGCATCTACCTGTACGACGAGCGGTTCTTCGACGCGTTCAAGACGATCCAGCCGTCCGCGCGCGGCGAGTACGAGATTTCCGACGTGAACTCCTGGTACGTGAAAAACGGGAAGGTCGGGTACGAGGAGATCACCGGTTGGTGGAAGGACACGGGGACGCCCGACGCGCTGCTCGAAGGCAACGCGCTCATCATGGACGACCTTGCACGCGATCAGTTCCGCGTCGATGCCGACATCCCCGACTCGTCGCAGGTTCAAGGATTAGTGAGCATCGGCAAGGGGACGGCGATCGGTGCGGACGTACTCATCCGCGGCCCGGTGGTGATCGGCAAGGATTGCGTGTTGGAGCATTGCTACGTCGGCCCGTATACGGCGATCGGCGACGGGTGCACGGTGAAGAACGCCGAGCTCGAGCACTCCGTGCTGTTCCCCGGTGCCCGGGTGGAAACCGGGCGGCGCATCGTGAACTCGCTGCTCGGCTTCAACGCGACCGTGTCGGATTCGCGCGAGACGCATCCCAAGAGCGGGCATCGGATGGTGGTGGGGGATGATAGTTTGGTGGAGTTGTAATGAAAAACTTGAAGAACCAAAACTTGAAGGGCCAAACGTCGTTCGAAAGGAAGAAGGTGGAAAGGATGAAATTTGAACTTCGTCCCTTTCGGTCTTCAACCTTTCACGTCCCCTTTGGTCCTTCAAGTTTTGGCCCTTCAAGTTTTATCGTTGCAACGGTCGCGCGTACAGCCCATGCACCCCATCCACTTCCCCGAACACGTACATCGTGCGCCATTTCGGATCCACCCACGGCGTGCCCAAGCCCGATCCTTCCATGAGCCTGGTCACGACATGGCCGCCGCGCGGATCGAGCTCGATGGCGCTCACCCCCGCGTCCTGCACGAACAGGGCGGTGGTCCCGGACGGATGCCACGCGAGCGTCCGGACGAGGGTCTCCTGTCGCGAGAGCTCCAGGTCCGTCCCGATTTCCGCGTCGAACACGTCGAGCCGAAACCCGTCGGTGTAGAGGAGGCGTTCGCCGTACCAGGCGAACGAGCGCATCACGGCGTCGAGCACGACGGGCATGTCCGGCTCGTGCAGGTCGATGAGGCGCGCCTGCCCCGTGACGCGCTCGCGCAGGAGCGCGAACCCGTCCGGCGCGTCCTCGAACCGCCATGCGCCTCCTTCTTCCCACCACTCTTGCCGCCCCGGGACGCGCGCGGCCGGGGCCGCGGCGCCGGTCTGCGTGTCGATGAGCGTCACGCCGGCCTTGCCCGACTCTCGGAGCGCGAGGTGCGATCCGTCCGGCGACAGGGAAAGCGAAAGGACCTGGTCGGATGCCGGGATGCGCGAGAGAAGGCGCCTGCTCGCGGTCTCCGGTTCCATCACCCAGGTCTCGAGCCAACCGCCTTCGCGGATGGTGTAGGCGAAGCGTCCGGCTTGCGGCGCCGCTTCGGCCACGGTCGGGGAGACGAACGTCGGGAGAGGCGCGGCATCGAGGTACAGAAGCGTGCCATGGGCGAAGGCGGTGCGACGGCTTTCCACCACGAGGCGCTTTTCCCAGGGGAGATAGCCGTCCTTGCGCAGCGTGAGCACGTGCTCGCCCGGGCTCACGTCATCCACGACCGACGGGGTGGAGGCCCCGACCGGCTGCCCGTCCACGGCGACATCGGCTCCTTTGGGGATGGTCGACACCGAGATGAGGCCCGTTTGGACCACGTCGCCCGTGTGCCAGTTGAGACGGTAGCCGGCCGTGAACAGCACCACGGACGGGGCCGAGACGAGGAACGCCAGCAGGAACGCCGCGTAGAGCAGTTTTCTCCGCCCGGGAGCCATACACGGGGCATCCTAGCCGATTTGGCGCGATTCGGGTATCTTATGTCCATTATGCGACCGCTTTCCCGTTCGGTTTCCCTCATCGGTTTGCTGCTCTTTGGCGTGTTCCTGTTCACCTCCGGGCTGTTCCTCGGCCGAGAGCAGGGGGCGCGCGCTGCGGTGCCCGAAGGCGAGGGCCGCGTGCTAAACCAGGGCGACGTGCCGTCTTCCTTGTCCGACGACGTGGATTTCCGCCAGTTCTGGGACGTGTGGAACCTGGTGAAGGAGTCGTACGTGCATCAGCCGGTCTCCGACAAGATGCTGTATTACGGCGCCATGCACGGGCTGGTTTCCGGCGTGGCCGACCCGTATACCACGTACTTCGATCCGGACGAAGCGCAGGATTTCACCTCGAACCTGGAAGGGAGCTTCCAGGGGATCGGCGCGGAAATCGGCATCAAGGACGAGGCGCTGGTCATCGTGGCGCCTCTTCCCGAGACGCCGGCCGAGAAGGCGGGGCTCAAGACCGGCGACCGCATCCTGCTCATCGACGGGGAGGATACTTACGGGATGGCGGTCGAGGAGGCCGTTTCCCGCATCCGGGGGCCCAAGGGGAGCACGGTCACGCTCACGATCGGCCGGGATGGGGCGACGGAGGCGTTCGAGGTGAAGATCGTGCGCGACAAGATCGTGGTGAAGAGCGTCCGTTCCGAGATCACGGACGGCATCGCGACCGTCGCGATCCACACCTTCAACGACGATACGGTGGGCCTGTTCAACGACGCCGTGAACGACGCCTTGTCAAAACAGGCGCATGGCCTCATCCTCGACCTGCGCGGCGACCCGGGCGGCCTCCTCAACGCGGCGATCGGCGTGGCCTCCGCCTGGGTGGGGTATGACACGGTGGTCATCGAGAAGGGGCAGGACGTGAGCCAGTCGTTCCACGGGGTGAGCGCGCCCCGCCTCGCCGACATGCCCACCGTGGTGCTCGTGAACGGCGGGAGCGCGAGCGCGTCCGAGATCGTGGCGGGCGCCTTGCAGGACTACGGGTTCGCCACCCTCGTGGGCACCCAGACGTTCGGCAAGGGGTCGGTCCAGGATTACCGCGACCTGCCGGACGGCAGCGCCGTGAAGATCACGGTGGCCGAGTGGTACACCCCGAACGGGCGCACCATCCATGAGACCGGCATCACCCCGGACCACCTCGTCGAATTCACGCAAGCCGACTCCGATGCCAAACGCGACCCACAAACGGCGAAAGCCCTCGAGATCCTCTCCGCGCAGCGCTAGGCGGCGCCCGGGAGAACGGTTCGAGCGCGAAGTGAGCGCGGGCGGCCTCGTGTTCAAACGCACGCCGCGCGGCGTGCGGTTCGCGCTCATGAAGGATTCCTACGGCAAATGGGCGTTCCCCAAAGGCCACGTGGAACCGGATGAGACCCGCGAACAGGCCGCGGCGCGCGAGACGCTCGAGGAGCTCGGGCTCGATGAGGTGCGACTGCTCGAATACCTGGGCGCCATCGACATCTGGTTCCGCGACCGGTTCGAAAAGAAAGGGACGCTGATCCACAAGGACATCCACTACTTCCTGTTCGAGACCGCGGAAGACGCCGAACTGCATCCCGATCCGGAACAGCATGCGTATGACGCGCGCTGGGTGGCCCCCGGGAAGCTCATCGAATCGTCAAGTTACAAGGACATGGAACCGGTCATCAAGCGGGCGCTCGGGTTCATCTCGGCCTTGCATCGCGGATGACGGATTTCCAGGGCTTTGCTATAGTGTTTTCGTTAGAACTAACTTATCCACAAGCGATATGGGGAAGATGACCAAGAGTCAGACGCTGACGGCCATGGCGGAGGCCACCGGCATGTCCAAGAAAGACGTCGGCACGTTCATGGAAAAGCTGGTCATGCTCGCCTACAAGGAGTGCAAGGGCAACGGGGAGTTCACGATCCCGGGCCTGGGCAAGCTCGTGAAGGCGCACAGCAAGGCGCGCATGGGCCGCAACCCGGCCACGGGCGAGGCGATCTCGATCCCGGCCAAGACCAAGGTGAAGTTCCGCGTGGCCAAGGCCGCGAAGGACTCCATCCTGTAAACCGAGGACAGGACCGCCTCCCCATTGACGGGGAGGCGGTTTTTTGGTATGGTGCGGCGTCCATTCAATTCAAGGAGGAGGTGCGGATTGGATCCCGACGACATCGATCTTCTTGCCCACGTCCGGAAGCAGCTCGAACGGCCCAACGAGGACATTCTCGAAGCCGTCCGCAGGCGAGGGGTGCCCAACCTGCCGGATCCCATGGCCGGGGAAGCCCGCGCGTCGTTCGAAACGGGCCTTACCCAATGCAAAAAGGCGATCCTCAAGCGGGTGGACGAGAAGGATTTCGTCCGTGCCCTCGCCTTGCTCACGGCCTACGCCGGGACGCTCGTGCGCGACTACGGCCCCGCCGCCGGGACGGAGCATACGCCTTCGGAGGTCGACGCGACCAGGCAATGGCTCGCCGCGCTCATGCTGGACATCAGCGTCCTGAAGAAGGGATCCTGATGCCCGGCGCCGATACGCTCGGCGCCTTTTTCTTTTTTCGGCAATCTGCCAAGATTCCCCCATGCGATCCGACACCCGCGTCCGCGCCATCCTCGTGGACCTCATCCATCCCCGGATGCTCCCCGAGCATGCGCTTGACCGCCTTTCGGAGCTCGAGGAGCTCACGCGCACCTACGGCGGCATCGTGGTGGTGAAGGCATACCAGCGCCGGTTCAACCCGCATCCGAGGACCTTCCTGGGGCCCGGCAAGGTGACGGACCTGGCGGAAGAGGGAAAGGCGCTCGGGGCCAAGCTCCTCGTGGTGAACGACCGGCTCAAGCCCCAGCAGGCGTACAACGTCGAGCAGATGCTCAAAGGGACGGGCATTGCCGTGTGGGACCGCCTTGACCTCATCCTCAAGATCTTCGCGCGTCACGCGCGCACCACCGAGGCCAAGCTCGAAATCGAGCTTGCGAGCGTCCGGCACATGGGGCCGCGCATCTTCGGGATGGGGATGGAACTTTCGCGCCAGGGCGGCGGCACGGGCACGCGCGGGGTGGGCGAGACCAACATCGAGCGCATGAAGCGCCACCTGCGCGAGAAGGAGCGGCGCATCAAGGAGAAGCTCGAGACGCATCACGGCGTGCGCAAGACGCACCAGCAGGGCCGCAAGCGCAGCGGGTTCAAGACGGTCGCGGTCGTCGGGTACACGAACGCGGGCAAGACCACGCTCCTCAATGCCCTTACGGGTCGCAAGGAATACGCGGCCGACGAGTTGTTCGCCACGCTCGATACGCGCGTGGGCAAGCTGTATCTCCCGCGCGCGGGCCGCGAGGCGCTCGTTTCCGACACGATCGGGTTCATCAAGCAACTGCCGCCCGAGCTCTTGAACGCGTTCGCCTCGACATTGTCAGAAGCGGTCGAAGCGGACCTGTTGCTCCATGTCGTGGACGGGTCCGACGCGCACGCCCCGGCGCACGTGAAGGTAGTGGATGAGATCCTCATCCGCCTCGGGGCTGCGGACATTCCCAGGCTCATGGTCATCAACAAGGCGGACGCGATGGGGTCCGCCGCGCCCGTGCCGCTCTCGCGCGCGCTCGACGGCCGACGAAAGGTGCTCGTGTCGGCGGAGACCGGCGGCGGCATCCCGGAGCTCGTCGCGAAGATCGACGGCATGCTCTGACAAAAACGAAAACGGGCCGTGAGGCCCGTTTCTTCGCGTTTAGCATTCCGCTTTCATCTGGCTCAAGTCGTAGACTTTGCCTTCTTTTCCCCACTTCTTGAGGGTGCGCAACCCGCGGTTGCTGATGAACACCTTCACCATGCGGCCCGTGGCCGGGTTGAGAAGGCTGCGCTTGGTGACCGAAGGGTACACCCAGCGCTTGGTGTGGCGGTTGCTGTGGCTCACGTTGAAGCCGCTGACGGGGGTTTTGCCGGTGACGATGCAGGCAGGCATAGGAGGTTGGTTTGTCGGGAGTGTAGGGGAAGGGAGGGAATTTGGCAAGGGAGGTGAGGGAAGGACCAAGGTCTGAAGAACCAAGGACCAAAGAAAACGTGAAAGGTCGAAGGAGAAAAGAGAAAGTTTCCTTTGGTCCTTTTAAAACCTTAAATCCTTGGTCCTTTTCGTTATGGTATTATTCCCCCCACTATGTCTGATACCTCTCGCCTCCAAGAGCTCCTGAACGAGATCCGCACCAAGAAACGTCGCGTCAAGGAGATCAAGGATGCCATCAAGGACGAGCTTTCCCAACATGAGCGCTACGCCACCGTGAAGGAGGAGATGGATACGCTCAAGGCCGAGAAAAAGGGGATCGAGAATGCTGTCCGGGAGAAAGCTCCCAAGGAGAGCGCCGAGCTCGAGGACCTCGTCACGGAAATCAAGGCCGACGAGGAGCTGCTCTCGGACCTCGCCATGAACATGATCATGAAGAACGAGTCGATAGAGCTCGTGGACGAGGAAAAGAACAAGTACGTCCCGCAGCTCATCGTGAAGTTCAAGAAGGACGGGTTCGCGGAGTAAACTTATCCACCCTTGACGGTTGTCGAAAGGACGGGTATCTTTCGCCAACCGTTTCGTTTTGAGACGGGATGAAGAAGGGGTCCAGCCTTGCACACCCACATCACGTTCCCGCCCAAGCCCTCCCGGAGCAAGAACGATCCGCTCGAGCCGCACGTCGTCGCGAGCCTGGTCAAGAAGAAGGGGGCGGTGGTCAGCAATGACGACCGCATCAACGCCTTGAGGGCGTTCGCCAAGCACCCGGTGCGCAACGTCGCGGAGCAGAGGGCGTATCGGATCATCATGAACGGCGGCGCCGAGCTCGACGACAAGACCCGTCGCGAGATCAGGAAGGACGCGGCCGCCACGGGCAACCACGGCATCGTCGACCTGATTGACAAGCACCTCTGAGATCCTCGCGCCACGACTTCGTCGTCGCGCCCACGGTCCGACCCGTCACGGGGTTCGGACCTCTTTTCTTTTCGTGTTACAATGCCGGGGTTATGCCCAGGAGGAAGAAGACACCCCCACCGGACGTGATGCGCGGCCGCATTTGCCGTGTCCCGTTGCCCGCCGACGAATCCGCCGTGCCGTCGTTGCGCACCCCGATGCCGATGCACGAGATCACCTGGCGCATCTTCCGCATCATGGCGGAGTTCGTGGAGGGGTTCCAGTTCATCTCCTCGTTCTCGCGCGAGGTCACCGTGTTCGGCTCCGCGCGGCTCCCCGAGACGGACCGATGGTACAAGGAGGCCCGCAAGCTCGGCGGGATGCTCGCGGAGTGCGGGTTCACGGTGATCACCGGCGGAGGCCCCGGCATCATGGAGGCGGCCAACCGCGGCGCGCACGAGCACAAGGGCGAGTCGGTGGGGCTCAACATCCAGCTCCCCAACGAGCAGCGCATCAACCCGTGGGTGAAGAAGGGGCGCGGGTTCCATTATTTCTTCACGCGCAAGGTGATGCTCGCGGCCTCCGCGCAGGCGTACGTGTTCTTCCCGGGCGGGTTCGGCACGCTCGACGAGATGTTCGAGATGATCACGCTGGTGCAGACGGGCAAGTCCGCAAGCCTGCCGGTCGTCCTTGTCGGCAGGAGATTCTGGCAACCGCTTCTTACGTGGATCAGCCAGTCCATCGTGGCCGAGGGGATGATCGACGCCGACGACCAAAAGCTTTACCGCCTGGTGGATACCGCCGAGGAGGCGTTCGACATCATCCAGGCGGAGTCGAAGGAGCGAAGCTTTTTCTAGGTATGGCGACGCATTCGCACGACGGCAAGCGGCCACGCGCCTGGGTGATCGACGTGGACATGGGGTACGGCCACAGCCGCGCCGCGTTCGCGCTGCGCGACCTTTCCGGCGGCTCCGTGATCACGGCCAACAACTATCGCGGGATCCCGGACCTCGACCGGCGGATGTGGAAGGCGAGCCGCCAGGCGTACGAGTTCGTGTCGCGATTGAAGCCCATCCCGTTCGTGGGCGACGCGGCGTTCAGCCTCATGGACAGGATGCAGCGGATCCCGAGCTTCTATCCCCGCCGCGACCTGTCGAAGCCCAGCCTCCAGGTGCGCCAGACCTACGCGCTGCTCAACCGCGGATTGTGCCGGCACCTCATCGAGACGCTCGGGAAGAAACCTCTGCCCCTCGTGTCCACCTTCCCGATCCCGGCGCTCGCCGCGGAACACTTCGATTACCCGGGGGAGATCTACTGCATCACCACGGACACCGACGTGAACCGCGCCTGGGTGCCGCTTGACCCCAAAGGGAGCCGCATCAGGTATTTCGCCGCATCCGGACGCGTGGCGGAGCGGCTCAAGCTCTACGGCGTGAGGGAGGACCACATCTATCTCACCGGGTTCCCGATGCCCAAGGAGCTCATCGGCGGCCCCAAGGCGACCCGGCTCAAGGAGCTCCTGGCCGCCCGGCTGTGCAACCTGGACCCCAAGGGGATCTTCCACGAGCGGTATAAGAAGGTGTTGCACGAGACCTTGGGGACCGGCTTGTGCCGGATGACCAAGGCGTCGCACCCGGTCACGATCACCTATTCGGTGGGCGGGGCCGGGGCGCAGCGCCACCTCGGGGTCGAGCTCATGAAGAGCCTGCGCACGCGCATCTCACGACATGAGTTGCGGCTGAACCTCGTGGCCGGCGTGCGCCACGACGTGGCCGCGTACTACGAGCGAGCCGCGATCTCGCTCGGATTGCGCGCGCAGCTGGGGAAATGGCTGGTCATTCCCACGTTCGAGTCCAGGATGGGGTACTTCGAGGGGTTCACGAAGCTGCTCGAGACCACCGACGTGCTGTGGACGAAGCCCAGCGAGCTCTCCTTCTATACCGGGCTCGGCATCGCGATCATCATGGCGCCGACCATAGGGAGCCAGGAGGATTTCAACCGGCTGTGGCTGCAATACGTGGGCGGAGGGGTGAGCCAGTTCGAGACCGCGCACGCCGACGAATGGCTGTCCGACTGGATCGATTCCGGCGGCGTGGCGCGCCTCGCCTGGAACGGGTACATCGAGGCGCCCACGCACGGCACCTACCGCATCGAGGACATCGTGCTCGGGCGTCCCAGCGAGCTGCATAAGCTGCCCCTCATCGTCTAGTTATGCGACCCATCGGCCGAATGGAACTCCCGTCTTCCCGCAAGCTCTTTCCGATGCTTGCCGGCGTCCTTGCCGTCTGGTGGCTTTTCCTGCAGTTCCAGGCCGACCACGAGCAGGCGGCCAATTTCCTGTTCAACGTCGGGTATGCCATCCCGCTGTTCTTGGCCGCCATCGGGTTCTTCGCGGCCGCGTGGCAGTGGAGGGGGAGGGGGTATCCGGAAACCGCGGTGATGGTGCTCGTCGGGATCCGTTTCGCCTTTTACGGCGTCGCGCAGCTCTTCTGGACCTACTACAACATGGTCGAGGGGATTTCCATCCCGGAATTCACCGGCGCGGACGTGTTCTACCTGTCCGGCCTGTTCGTGGAAAGCGCGATGATCGCCGGATTCCTGTTCCATCGCGTGCGTGCCAGGTCGTTCACGCGCACGACGGCCGCCTTGATCCTCGCCGCGCTCCTTGCCGCCGCGTTCGCGGCCACGTTCGTGCTCCTGCGTGCGCTGCCGGCCTATGAGGGGACGATCATCTCGCTGGACTCGCTCTACGTCGTGCTCGGGTTCCTCGCGCTGTTCGGGTGCCTCATCGCCATCTCGCTTGAGCGGCATCCGGAGATGCAGCCGCTGCTACTGGGTCTGTTCGGCTACCTGTTCGTGGGGGCCGCGGCGGACCTGGCGTACACCGTGCGCGAATCGGCCGGCGCGTATTGGAACGGCGACGTCGCCGACGGGCTGTACGCGGTCATGGCCCTGGTCGCCTGCTTCGTGGCCTCGAGGCTCATCCCCAAGCGCATCGACCACGCCTTAGGCGGCGAGAGAGCGCGCATGGGCCGCCGGGCGTTCGGGCTTCTGCTGCTCCCGCTGGGCCTCTCGCTCGTGGGGTTGCTGCTTTCGGCACGCGTGGCTCAGTCCTCGCATGAGGCGGAGGTCGGACGGCTGGTGCAGGAGGCAGTCGAGAGCGACGACCGCATCGCCACGCTCCTCGGCCAGGCGTTCCGCGCCGAAGAGGCGGATGTCGTTTCCGTGGTCGCGTTCCTTTCTCAAAGCCAGGAGGTGACGGCCGAGGAATTCGCCGGCTTCATCGAGGAATTCAGGGGGCATTTCCCCGGGGTCGTGCGCGTGGGGTTCGTGGACGGCGCCGGCGTGCTCGTGCATGCCCAGGGCGATTCGCTCGGGCCGATCGGGACGGACTATGCGGCGGACCCCTCGCGCGAGGAGGTGATGCGTCGCGCCCTCTTAGCGGATGCCCTCGCGGCGGGCGGCCCGTTCGAGAGCGCGGAAGGACCCTCGCTGTTCTTAAGCCATCCCGTGCGTCGCGACGGCGCGCCGATCGGCTCGGTCGTGGGCGTGCTGCCGCTTTCCCCGTTCCTGGGTGGCCTTTCCGAGGACACCGCGATCAAGATCGCGGACGTGCGTCTGCTCATCGGGGATGTCGAAGTCGCCCGAGACGGGAGCGCGTTTTCGCCCTCGCGCGAGATAGGGGAACCCGACGCCGCGGCGCCGGTGCTCCTCGGGGACCTGCCCCTGGTCGTGGAGGCGCGCGTGAACGCGCACTCAGCCGGAGAAGCGTACCGGAACAGTCTGGCCCGGTTCCTCGCGCTCCTGTTCATCTCGCTCACGGTCTCCGCGGTGATGTTCCTGCTCGTGTCCCAGCGCCGGCGCGTGGAGGAGGAGCTGTCCGATCGCACCTCCTCGCTGCGCGCCACGATCAAGGACCTCACGCAGGCCAAGTTCTTCCTTGACAACGTGCAGGACGCGGTGGCCGCCACGCTCGGGGACCGCGTCCTGTACCACAACCAGGCGTTCCTGCGGCTGTTGGGCGCCAAGGAATCCGCGCCCAAGGGGATGGACCTCATAGGCTTCCTGTCAGACCCGTCCCAGTCCGAAACGATCCGGCGCGCGGTGGAAGCGCGCGGGGAATGGTCCGGGGAGGCCAAGGTCCGGCCGGTCGCGGGCAAGGAACGCGACGTGGAGCTCGACGTGCGGATCATGCGCGACGAGCGCGGGAAGCCCGTCGCCAACCTCACCGTGGCGCACGACGTGACGGACCGCAAGGCCGTGGAACGCGCCAAGACGCAGTTCGTGTCCATGGTGGCGCACCAGCTGCGCACGCCCATGACGCAGCTCCGATGGCTGGTCGAGCAGGTGCTCGAGTCGAAGGGGCTCCCCAAGGCCACGCGCGAGGCCATCGGGCAGGCGCAGGAGATCGTGCTTGCCGAGAACCGGTTCGTGGGCGACCTGCTCAACGTGTCGCGCATCGAGCGCGGGGTGCTGAAGCTTGAGAAGAAGGCCGTGCCGGTCGCGCGGATCGTGGAAGCCGTGATCGAGCCGCTCAAGCCGCTCGCCAAGGAACGCCGCACGTCGCTCAAGGTCGGCGCGCTGCCGGACCTGTCGGTGGACGTGGACGAGGAGAAGATCGTGCAGGCGGTGCGCAACGTGGTGGACAACGCCGTCAAGTATTCCCCGAAAGGGAACGCGGTGACCGTGAAGGCGGAGAGGGAAGGCAAGGACGTGATGCTGTCCATCACGGACAACGGGAAGGGGATCCCCGAGGAGCTGTGGGACAAGCTCTACGACATCAAGACCGAGATCTCGCCGGGCGCCACCGCCTCCTCGCAAAGCACCGGGTTGGGACTCTACCTCACCAAGAAATTCGTGGACGCCATGGGTGGGAGGATCTCCTTCACGACGAGCGCCAAGGGGACCACCTTCGTCATCCGGTTGCCCGCGGCCTGACCCTGGCGTATCCTGCCCGGGTATATGTCAGATGTGCCTCTGTCCGCCTTTTGTCCCCGATGCGGGGCTTCGCGCGAGATGATCGACGATGAGCCCTTGCGCATGCCCGGGCACGGGGCGGCGCGCCGCGCCGTGAAGGGCACATGCGCCACGTGCGGGGCGGCCTTGTTCAAGATCCTGGAAGATCCTGCCGACCTATGAGCCGACCGATCGATGCCCTGCGCCTGGCGGTCAGCCAGGAGAAATCCTTGTCCGCGGCGCCTCCGGAAGCCGACGTCATCGTCGTGAGCGATACCGTGTCCGCGGCCGCGAGCGTGTACGAGACCCTGCGCAACACGCTCGAGTACGACGAGGAGCACCTGCTCCGGCGCAACGCCATCCGCCGCATCCTCAAGCGCCGCCTCGACGAAGAGGCGGCGGATGCCGTTTCCTCCGAGCTCCTGCGCGAGCTCATCTGGGCGCGCTACCTTCCCAACAAGCGCGTCCCGGAACGCCTCTCGCGCGCGCTCGCGTCGCTCTTGCGCAAGTATCGGCCGCTCTTTTCCTCGGCGCACGAGGCGCCTGACCCCGGATACGCCGAGGAGTGGCTGCTCGACGCGGTCTCGAGCGAGGTGGAATACGCGCTCTCCCCGCCGCTTGCCGACGAGGCGCTCGCGAGCTTCGCCTATGCCGAGCTCAAGGCCCGCGCGCGCTGGCCCGCGTCCATGGCACAGGGCGACCGCGAGCTGCAGCTCTACATCGCCGTGCACCGCGCGGTGCTCAAGAGCAATCTCGCCACCTTGCGGTTCCGCACCCTCACCCTGTTCTATCCGGGCTGGAGCGGCGCCTCGCCGGACGATCCGCTCGTCGCGGAGGTCGCGGCGAACCTGCCCAAGGTGATCGCCTCCGTGGACCGGCAGATCGCTCACCCATGGGCGGACCACATGTTCCGGCTCGTGCGCCGGTACGCCGTCGTGTTCCATCTCATCCGCGACGTGGTTGACAAGCAGCCGGAGGCGATGGAAAGCGCCGACCGTGCCACGGTGGACGCGGCGATCGAGCGCGCGGCCCGCGCGCGGTACGCCCGCTTTTCCGAGCGCCTGCGCCGCGGGGTGTTTCGCGCGGTGCTGTTCCTCTTGTGCACCAAGACCGTGCTCGCGCTCGCGATCGAGCTCCCGTATGAGCGTCTCGTGATCGAGGAGACCTCGCTTGCCCCCCTCATCGCCAACATCCTGTTCCATCCGCTGTTGCTCGGGGTCATCGGGCTCACGGTGGGCATCCCCGCCAAGAAGAACACCGCGCGCATCCTCGAGCTTTCCCGAGGCATCCTCGGGTTCGGCGACGACTTCGTCGTTCCCGTGAAAGGGCTGCGCGCGCCGCCGGGAGGGGCGCTGGCCTTCGTGTTCAACCTGCTGTATTTCTCCTTCTTCGCCGTCACCGTGGGAGGGATCACCGCCCTCTTGTCCGCCCTCGGGTTCAACCCGGTGTCCATCGCGTTCTTCCTGTTCTTCCTCGCGCTCGTCACCTTCTTCGGCCTCAAGATCCGGAATTCCCGCCGCGAGCTGGTGATCATCGAGACGGGCGGAGGGATCCTCGGCACCGTCATGGACGTGCTGTTCCTGCCGGTGGTGCGCCTGGGCCGGTGGATCTCGCTGCGCGCGCCGCGCGTGAACGTGTTCCTGTTCTTCTTCGACTACATCGTGGAAGCGCCGTTCAAGGGGGCGATCCGGCTCATGGAGGGATGGCTCGCGTTCCTGCGCGAGAAGAAAGAGGAGATATGAGGAACGGCGCCGTGATGCTCGTCATCGCGGCCCTCGCGGGCCTTGCCGCCGCTGTCGTCGACCGTCCGGCGCCGCTTCAGATTGGCGTGACCTTCTCGACCGCGTACGCGAACGAGCTCGGCGAGGATCCCGAGGCGGCATTCCGGGCGGTCGTTTCCGAGCTCGGGGTCCGCCGGATCCGGTTGCCGGTGTATTGGTCCGAGGTGGAAGGGGAGCGCGATGCGCCGGATTTCGCCGCGTACGACCGCCTGGTGCGCTTGGCGGAGGAGCGCGGCGTCGCGCTCACGCTCGCGATCGGGGCCAAGGTCCCGCGCTGGCCCGAATGTTTCGTGCCGGATTGGGCCGCCGGCTTGCCGAAGGACGCCTTCCGGGAGGAGCTTTTTTCGTTCCTGCGGGAAACGGTCGAGCGCTATCGCGGGAGTCCGGCCGTCGAACGTTGGCAGGTGGAGAACGAGGCTCTGTTCCCGTTCGGCGTGTGTCCGAAGCCAGATCTGCCCCGATTGCTCGACGAGGTCGCGCTCGTGCGGTCGCTCGACCTGCGTCCCATCCAGGCGACCGCGAGCGGCGAGCTCGAGAGCTGGGCGCTTCCGGCCATCCCCGCCGACATCCTCGGCGTCTCCATGTACCGCACCACCTGGAATGACTGGTACGGCTATTTCCGCTACCCGATCCCCCCGTGGTTTTATCGCCTGCGCTCCGCCCTCGTCTCCCCGCTCGTCCGGGAAACGGTCATTTCCGAATTGCAGGCCGAACCGTGGTTCAACGGCCCCGTCGCGTCGCGTCCGCTCGCCTATTGGGCGAAGGCGTTCACGCCGCACGACCTCAAGGAGAACGTCGCGTTCGCCGCGCGCACCGGCATGGGCGAGGCATACCTGTGGGGAGCGGAGTGGTGGTATCATCTGCGGCAGAACGGTTTGCCTGAACTTTGGGATACGGCCAAGACCTTTTTCCGATGAGGTTTGAAAGGTTGTAAAAGTGATAAAGGTGTTGGAACCTTTTTATCAAAAATATTCCACCACCTTTCAAACCTTTCCCACCCTTACAACCTCCGTCATTATGTCCAAGACTTCCACCTACGACGTGATCGTGATCGGAGCCGGCTCGGCCGGTTTTTCTGCTGCCGAAGAAGCGCGTCGGCTTGGCGCTTCGGTGTGTCTGGTGGAGAAAGGGAAGTTAGGCGGCGAATGCCCCAATTGGGCGTGCGTGCCGAGCAAGGCGCTGTTGCGCGGGGCCAAGCTGATGCGCGAGGCGCGCGCCGCCGAGCGGTTCGGGGTGAAGACCGGCGCGGTGTCGCTCTCCTTGCCCGACGCGTTCGCGTATCGCTCCAAGGTGGTCGCGTCGATCACCGGCGGCGGGGAGCGCGGCGCGCGGTACGAGCGCCTCACCGCGCGCGCCGGCATGGACGTCGTGTACGGCGAAGCGGCCTTCACCGACCCATACGCCCTCGAGGTGGGGGAGAAACGCCTCATCGGCAAGGCGTTCGTGATCGCCACGGGAACGGAAGAATTCCTCCCGCCCGTGCCCGGGCTTTCCGACATCGGCTACCTCACGTCGAAGACCGTCCATGAGCTCACGCGCGCCCCCAAATCCATCGCCATCGTTGGCGGCGGACCGGTGGGATGCGAGTACGCCACGTTTTTCAGCGCATGCGGGACGCGCGTCGTGCTCATCCAAAGCGCGCCGAGGCTGCTCAACCGCGAAGATCCGGAGATTTCGGCCCTGGCGCGCAAGACGCTCGAAAGCCAAGGGGTGGAAGTGGCCTGCGGCGCCAAGCTCGTCGAAGTCATCAACGGGCGCGGCGGGGTGTATGGCCTCAAGACCGAGGGCGCCGACGGGAACCTGCCTGCCGGCAGGCAGGACGCCACGCATGCGGTGGAAGCCGTCCTTGTCGCGGCGGGCAAGCGCGCGGCCGTGGCAGGGCTGAACCTTGCCGATGCGGGCGCTTCGCTCGACGCGCAGGGGTTCGTGAAGACCGACCGGAGCGCGCGGACGAACCTCAAGCACGTGTTCGCGGCCGGCGACGTGGATGGCGGCTCCCTGTTCACGCACGTGGCGCACCACGAGGGCGTGGTGGCCGGACACAATGCCGCCCTGGTCGCGCGGGGGAAGCGGGCGGGATTCCAGCAAGTGGACGAGCGCGTGGTCCCGCGCGTCACGTTCGTCGACCCCGAGGTGGCATCGGTCGGGTTCACGGCCGAGGAAGCCAAGGCCAAGTTCAAGCTCAAGAAGGTGCTCGTGGGCCGGTTTCCGATCCAGGCGCTCGGCCGCGCGGCCACGGATCATGCGGCGGAGGGGATGGTGAAGCTCGTCGCGCACCCGAAGACGGGCAAGCTCCTCGGCGGCCATATCGTCGCCGAGCGCGCCGGGGAGATGATCCACGAGGTCGCCCTCGCCATCCACCTGGGCGCGACGGCGGAGAAGCTGGGTTCGATGATTCATGCATATCCGACGTATAGCGAAGCGGTTTTGGCAGCGGCGAACAGCCTGGTCACTGAGTGACCTTGTGCTATACTTTCGCCCATTATGGCTGGAAAGGAAGTGGTGCTAGACATCGAGACGGCGAATACGTTCCAGGAGGTGGGAGCCTATGACCATTCGAAATTGATCATTTCGGTCATTGGAGTCTATTTCTACGAGAACGACGAATACAAGGCGTACGAGGTGCCCGAACTCGCGGAGCTCTGGCCCAGGCTCGAACGGGCCGACCGCATCATCGGGTTCAATACGCTCGGGTTCGATTTGCCGGTGATGAATAACTATTACCCGGGCAATTTGATGACGTTTTGCAATTTGGACCTCATGGCCGAGGTGGAAAAGGCGCTCGGTCACCGCATGAAGCTCGACGACCTCGCGAGCGCGAGCCTCGGACACGGCAAGACCGGTCACGGGCTGCAGGCCGTGGAGTGGTGGAAGCAAGGTCGCAAGGAAGATGTGAAGAAATACTGCCTCGACGACGTACGGGTCACCAAGGAACTGTACGAATACGGCCTCAAGTACAAGGCGCTCGCGTACGAGGATCGGCTTGGGGGTCGAAAAGGCATTCCCGTGGACTTTTCTCCCAAGGCGCACGAGGCAACGAAGATAAACCTGACGATGCCGTTCTAAATCCCATCGCGTGTTATCCACAGCTGAAAAAACACCTAACCACTGGTGTTTTTTGGCGCTTGAAGCGCCCTAGGCAACGGCCTACAATGACGAAGCACCGTAAGGCATTTCCTTGCGTGGCCTCTCGTCGCTGGTGGCATGGTCTTGTTGGACAATCCATGCAATCGGGTTGTTTTTTTCTGCCTCATTATGAACGACCGAGCCAACAACGCGCACGCGCAGGCAGGCCGCTTCTATTTCACGTCCATCAAGTCCGTCCGCGCCCCCGACGGCCGCACCGAGGCGTTCGACCCGGCGCGCCTCGAGCAATCCGTTCGGGACGCCTTTTTGGCGGCCGGCATCACGGGCGAGCAGAACGAGCAGATGGTGCTGCACGTCACCGACGAGACCGTGGCCAAGCTCACCTTTGCCTACGGCGACCAGGAGCCGGAGCGCTTCGACGTGCGGCAGATCACGCATTCGGTGCTCATCGACAACAACCTGTCGCTCGTGGCCTCCGCCTACCTCATGCGCACCGAGGGGCCGCGCCTGCTCCAGGGAGAGGAGCCGCACGTGCCCAGCGGCAAGAAAGGCCCGCCCATCGCCTCCCGCCGCCGGCTCCCCAACGAACGCGCTTCCATCACGCATAAGTTCCAGATCGGCTCGCACCGCGGGTACGTCACGGTGGGCCTGTACGAGGACGGCTCCCCCGGCGAGATCTTCGTCCGGATGAGCAAGGAGGGGAGCACCATGGCGGGCCTGCTCGACAGCCTCGCCACCTCGGTGTCCATCGCCCTCCAGTACGGGGTGCCGTTGCGCGTCCTCGTCGACAAGTTCAGCCATGTCCATTTCGAGCCCAGCGGCTTCACCGAGCACCAGAACGTCCGGTACGCCAAGAGCGTGGTGGATTACCTCTTCCGCTGGCTCGGCATCAAGTTCCCGGAGGCGATGGCGCGACAGAAGTCGCTTGACGCGGACGCGCCGGAGGAAGCCGCCCCGGCGAGCGCGGAAGGGATCAGCAAGGGGCTCATCGGCACCTGTCCGATGCTCACCCCGCGCAAGGTGTACAAGCCGATGGAGTACCCCCAGTACTTCGACTATTTCCAAAAGCAGAACCAGGCGCACTGGATGCCGCTTGAGGTGCCGATGGAGTCGGACATCAACGATTACAAGCACAAGCTGACGGCCGAGGAGCGCAACCTCGTCATCAACATCCTCCGGTTCTTCACGCAGGGCGACCTCGAGGTCAACAACAACTACAACAGCCACCTCATCCCGTTCTTCCCCAAGCCCGAGATCAAGATGATGCTCACCGCCTTCGCCCAGATGGAGGGGATCCACGTGTGGGCGTACTCCTACCTCAACGACTCGCTGGGCCTGCCGGACGCCGAGTACAGCGCGTTCCTCGACATCAAGTCGATGCGCGCCAAGTACGACTACATCCAGAACTTCGACGTGCGCACGCTCGAGGACCTGGCCGTGAACCTGGCCGTGTTCGGCGGGTTCATGGAAGGGGTGAGCCTGTTCTCGAGCTTCGCGATCCTCATGCACTTCCCGCGCATGGGCAAGCTCAAGGGCGTGGGGCAGATCGTCACCTGGAGCATCCGCGACGAGTCGCTGCATTCCATGGGCGTGTGCAACCTGTTCCGCGACCTCATTTCCGAGAATCGCCTCATCTGGACCGACGAGCTGCGAAAGACGCTCTACGGCGCCTGCCAGGACATGGTGGGCCTCGAGGACGCCTTCATCGACACCTGCTTCCAGATGGGCGACGTCCCCGGCCTGACGGCGGACGAGGTCAAGCAGTACATCCGTTACATCGCCGATCGCCGATTGAACGACCTCGGGCTCGACGCGGCGTACGGCCTCGTCAAGAACCCGCTCCCGTGGCTCGACACCATGATCAACGCCAAGGAGCACGTCAACTTCTTCGAGAATCGCGCCACCGAGTACACGAAGGGAGGAGTGATAAACGATTGGACATAACCCCGCTATGGCCGCCTACGCATCCGTCATAGACGCGTTGTCGAAGAACGACCTTTGGGGCGCGCGCGACGTGCTCCTCGAGAAGATCCTCAAGGAGGTAGAAGGCCGCCACAGCTGGGACGCCCCGTGGTACAGCGCGGACAAGGCGGTCCAGCAGGGCATCCGGCTCGCCCCGGAGCGCAACAAGCTGTTCTCGTATTTCGGGCTGGAGAACCTGTACGACCGCTACCTCCTGCGCGACGAGGCGGGAAAGATCGTGGAGGAGCCGCAGACGTTTTACGCGCGCATCGCGACCGGCATCGCGCGCGGGGACGCCGCCTTCGCGCAGGAGCTCTATGACATCATGAGCCGTCACTGGTTCCTGCCGGCCACGCCCGTGCTCATGAACGTCGGCACCGACAAGGGCCTGCCCATCTCCTGCTTCCTCAACACCGTGCCGGACACGCTCGAGGGGATCTTCGACCTGTATCGGGAGAACGCCTTCCTTGCCAAAAACGGCGGGGGGATCGGCACAGACTGGTCGCGCCTGCGCGGGAACAACGCCCCGCTCAAGAAGAGCGGCCTCAAGTCCTCCGGGGTGATCCCGTTCCTCAAGGTCATGGATTCCGAGACGCTCGCCATCTCGCGCAATTCCATCCGCCGCGGGGCCGCCGCCGCCTACCTGCGCATCGACCACCCGGACATCGAGGAGTTCCTGGAGATCCGCAAGCCCACGGGCGGGGACATCGACCGCAAATGCCTCAACCTGCACCAGGCCGTGGTGCTCACCGATGATTTCATGCGCGCGGTGGAGAAGGGGGAGACGTATCCGCTCGTCGACCCGCACTACAAGACGGTCGCCAAGAAGCTGGATGCGGTGGAGATGTGGCGCAAGATCCTCACGATGCGCGCCGAGACCGGGGAGCCGTACATGATGTTCCTCGACACGGTGAACCGCGCCGTCCCGCCGCATCACCGGCAGAAGGGGCTCCTGGTGAACCAGAGCAACCTGTGCGCGGAAATCGTGCTTCCGACCAACGACGAGCGCACGGCCGTCTGTTGCCTGTCCAGCCTCAACCTCGAGCGCTACGACGAGTGGAGGGACCGGATGGGGCATGTGGTGGCGCTCGCCGTGAAGGCGCTTGACAACAACCTCGACACCTTCATCGAGATGGCCGATCCCGTGGAATTCAAGAAGGCGATCTTCTCGGCCAAGTCGGAACGGTCCGTGGGCCTCGGGGTGATGGGGTACCACGGCTACCTCATGAGCAAGGGATTCCCGTTCGAGAGCGTGGCCGCGCGCGCGTTCAACAAGGAGTTCTTCGCCCTCCTCCAGGCGCACGCCAATGCCGCGTCGGAAGCGCTCGCCAAGGAGCGCGGGCTCCCGCTCGACGGGGGGACGCGTCGCAACAGCTATCTGCTGTCGCTCCAGCCCACCGCGTCCACCGCGTTTTTATGCGGCGAGGCATCCCCTTGCGTCGAACCGATCACCGGCAACGCCTACCTGCAGAAGACCCTTTCCGGCAGCTTCCTCGTGAAGAACAAGTATCTAGACAAGCTGCTCACCGAAAAGGGGATCAACGACGAGGAAACGTGGAAGTCCATCATCGCCGGGCGCGGGAGCGTGCAGCACCTCGATGCGCTCACCGACGCCGAGAAGGCGCTCTACCGCACCGCCGAGGAGATGAACATGCGCGAGATCGTGCAGCAGGCGGCGGACCGCCAGCCGTTCATCTGCCAGGCCCAGTCCATCAACCTGTTCTTCCGAGCGCCCATCTCGGGCAAGTACATGCACGAGACGCACATGCTCGCCTGGAAGGCCGGGGTGAAGACGCTCTACTACCTGCGCTCCAGCGCGCCCATCGAGGCCGACAAGATCGACATGAAGTCGTTCAAGCGCGACCTTGCCAACGAGGAATGCGCGGTCTGCCAATGAATGGAGAAGGCGTAAGAATCAGCAAAAGAGACGATGAATCGTCTCTTTTGTACGAACTATGGTTTTTAACGACGAACAGAAAAAAAAATTCGTTCAACATCTTGATTCAGTTTGGGAAAAACAAAACTGCTGGATTTGTTCTTCAGATAACTGGACAATTCTAGACAAAGCTTTTCAAGTAACCGAATTTTTTCCAGGTTCCTTACTGACTGCGGGAAAAGTGATGCCATTCGTTGCGCTGGTGTGCAACAAGTGTGGCAATACCCTTTTCCTCAACGCTTATAAGGTCGGCGTGCTTAAAGTGGAGCCGACAGAGGTTGAGAAAGGTCATGCCGAAGAAAAATAGTAAAATGACTTCTGGCTTCGGGATTCTGACCGAGATGCCCGATCCTGCCCACGAAACTCGCCTTGCGATTCGGAAGGCTGATTGGAACCGCCTGAAGAAGGGGGTTGCTACAATCTGCGAAGAGGGCTGGTTTGATGTTAGGATTCGGGATATCGGAGTCGGGGCCCTTGTTGGAGGACTTACTATGCTGATTACGGGTCCGAGGGAATGGGGAGCCGCACTCGTTGCTGCTTCGGTGTTGATTTTGTGGGCAGACAGCATTCGCCATAAAGGACGGAAAAGCATCTGCCAGCATCTCCACGAAGACATGGTTTCCGTCGAAGAGACCTTCCAAAAGTAAGACACTCATGACGGGGGTATTTGTCGCTTGATGCATGGTAGAATAATTGTGCGTTCGAAGTTGAGGAGTGCAGGTCCGGAAGGAAACCTGACAATCCGTATGCCTAACAAGCGTTTTAAGACCATTTCTCTTTTTTCTGGTGCGATGGGTCTTGATATTGGCCTGGAAAGGACTGGGGCTTTCGATTTGCTCGCGGCCGTCGAAAAAGAGCCAGTTTTTTGTGAAACAATTCGACAAAATTGTGCCGCTGGTAGGGTTGGAAATAAAAAACTTTGGGTATACGAAGGGGACATAACAGGATTTGATCCAAAGAGGGTGATGAAGGATGTCGGCGTCAGCCCAGGAGAACTCGACCTTCTCGTTGGTGGTCCGCCTTGTCAGAGTTTCAGCACTGCTGGTAAGCGAGGGACGGTTTCGGATCCGAGAGGTACGTTGATTTGGCAGTTCCTCCGCTTCGTCGAGATAATGCGCCCACGCTTCTTTTTGATGGAGAACGTGCGCGGCCTTCTTTCTGCGGCGCTAAAACAGAGACCAGTAAAAATGAGGCCGGATCGGGGAGGCCCTCCACTTGAGGACGACGAACTTCCCGGGTCGGTCGTCAGGCGATTCGCGGCAGATTTCGAAAAGATCGGTTATCGTTTTGATTGTTTCGAGGTCAACGCGGTCAATTACGGTGCACCACAAATTCGAGAAAGGGCATTATTTATCGGGAATCGGTTCGGTGAAGTGGTGGATTTTCCCATGCCGACTCATGGAGTTGGGGACGAACAAATAGCTCAGACGAAGCTGCTCGCTTCAGGTATAACCATGTTCCAACCACGCCGGACGCTCCGTAACGCGATTGGCGACTTACGAGAAGTGAATCCGGTAATTTTGGATTTCAGTCCGCGGAAAAAACGGTTTCTTTCCCTGATTCCACAAGGGGGAAACTGGCGTTCATTGCCAGAGGAATTGCAAAAGGAATCGATGGGGAAAGCTTGGAAAGCGAAAGGGGGGCGTTCTGGCTGGTGGCGGAGATTGAATTTTGATTTACCCTCGCCAACAGTCGTGACGATGCCAAATCACGCAAGCACAGCTTTGTGTCACCCCACGGAAGTTCGAGCATTGACTTTGAGGGAGTGCGCGCGGATACAGGAGTTTCCTGATGCGTGGCAGTTCTGCGGAACCGCTCAGCAGCAGTACGCTCAAGTCGGGAATGCGGTTCCAACACGACTTGGTCACGTGGCTGGCCAGACACTTGTCGGATTGTTGCAAAAACATGTTAGTAAAAAAGGGGAGGCCATTTCTCCACTTGCGCCAAGCCGAGTCATTTATCTTCAATCACATATTCGTACACGGCAGTGGTTCAAGAGCGGCCAAGCTGTAATTTGGAAAGACGGGAAGGAAAATCATCAGATGGCACCGAAGACAGTTCGGGCCGAAAGAGCATTAGCAAGTTATGCCCGGTAGATCGTTAGATGAGTTTTACATGACGCAACGGAGGCGCACGTCTTTCGATCCGAAGGAGCTGAAGGAACTTTTCCGTCAGATGGATCAAAAGCGCGTTAAGGCTTTGGCTTCGAGCATCGCGGCGCACATTGCTGCGAATTTGCAACGAACGGTCGAAAGGAAATCGAAGTTGTCTGACTACCGCACCAGCCCATACGTTCTTACTGCCATTTCGAGCGTGATGAATCTGGCCAAGCCTTTAGATTTAGCGCGATTTCTTCTCGATACCAAGTTGTATACTGGTTTGGAAACCTCATTTGGCAAACAGATTGAAAGCGCATTCGTACAACATTATCCTTCGCTTGATGGGTTGTCTGGCCGATGGACTGACCCAATCGAGAAGTTGGAAGAATTCGCTGGACTCAAAGGGCTTACCAGAGAGACGAAAGCCTCAAAGAGGTCGCATTCGGTTTGGCGAGAGATCGATAAGGAATGCACGGTAGGCGACCGCAGATATCTAGTTTCGATAAAAAGCGGTCCGCACTGCATCAATGATACGCAGGTGGCGGGTATGGTTCATGCGATTAAAGAAAACTATTTGGAATGGTTGCAGGCAAGCAAGAAAGCGAATCCAAAAGTTAAAGGAATTGATGTAGTTATCGGCTTGACGTATGGGACGCCAGCGACCACCAATAATAAAGAAAATCAAATTCTTGTTAAATTAAGGGGAGATGGATTTGAGCCTTTGAAGGGAAAAAATGGAGTACTCGTCGACAAGAGAACAAAATCCGTTCGGGTTTATCGAGCTGTTGGAATTGACTTCTGGTCATTCATCGGTGACCCCCGTAGTCCAAATAAGGCTCGTCACACATTCCTTGAAGCATTACTTGCATTATCTTTGGCCATGCGAGCTGGCGAAGGGCGTGAATCACTTCTTGATTCAATTCAGGCACGAGGCATAGCACTTGCCCGTGCAATTGAAGCAATCGTGTTGAGTTTTCCCCAAAGCCTTTTCCCCAAATGGGCACATCGGGAATTATCCGATGATGAATTCCTTTGGTTGAGTACGGCCATCACATCATTCTACGATGAGGGAGTATAATGACAGAAAGACTCCCGACGCGATGTCGTGGGTTTGCGTTTGACCCATTCGACAGCGCAGGCAAAACGCCGTACAACATGCTGTATATGCAGACGCGCGTCGTCATCCTCGCGGCCGGCAAGGGAACGCGGATGAAGCAGGACCTCCCCAAGCCGCTTACGCCGGTTTGCGGCAAGCCCATCCTCCAGTACCTGGTCGAGGCCGTCGAAGGGGCAGGGATCGGGGTGGGGGAGCCGATCGTCGTGGTGAACAAGGACCGGCCGGCGCTGTGCGAGGCGTTCGGGAAGAGCTGCGCGTATGCCGTGCAGGAAGAGCAGCGCGGCACGGCGCACGCGGTCGCGTCGGCCCGCGAGGCGCTGGTCGGCGCGGAGGCGATGATCACCCTCTACGGCGACCATCCCTTCGTCTGCGCCGACACCGTCCGGCGGCTCGCGGCGTTGCACGCCTCCGCCGCGGGACCGCTCAGCATGCTCACGTTCACCGTGCCGGATTTTTCCGGGTGGCGCGGCGCCTTCGAGCACTGGGGGCGGGTGCTTCGCGACGGGGCCGGGAACGTCGTCGGCGTACGCGAGTTCAAGGACGCGAGCGAAGAGGAGCGCCGCATCCTGGAAATCAACCCTTCCTTCTTCTGTTTCGACGTGGCCTGGTTCTTCGGAAACGTCCATCGCGTAAGCGACAAGAATGCCCAGGGCGAGCATTACCTTACCGACATGGTCGCCGTGGCCGTCTCGGACGGCCACCGCATCAAGGCCGCGTCGGTGGATCCGCAGGAGGCGATCGGCATAAACACCCAGGAAGAACGGCGGTTTGCCGAGGAGCTCTTGCAAAAACGCCCGTTTCATGCCTAGACTGTAGTGCCTCTGTCGGCATCATCTGCACGTTTCGGGGAGAGAGAATGGTGGAAAAGCTACGCGAACAGGAAATGACCGGGCGGGAGATCCAACGGGTCTACTGCATGAATGACGGGGCGGAACGCAGCTTCGTCGTCCGGGCGGACAAGGACGTCGCCGTCACGGTGGCGTTCGACCTCGAAGGGATGGTGCTGCTGTGCAGGCAGTTCCGTCCCGGGCAGGAGCGGTTCGTGGACGATCCGCCGGGCGGCATGGCCGAGCCCGGGGAGGATCCGGAAACGACCGCGGCGAGGGAGCTCCTCGAGGAGACGGGCTACGAGGCCCGAGAGCTCATGCGCGTGTGCGCGCATCCGATGGTCACCAATTCGACCAGGACGGTGTACGGCTTCCTGGCTCGCGGGTGCAAGCGGGTCGCCGAACCCGCCTTGGACGACGGCGAGCACATCGAGCTCGTCCGCAAGCCCCTTCCGGAGTTCGTGCAACAGGTCGCGCGCGGCCTGGTGAGCGACTACGGGGCGGCACAGGCGGCGCTGTTGCGCGAGCTCGTGCCGATGCTCGGAGACGGCGAGCGCGCCGCCTTCGCCGCCATGCAGCTGCAGGTCCTCGCCGGACTGCCGCTGTCGCAGTGAGCGACGCGCGTCCATGACGGGCGACCGAACCAGCGCGTGGTCCGGTCGTTTTTCTTTTTGCCCGTCGACGTCAGATCAGCAGCCAGGAGGCCACGGCGAAGTAGATGGAGAGCGAAAGCAGGTCCTGGACGATGGTGGTGAACGGCCCGCCGCCCACGGCCGGGTCGCGGCCGAACTTGCGCAAAAGCTCGGGGATGGCGATTGCCACCGGGCCGGCCGCGACCATCACGAGGAACATGGAAAGCGAAACGATGGCCGCGACCTGCGGCATCCCGGTGAGCAGGAGGGCGAACGGGCCGATGAGCAGGGCGGACACGAGGCCCATGGTCGCGTCCACGGCGACCTCGCGCGCGAAGTAGTGGCGCTTGTCGAGGGCCTCGAGCGCGAGCGAGCGCACGTAGATCGTCTGCGTCTGCGTGCCCACGGCGTCGCCCATGTATACGATCACCGGGATGAAGAAGGCGAGCGCGATCACCGATTCGAGGTCCTGCCTGAACCCGTCCACGAGCAGGGTGGCGAGCATCCCGCCGAAGAGGCCCACCACGAGCCATGGCGTGCGCCAGGCGATCAATTGCGGCAGGCGCGCGGCGATCACTTCGGAGAATCGCGCGCGCGTGGCCGCGAGACCGGACGCCGAAAGCACGCTTCGCACGTGTTCCGCCTCGAGGGTCGAGAGGATCTCGTCGGTGCCCACGGCGCCCATGAGCGTCCCGTCGTGGTCCACCACGGGGAGCATCTTCACCCCGCGGGCGATGGCGCGCGCGGCGGCCACGCGCACGTCCGAGTGCGGATGCACGACGGCGAGGTTGCGTTTCGCGAACGCGCGCATGGCCTGCATCCCGTCCGAGCGCAACAGCTCCTTGATGGAAACGACGCCCAGGAGGTGGCGCTCGTCATCCACCACATAGACGTAGGAGACGCTATCCCAAACGGCCTTTGGGTCGGTGAGCCGCCGGCGGGCCGAGGAGACGGTCTCCTCCGGCGGGGCCGTCGGGATCCGAAGCAACATCCGCCGCGCCGCCGCGTCGGGGGGGAAGTGCGACTTCGCGCGTTGCCGTTCGAGCCCGTTCCTCCTCACATGCGTCGAAGTATAGCGCAAAAACAAAAGGCCGTCCGCATGGACGGCATCTTGTGGTCGGGCCGGCGAGACTCGAACTCGCGGCCTCTTCGTCCCGAACGAAGCGCGCTACCAACTGCGCCACGGCCCGATGTGCCGGAAGGATAGCGGATGCCGGATGCCATGGCAAGGGACATGGTAGGATGGGGCACCTATGCATTGGCTGGCGCTTATCGGTCTGTTTCTCCTCGCCTCGGTCGCGTATGCGGCTTGGCGCGGGGCGCCGTGGGTGCCCACCTGGCGGCGCGACCTGGACCGTCTGGCCGGCCTTGCCGCTCTCAAGCCCGGGGAGCACTTCGTGGAGCTCGGGTGCGGCGACGCCCGCGTGTGCGTCGAGATGGCGCGCCGGTCCGGCGCGCGCGCGACCGGGGTCGAGCTCGGGCTGCCGCAATGGGCCGCCGCCCGCCTGCGAGCCTGGCACTCGCGGCTTCCCGTGCAGATCGCGCTTGGCGACGCGTTTTCCTTTCCGCTCGCGGACGCGGACGTGGCATATCTCTTCCTCATGCCAGACGCGCTCGCGAAGCTCGCTCCCAAGCTCGCGGCGGAGCTGCGACCGGGCGCCCGGGTGGTGAGCTACGTGTGGCCCGTGCCGGGGATGCAGGTGGTGCGGGAAGATCATGTGGAGGGATCGCCGGTGATCTTCCTACAGGTGAAAAAACTTGAAACGTGAAAACTTGAAACGGTGAAAGGACACGAGAAAACATGAAACCTTTGAAACGTTTCATCTTTCATCCTTTCCCAAAAACTTTCAAGATTTCAAGTTTTCATGTTTCAAGTTTTCCCCCTTGGCATTCCCAAGGGCTGTGCGTATAATCGCCGCAAACACCTTATTGACGTTATGACGATTGACCAACTCCTCTCCGCATCCATCGGGACCGAATGCACCGTGCACAACGAGCCGTTCGCCTACGTCGGCCGCGCCGACGTCACCCTCGACGGGGGCGACGTGCGACGCTGGCTCTATGGCGGGGGCGGCGACGTCCTCGCCATCTCTCCCGACGACGAGGAGATCATCCTGTTCAAGGTCGTCGAGGAGGAGCTGGAGCCCCAGGGCGACACCGTGCTCTACGGCGGCAAGGAATACGAGTTCAGTTACGAGGATTCCGGCATCGTTTCCGGCGTGGAAGGGGACGCCTCCGAGGAGTGCGAGGACCGCCTCACGTTCAGCGAATACCAATCCGAGGACGGCGAACGCCTCCGCCTGGTGACCAGCGAGAACCGGAGCGAGACCTCGGCGTACCTCGGCACGACCGTCGTGGAGGAGGACATCCTCCCGATCGAATGACCGCGCCGCATGGGGGATGAGCGCCGATCACGCTGGAAACCGCGTACCGCGACGGGCGATCGGCGCACCGGCGTGTTCCGCGGCCTCATGGCGCTGTTCGCCGTCGCGCTCGTGGGGAAGCTGTTCCTCCTGCAGGTGATGGACCACCCGCTGTACGCGGCGCTCGCGAGCGGCCAGCACGGCATCTTCCAGCGGCTGTTCCCCAGCCGCGGCGACATCCTCATCCACGACCTCAAGGACGACGCGCTCATCCCGGCGGCCACCAACCAGCGCCTCGCCATCGTCTTTGCCGACCCGCGAGGCGTGGAGGACCCGGAAAAGACCGCCGCGCTCGTGGGCGAGGCGTTCGGGTACGACGAGGAGAAGGTGGCGTCGCTCGCGCGGCGGCTGTCGCGCCGCGACGACCCCTACGAGCCGATCGAACGCCGCGTTCCTGAAGCGACGCTCGCGCGCGTGCTCGCGCTCGCGCTTCCCGGGATACGGGTCGCGAGCGAGGAGACGCGCTTTTACCCGGAGAAGGAACTGGGCGGGCACGTGTTCGGGTTCCTGGGGCCAGACGACGACGGCGCGATGACCGGAAAATACGGCATCGAAGGCTGGTTTGACGAGGAGCTTGCCGGCACGCCCGGGTACCTGAAGAGCGAGCGCGACATCAGCGGGCGCATCATCGCGGTCGGGGAGCAGTCGGTGATGCCGGCCGTTCCCGGGTCCGACGTCGTGCTCACGATCGACCGCACCATCCAATACCGCGCCTGCCAGGCGATCGTGAACGCGGTCGCCAGGTACCAGGCCGACGGCGGCTCCGTGGTGATCATCGAGCCGGGAACGGGGCGCATCCTCGCCTTGTGCGCGACACCGGACTTCGACCCGGGCGACTACGGCCGCGCCGGGAGCGTGTCGGTGTTCAACAATCCGGCGATCTTCGACGCGTACGAGCCGGGGTCGGTGTTCAAGGCGTTCACCATGGCCGCCGCGGTCGATGCCGGCGCCGTGACGCCGGAGAGCGGCTACGAGGACACGGGCAAGGTCACGATCGGCGCGCACGACATCGAGAACTCGGACCGAGCCGCCCACGGGTGGCAGACCATGACCCAGGCGCTCGAGAAGTCGCTCAACACCGGGATGATCTTCGCGATGCGGGAAACGGGCCGGGACGTCTTCGCGGAATACGTGAAACGGTTCGGGTTCGGCGAGCGCACCGGCATCGAGCTCGAGACCGAGGCGCCCGGCGACATCCGCAGCCTCGATAAGGAAAGCGAGGTGTTCCCGGCCACGGCGAGCTACGGGCAGGGGATCACGGTCACCGTGCTCCAGCTCGCCGCCGCCTATGCCGCGATCGCGGACGGCGGCATCCTCAAGGCGCCGCGCATCGTCGACGAGGTGCGCCGCGCGGACGGGACGGTGGAAACGCGCGCGAGCGCGGACGTGCGCCGCGTGATCGACCAGAAGACGGCGCGGCTCATCGCCGGGATGCTGGTCTCCGTGGTGGAGAAGGGCCACGGCAGGCTCGCCGGCGTGAAGGGGTATTACGTGGCCGGCAAGACCGGCACCGCGCAGGTGGCGCGCCAGGACGGGCGCAGCGGGTACGAGGACGACGCCACCATCGGCTCGTTCGCCGGGTTCGCCCCGGTGGAAGACCCGAAGTTCGCGATGGTGGTGCGCATCGACCGTCCGCAGGGCGCGAGGTGGGCCGAATCCACGGCCGCTCCGGTCTTTGGCGAGCTGGCGAAGTTCCTGTTAGAGTACTTTGAAGTGCCTCCGACGAGGAAATAATTAGTTGGCAGGGAGTAGGCGGTAGGGGGTAGGGCGATAATTTTCCTACCAACTACCACCTACCAACTACCACCTCTCGCTATGAAATCCCTCCTCCTCAACCTCCTTTTCCGGCAAACCAAGGCAATCCTCGTCAAATACCACCCATCCATCATTGCTGTCACGGGTTCGGTGGGGAAGACCACCACCAAGGCCGCCATCGCCACCGTCCTCGCCGACCGGTTCCGCGTGCGCGCGTCTAAAGGGAATTTCAATACCGAGCTCGGGGTGGCGCTCACCGTCTTGGGAGCGGACGAAGAGCCGGGGCGCAGCCCCACGGCTTGGCTCGCGCTGCTCCTTAAGGCCTATCGCCTCCTTGCCTCGCACGACGAGGCGTACCCGAACCTGCTCGTGCTTGAGTTCGGTGCCGATGCTCCCGGCGACATGGGCAAGCTCTGCGACCTCGCGGCGCCGGACGTGGCCGTGTTCACCGCCTTTTCTCCGGTCCACCTCGCAAACCACCCGTCCGCGCAGTCGCTTGCCGACGAGGAGGCGACGGCGGTGATGCGCGTCAAGCCCGGCGGGCTCGCCGTGCTCGGCGCTGACGATCCGATCGTGCTCGCCTATCGCGCTTCGGTCACGGCACCGCTCGCCACGTTCGGGCTTTCCGACGGCGCGGACGTGCGCGGGGAAAACGTCGCGCTCGCGACCCGCGACGACTTCTCCTTCGAGCCGGGCGAGGAGTTCGCCCGCACCTCGTTTACCATCGTCACGCGCAACTCCCGCGCGGATGCCGTCCTTCCGCACCTGGTCGGAGAGAGTCCGGTACGCTCCGCCCTCGCCGCTACGGCCGTGGCGCTGCACTTCGGAGTGTCGCTCGGCGAGATCGCGGCGCGGTTCAAGGACCTGCTGCCCGTGCCCGGCCGCATGCACCCGATCGCCGGCATCAAGGGCTGCCTCCTCCTCGACGACTCCTACAACGCCGCGCCGGCCTCCATGCATGCCGCGCTCAAGGCGCTGTGCGCGTTCCGCCCGGCCGCAGGCGCGCGCCGCATCGCCGCGCTCGGGCACATGGCCGAGCTCGGTCCCGCTTCGGAGCAAGAGCATCGCCGCCTCGGCTTCGCGGTGCAGGAGGCATGCGTGGACCTGCTCGTGACCGTGGGCGAGATGTCGCTCGACACCCGCCGGGCCGCGATCGAGGCCGGGCTCCCCGAGGCGCAGGCCCTGCATTTCGACCGCCCCGAAGAGGCCGGCCGCGCGCTCGACAAGCTGGTGAAAAAGGGCGACATCGTGCTCGTGAAGGGCAGCCAAAGCGCCCGCATGGAAAAGGTCACCAAGGACCTCATGGCCGAGCCGCTCCTTGCGGAAACCTTGCTGGTGAGGCAATACGGGAAGTGGCTAACCTCATAATCCGATTATGGATATCCTTCTCACCCTCCTTCTCGGCCCGTTCGGCCTGTTCATCCTTATCCTCCTGCTCGCCTCGCTCAAGCAGGTCAACCAGTACGAACGCGGGGTGAAGTTCACCATGGGCCGGTACGCCGGCATGGTGGAGCCGGGCTGGCGCCTGGTGATTCCCGTCTTCCAATCCATGCGCAAGGTGGATTTGCGCCTGCGCACCGTGGACGTGCCGGCGCAAGACGCCATCACCAAGGACAACGTCTCGGCCAAGATCAACGCGGTCATCTATTACAAGGTCACGGACGCGGCCAAGACGGTCATCGAGATCGCCAACATCGATTACGCCGTGCTCCAGCTCGCGCAGACCACGATGCGCAACGTGGTGGGCGAAGTCACGCTCGACGAGCTGCTCTCGCAGCGCACGGTCATTTCGGACAAGATCGAGAAGCTGGTGGACGCCGCCACTACCGGATGGGGCGTGGAGGTGGTCACCACGGAGCTGAAAGACATCAACCTGCCGGACACCATGATCCGCACGATCGCCAAGCAGGCCGAGGCCGAACGCGAGCGCCGCGCCGTCATCATCAATTCCGAAGGGGAAGTGGCCGCCGCGCAAAACCTCGCCAAGGCCGCGGAGATCCTGTCCCAGCACGCCGGCGCCCTGCACCTGCGCACGCTCAACTCCATCAACGACATCAGCTCGGACCAGTCGAACACCGTGGTGTTCGCGGTCCCGCTGGAGGTCCTCAAGGCGCTCGAGGGGTTCAAGAAGTGATTCGACCCTAGGTCGAATCATCCTGAGGGCCATCAGGACCGAAGGAACTCCTGGAAGGAAAAAGCCCCGGCGTGCGCCGGGGCTTTTGGTGACCCTACCGGGACTCGAACCCGGGTTTGCTCCGTGAGAGGGAGCCGTCCTGAACCGCTAGACGATAGGGCCTCAAAATGTGCCGGAAGGATAGCAAGGGCCGCATCAGAAATCAAGTCTTGACGGTCCGTTCAGGCGTGTTTAGATGGGCGCATTAACCCCTACGTTATGGACCTGTTGCCAAAGAACCTCCCTCTTGACGGTGGAATGCACGACCATGCCCATGATGCCGGCCAAGGCGTGCCGCGTCTGCTGCCGTTCATTCTCGGCGCCCTGGTGGTGCTGGTGGCCGCGTTCGTGCTGGTGACGAAGACCGGCCTCGTGGCCCAAGCGGAAATCGCCACGGTGGAAGGGAAGGTCGAGCGGTATGCCGAGGGGACGGGCTGGGTGGAGGCGGCTGCCGGGGACAAGGTGATTTCCGGCACGCGCCTGCGCACGGCGGACGGGCGCCTCGCCGTGTCGCTTCCGGGAGGCTCCGCGCTGCGCCTGGACGGCAATACGGAAGTGACGGTGGTGGCGCTCGGGCGCGACCGCCTGCGCCTCGACCTTGAGCGCGGGCGGGCGTACAGCCGGGTGAAGGAAGGGATGGACTGGCAGGTGCAGGCGTTGGACGCCACCGTTTCCGCGGTCGGGACCGCGTTTTCCGTGTCCGCGGACGAAGCCAGGCGACGCGTGGGCGTCGATGTCATAGAGGAGAGCGTCCACCTGGCCGCTTCCGTCGCGGACGGCAAGGTCGAGCGTGATATCGAGGAAGGGACGTACGTGTCCGTCGACCTGGCGCGGGCCACCTCGGACGCGATCGCGGAAGCGGTGATGAATCCGGCCGACGTGCGCAAGGATCCGTTCCTCGGGTGGAACGTGAAGCTGGACGAGGCCACCGGCGTCGCCTTCGCCTGGTTCGACGCCTTCGTGGCCCCGGTCCCGGCCGTCGCGGCTCCCAAGCCAGCCGTGAAGCCGGCTCCCAAGCCGCCGGTCGCGACGACGAAGACCACGACGACCTCAAGCACGAAGACGGTCACCGCCACGAGCCCGGTGTCTTCCGAGATGCGCCTCCAGGCCTTTTCCGGGCCGGAGGGGGTGAACCTCGTGTGGACGCAAAGTTCCACGCCCAAGTTCCAGGGATACAAGGTGGTGCGTTCCGAAGCCAATCCAGATCCCACCTATCCCAACGACGGGTACATCCGGTTCGCCACGGATCGCTCCAACACCGCGTTCCTTGACACGGGCGCCGCGTTCCGCAAGACCTACTATTATCGCATCTGCCGCCTGGCCGAGGGCGTGCCAGTTGCCTGCGGGAACGTGGTGACGGTGACGCGGTAGCCATACCGCGTCATCCTGAAGCGCCGCAGCGCTGAAGGATCTCGTGCTTCGCGAGAAAAAAGACCCCGCCTTTCGCGAAAGGCGGGGTTTCAGGTCGTGGCGGCATCCGCGGCGCCGACGACGCCTTGGAGGATCGCGTCGGCATCGTCATTGATCTGCTTGATCGACTCCAGGGCCGTCTTGATGGCCGCCGCGTCGCTGCCGGCCGTGTGCTGCGCGGCGGAGAACCATGCCTCCACCATGTCGAAGATGAGCAGCCGCTGCGTGATGACCTCGTCGAGGCCTTCGGAGCGCCTCTGCGCCGCTTCGATCGCCTTGTCGATCGCCTCGCGGGTCTTCCTGACCCGTCCATCCGCGGAGGACTCCGGATACACCTTCTGCTTGGCGACCTGGCGTTCCTTGTCCCGGTTCGCCTGCCGCCAGGGCCCAAGCGACTGGGGGAGCTGGTCGGGAATCAGCTTGAGCAGGGCGTAATTCGCCTTCCACCCCGCGTGCTGTTCGAGCACGGACAGGTCCGCGACCCGTTGCGACGCGTACCTGATGATCGCCGCGTCGGGTTTCTCCCGCCAGGTCATCGGCGTGCCGGGGTCCGCGCGCGCCAATTTCCGTAGGGCGTGCTTGGACGCCTTCCAGGCGGGAAGGGCGATCAGGAACCCCAAGGGGACGCCGGCCCATTCCGGGATGAGCGGCCCCGTCCATCTTGCGATCTCGAACGCGATCGCGCCCACGACGACGCCGGCGACGCCGTACAGCCCGAGCCGCTTGCGCGTCTCGTTCGCGTGATAGTGCTCGAACAACGACATGTCCGGCCGCACGCCCGGTTTCGCGTCGGCCCCCTCGGCTTTCTTGGCGAGGCCGTTGGACGGCCCCGCCGACCCGTCCGCCGCTTCGGGCTTCCTGGGCTCGTGGAACACCGTCCCATCGGATTGCTCGTCGGCCATGCCGACCCCCTTTCTGAATGAGCGTGTGCCGACCCATCCAATCATGCCGGGCAGGCAAGGTCAATCGCTCCCTTGCGCGCCGCCGGAGCCCGATTTACCATGTCCGCATATGAATGAACGACGAGGGCCGGAGTTCCACGAAGCGATCGTAATTTCGCCCGAAAAGGTCAAGGCAATTCAGGAGGAGGCGAAGAGCCATGGGGTAAACGTCGAGGCGATACGGGCGAGCGGGGATGAGCAGGTACGGCAGCTGGCGGAGGAGGCCGAACGCGCGCGCGCGGCGAAGGATTCGGCCATGGAACAGTCCATACGCGACCAGATCGCGAATCAGCCGGATCCCAAGTCCTACGCGCGAGAGTTCTCCTTGGGCGAGGCTGGATCCGAGGCCCAAGCGCCGCGGCAGCAGGACATCCCGACCCAGGTGATCCGGCGTCAGGAGGTCCCGAAGGAGGTCCCGAAGGAGGTCCCGAAGAAGAAAGGGTGGTTGGATCGTCTGCTCGGCAGATAGGCCCTTGACCCTCCCCGGTTAGCACTCTACAATAGGGAGTGCTAATCGTTTTGATTATGGACGCCCGGCAGGAATCCATCCTCAAGCTCGTGGTCGAGGAATACATCGCCACGGCCGAACCCGTGGGCAGCCGCGCGCTGTGCGACAAGCATCGCCTCGAATGCTCGCCGGCCACGGTGCGCAACGACATGGCCGCGCTCGAGGAAGCGGGCTACCTGCGCGCGCCGCACACGAGCGCCGGGCGCGTGCCCACCGAGAAGGCGTTCGTCTACTACCTGCGGCATTTCGTGGAAGGAAAGGCATCGGGGGAGGAGAGAGATGCCGGACGGGAGATGAAGAAGGCGGTGCGCGACGAGGAAGGCGACGAGAATACGGTGCACATGCTCGCAAAGACGCTCTCGGAGCTTTCGGGGGAGATGGTGATCGCCGCGTTCGACCGGAGCTCGAGCTACTACGCCGGCGTCGGCAACCTCATGTCCAAGCCGGATTTCGGCGACCTGGAGGTCGTGCGTGCGCTGTCGCTCATGGTGGACCGGTTCGACCTGATCGTGCGTGACATCTTCGACAACGTCCCTCAACAGCCACGCGTGATGATCGGTCGCGAGAATCCGTTCGGGAAGGACATGGCGAGCGTCATGGTCAAATTCCGCCTTCCGAGCGGACATATCGCGATTCTCGGCCTCGTGGGCCCCATGCGCATGGACTACGGGCGCAACATCGCGCTGTTGGAGCAGGCGAAGGAATTGCTTGATGAACGGGAATGATATGAATGACGAAGAGAAACAAGACGAGGCCGCAGGCGTTGAAGGCCGCAGGCCGCAGGCCGAAGGAGCGGACAAGACCGCTGAGTACCTCGCGGGATGGAAACGCGCTCTGGCCGATTACGACAACCTGAAAAAGGACATGGCGCGCGAACGCGGCGAGATGCGACGCGACGCGATGGAAGCGGCTGCCGAGGAGTTCCTTCCCGCACTTGAGCACTTCGACGCAGCGATCCGCTTCACCCCAGAGATCGACGAAAAGGCCAAAGGCTGGCTCCAGGGCATCCTCCACATCCGCCGCGAACTTGAGGAGGCGATGAAGTCGATGGGCGTCGAACCGTTCGGCGAAATAGGCGAAGCGTTCGACCCGACGAAGCATGAGTCCGCTGGGAGCCGTAGGGAGGAGGGGAAGGCGCCGAACGTCATCGTGGAAGTGCTCCGTAAGGGATGGAAGATCGGTGAACGCGTCATTCGTCCGGCTTCAGTCATCGTGAATAGCAATGAATAAACCTATGTCAAAGATCCTCGGAATAGACCTCGGCACCACCAACTCGTGCATGGCCATCATGGAAGGGGGCCAGCCGAAAGTTTTGGAAAACAAGGAAGGGCTGCGCACCACGCCGTCCATCATCGCGGTGTCTAAGTCGGGCGAGCGCGTCGTCGGCACTTCGGCCAAGCGCCAGGCCGTGACGAATCCGGAAAACACGCTCTACTCGATCAAGCGCCTCATCGGCCGCCGGTTTGACGACGCGGAAGTGGCGCGCGACATGAAGGTGATGCCGTACAGGATCGTGAAGAAGGGGGAGGGCGTCGCGGTGTTGCTGGGCGGCAAGGAGCACACGCCGGAAGAGATTTCCGCGATGGTGCTTGCCAAGCTCAAGGCGGACGCCGAGGAGAAGCTGGGCGAGAAGGTGACGGAGGCCGTCATCACGGTCCCGGCGTACTTCGACGACGCGCAGCGCCAGGCGACGAAGGTCGCCGGGGAGATTGCCGGACTCAAAGTGCTTCGCATCGTGAACGAGCCCACGGCGGCGGCGCTCGCGTACGGGTTCGACAAGAAGGTCGGTCAAAAGATCCTCGTGTACGACCTGGGCGGCGGCACGTTTGACGTGTCCGTGCTCGAGGTGAGTCCCGACACCGTGGAGGTGAAGGCGACCAACGGCGACACGCACCTGGGCGGCGACGACTTCGACCGCGTGGTGATCGACTGGATCCTCGCCGAGTTCAAGAAGCAGGAAGGGGTGGACCTTGGGAAGGACGCGCTTGCCATGCAGCGCATCAAGGACGCGGCGGAGCGCGCCAAGATCGAGCTGTCCACGGCCGCGCAGACGGAAATCAACCAGCCGTTCATCACGAGCGGCGCGGAAGGGCCGAAGCATCTTGTCCTGACCCTGACCCGCTCGAAGCTCGAAGAACTCTGCCATGACCTGGTGATGAAGACGCTTGAGCCGGTGAAGAAGGCGCTCGCGGACTCGAAGCTCGACAAGGGTGCCATCCAGGAAATCGTCATGGTTGGCGGAATGACCCGCATGCCGCTCGTGCTCAAGGCTGTCGAGGATTACTTCGGCAAGAAGCCAAACGTGTCCGTGAACCCGGACGAAGTGGTCGCGGTCGGCGCCGCGGTGCAGGCCGGCGTCTTGCAGGGCGAAGTGAAGGACGTGCTGCTCCTTGACGTGACGCCGCTCTCCGTGGGCATCGAGACGCTTGGCGGGGTGATGACCAAGCTCATCGAGCGCAACACCACGATCCCCACGAGCAAGTCGCAGGTCTTTTCGACCGCCGCCGACAGCCAGCCCAGCGTGGAAATCCACGTGCTGCAGGGCGAGCGCCAGATGGCGGCCGATAATAAGACGCTCGGGCGCTTCATGCTGAACGACATCCCTCCGGCCCCGCGCGGCGTGCCGCAGGTGGAAGTGAAATTCGACATCGATGCCAATGGTATCCTGTCCGTGTCGGCTACCGATAAGGCCACCAACAAGTCGCAGAGCATCACCATCACCGCCTCGACGGGACTTTCCAAGGACGAGATCGAACGCATGAAGAAGGACGCTGAGCTTCATGCGGAGGAGGACAAGAAGAAGAAGGAACAGATCGAGCACAAGAACCTGGCCGAGACGATGATCTATACGTCCGAGAAGATGCTCAAGGACGCCGGCGACCCTTCGACAAGCTCAGGGCAGGCAAGGATCACGGCCGAGGAAAAGAAGGAGGTCGAGGATAAGATCGAGGCGCTCAAGAAGGTGAAGGACGGCGACGACCACGAGGCCATCAAGAAAGCCGCGGATGAGCTCACGAACGTCGCGCAGAAGGTGGGGGCGAAGATGTACAAGGATGCGCAGGCGAAAGAGGCGGACAAGGCCTCAGGCGAGAAGGCGGCTGATGAGCCGATCGATGCGGAGTTCAAGGAAAAGAACCCTTCGACCCCTCCAGACGGTCAGGGTCGCCCTGAGGATCCTCGAAGGGCGACAGGCTCAGGGTCTGACGAGGAATAGGTGTGGATATCGACCTGGTCCGGGTGATCGACGCGATCGCCATCCTCGCGTTCCTCGCGTTCCTCGCGGCGGTCACGTTCGGCGTGTTCGGAGGCGGGGAGCATCATTAAAAAAGTGGTAAAGGTGGTAAGGGTGGTAAATGTGTAGGAATATCTTTTTAAAAAATATTTCCAACACCTTTACCACCTTTCAAACCTTTACAACCTTTGTGCCCCACGACTACTACCAGCTTCTGGGCGTTTCCAAGTCCGCTTCCGCGGACGAGGTGAAGGCCGCCTTCAGGAAACTCGCGCACCAGTATCACCCGGACAAACCTGGCGGGAACGCGGAGAAGTTCAAGGAGATCAATGCGGCCTACCAGGTGCTTGGCGATGCGGAGAAGCGACAGAAGTACGACCAGTTCGGCTCGGCCGCATTTGAGAACGGCGGAAACGGCGGCAGCCCGTTCGGCGGATACGATTTTTCGGGATTCCAACAGGGCGGCGGCGTCGACCTGGGCGAGATGTTCGGCGACATGTTCGGCTTCGGCGGCAACCGCCAACGACGCGGGGCCGACGTGCGCGTGGACGCGGAGCTTTCGTTCAAGGACGCGGCGTTCGGCGTCGAGCGCGCGTTCACCCTCACGCGCACACTTTCGTGCGAACGCTGCGGCGGAACCGGCGGCGAGCCGGGCGGGAAGATGAAGACGTGCGACGAGTGCGCCGGTAAAGGCGTGAAGGTGCACATGCAACGGACGATTCTCGGGAACATCCAAACCAAATCGGCCTGCGGCCCATGTCACGGCGACGGGGAGATTCCCGAAAAGAAATGCACGACGTGCTCCAGCACCGGGCTCGACAGGGCGCAGAAGACGCTCACGGTCGAAATCCCCGCCGGCGTGGAGGACGGCGCCACCCTGCGCGTACGCGGCGAAGGCGAAGCGACCAGGGGCGGTCAACCCGGCGACCTGCACATCCGCATCCACGTGGAACCCGACAGGCGTTTCGAGCGCGAAGGGGACACGCTGTTCTCGCAGGAAAAGATCGGATTCACGCAGGCGGCTCTCGGCGCGAAGATCGACGCCCAGACGCTTGATGGCACGGTCGAGCTCACCATCCCGCCTGGCACCCAGGGCGGCACGCAGTTCCGCTTGCGCGGTAAGGGAATTGGCGGACGGCGAGGGCGTGGTGATCAGATCGTGACGGTCGAAGTGGTCACCCCCACGAAACTGTCGAAGGAGCAGAGGAAGCTGCTGGAGGAGTTGGATCTGAAGGAATAGTCCCCCGTCATTGCGAGGAGCCTGCCGTCCAAGCGACGAAGCAATCCCGTCCATTCGCGGTCGACGAGATTGCTTCGTCGGCTGAGGCCTCCTCGCAATGACGGGGTGTCGGTATCGTATCGGTACCGAATTTTCGTTCATGGTAGAATGGCGTGAACTATGGAGGAGCAGACGTGGAGGAAAACCGTGGGAGCGATCCTCGGGGAGTTGAAGCCGATGCGATGGAGGATCGTCGCCGTATTCATATCCGCGGCCATTCCGGTGTCGCTCGGCCTGGCTCAGCCGTTGACTATCAGATGGCTGATCGATTCGCTGGCGTCCGCCGGACAGCCGTCGTGGGAGGCGGTGCGTTTCCCGTTCTTCGCGCTCGTCGGGCTGCTCGTGGCCTCATGGATCGGCTGGCGCGTCGCCAATACGGTCGAGCTGCACGTCGTGACACGTGCAAGGACGGCGGGGATCGCCCGGGTGTTCACGCGTCTGTCCATACGTTCAGCCGGGTTCTTCGGCGATGCGCAGAGCGGACGCCTGGTTCATCACGTCGAAAGTTTCGGAAGCGCGATCGAGCAGCTGCTGAACATGACGGTCAACCAGATGATGGCCACGGTCATCTTTGTCGTCTCGTTCGCGCTCGCGCTCGCACGTCAATCCTTGTGGTTCGCGGCCGGGTTCCTCGCGTGGGCGTTCGTCACGACCTATGTCCAATATCGCGTGGCCGCTACCACCCGCTCAAGGCGCAAAGTCGTCATCGATCGCCGTTCCGAGGCCGGAGGGTTGCTCGCGGACGCGGTCGGGAACGTCCTGACGACGAAGGTTTTCGCCCGGGAACGGCAGGAAGAAAAGGAAATGCGCGCTTCCCTCGGCCGTTTCCGGGAGGCGAAAGAGAAGCAGGACCTGCGGGAGGAATGGATGTGGGGGTTGCAAGACGCGCTGTTCTTCTCGCTGCAGGGGACGCTCATGTTCATGGTCCTTCGCGCCTGGGCTTCAGGACACGCGACGGTCGGGGACGTGGTGCTGGTGCAGGGATACCTCGCGATGCTGTTCTACTACCTGTCCGGCCAGACGCGCATGTTCCGCCAGCTGCCAAGCATTCTGTCCGAGGCCGCGCCCGCCGCCTCATGGCTCCTTGAGGATCCAGACATCCTCGACGTTCCCGACGCCAAACCGTTGCGCGTCGCCGCCGGCGCTATCTCGTTCGAGGGCGTTCGTTTTAATTACAAGGGCGGACGCAACGTGCTCGCTGGGATCGATCTCGACATCAAGCCTGGAGAGAAAGTGGCGTTCGTCGGTCCTTCGGGAGCGGGGAAGAGCACGATGGTGAAGATGATCTATCGGTTCTACGACCCGCAGAAGGGGAGCGTCTCGATCGACGGGCAGGACGTGTCGAAGGTGACGCAGGAAAGTCTGCGTCGTTCGCTTGCGCTCGTGCCGCAGGATCCGGTGCTGTTCCATCGGACCATCCTGGACAACATCCGCTATGCACGACCGAAGGCGTCCATGAAGGAAATCGAGGCGGCGGCCAAGCGCGCGCGGTGCCATGACTTCATCAAGGCGCTGCCTGACGGGTACGATTCGCTCGTGGGCGACCGTGGCGTGAAATTGTCCGGCGGTGAACGCCAACGTGTCGCGATCGCGCGCGCCCTGGTTGCCGACGCGCCCATCCTCGTGCTCGACGAGGCGACATCCAGTCTCGACTCCGCTTCCGAAGCGCTCATCAAGGAGGCTCTGCACGAGGCCATGCGTGACAAGACCGTGATCGTCATCGCCCACCGCCTGTCCACGATCATGGAAATGGACCGCATCGTGGTGATGGAGCGCGGCAAGATCGTGGACCAGGGAACGCATGCGCAGCTCATCGCCCGGAAGGGGACGTACAAGAATCTGTGGGACCTGCAGTCAGGCGGGTACCTGCCGGAAGTGGAGGAATGACCCGCGCGTTGACCGCGCGGGTTTCTTCGTTTAGGCTTCGGAGTCAGCTATGTTCGAACTCCTAAAGAAAACCGGTCGCGCGCGTCGTGGCCGACTGACCCTTCCGCATGGCGTCGTAGAGACGCCGGTGTTCATGCCGATTGCCACGCGCGGGGCGGTGAAAAGCATCACGCTCCCCGAGGTGAAGGGGCTGGGCGCGCAGATCATCTTGAACAACACCTACCATCTGTTGCTTCGTCCGGGCCTTGAGGGGATGAAGAAGCTCGGCGGGTCGCACAAGCTCATGAATTGGGACAAACCGATTCTCACGGATTCGGGCGGGTTCCAGGTGTTCAGCCTGTCGAAGCTCAACAAGACCGGGGAGGACGGCGTGGAGTTCCAGTCGCACATCGACGGGGCAAGGGTGACGATCACTCCGGAATCGTCCATGGAAATGCAGCGCGCCATCGGCTCCGACATCGTGATGCAGTTCGACGACGTGGCACACGGGCAGTCCACCAAGGAACGGTTCGAGGACGCGATGGAGCGTTCGTTGCGGTGGGCGCGACGATCTCGTGTCGCTTTCGACTTCACAGACCCCACCCATGCCCTCCCCTTACCAAGGGGAGGGGTAGCTCGCCAGGATCTGTTCGGTATCGTGCAGGGCGGCACGCATGAGGACCTACGGACGCGATCGGCCGAGGGACTGAAAGAGATCGGGTTCGAAGGTTACGCCATCGGTGGCCTGTCGGTCGGCGAGACACGTGAAGACATGTACCGGATGGTCGAACATGTTTGCAGGATCCTTCCCGAAGACAAGCCGCGCTATTTCATGGGCGGCGGGATGCCTGAAGAAATCGTCCGCAACGTCTTTGCTGGCGTGGACATGTTCGACTGCGTGTTGCCGACGCGTAACGCCCGCCACGGCACGCTGTTCACCTGGAACCGCGACCCGAAGGCGATCGATTGGGCGTCGTGCCCGACCGATTTCTATGACAAGGTGAACGCCACGGCCGAGAAATATGCCTTCGACCATGGCAAGCTCGACCCATACTGCGACTGCGAGACATGCGCGACCGTGAGCCGAGCGTACCTACGCCACCTCTTCGCCGTCGGCGAACCCGTAGCACAGCATCTTGCGACTATCCACAACCTGCGGTTCTACCTGCGGCTTATGGAGGAGCTGCGTTCCGTGCTAGAATAGGGGCGGTATGGCCCAATCCACCGCGGGCCTCGCGGCCAGGTATTTCTTCGGCGACCTCATCGGGGGGATCGTCCTGTTTCCGGTGTGGTGGTATACGCGCGGACTCATGATCGCCGCGCGCGGGGCGATGGGCGCGTTCGCGAGCGCGAACCGCGCCATCGGGTTCACGGTGTGGCTCAAGAACCTGTTCGTCCCCATGTACGGCGAGACCGAACTCTCGGGGAAGCTGGTGTCGTTCGTGGTGCGCCTGGGCGTGCTCGCGTTCCGCGGCGTGGGCGTGCTTGCCTGGGGGACCACCGGCATCGTGATGTTCTTCGTCCACCTCCTAGCCCTGCCGCTTTCAATCATCGGCATCCTGTATAACGGCCTTGGGTGGTTCATTTCCTGATATGGACGGCCCGTTCCTCAAGGAGACGCAGGGCGAACCGAGGGTGATGGCGCGCATCGGTGACGCGTCGTTCGCCTGGAGCGAGCGCGTGGACGTCGCGTCCATCGCGTTGCGCAAGGCGCGCAACGCCTCCATGACCGCGGTGAACCTGGTCGCGTTCTTCGTTTCCGTGTGCGCGCTCGCGACTTCGATCCTGCTCTATTCCTTCGTCAGGCCGACGAGCCTGCTCTCGCCCTCGATGTTCGGCCTCTTCGCGTCGTGCACGCTCTTGGGCGCCTGTTTCGTCTATTATCGCCTTGAAGACGCGAGCCGCCGGCACGTGGCCATGCCGCGCCAGGCGAAGGACGCGACCCTGCCCGCGCTCGAGCCCGCGCTCCCGCAGCCAAAGCCGATGAACGTGGCGGCGCTGTATTCGGTCGACGCGCGTAAGGCCGTGGAAGACGCGTATGCGCTCGCCGAGCGGTACGGGCATGCCGAGATCCTTCCGCTGCACCTGTTCGTGGGGACGCTCGCCGCGGGAGAGGCGTCGCTCGTGTTCATGCGCCTGGGCGTCGGCTTCGACGCGCTCAAGGAACCGCTCGGGCGCCGGCTGCAATCCCAGCAGCTGGGCCGCCCCCCGAGGATGTCCGCGGCGGCCGAGGAGGCGCTCGTGGCGGCGTTCGTGAACGCGCACGGGCAGGACCGCGCGCTCGTGTCCCCGGTGGAGGTGCTGCGCGAGGCGTACGCGCGTGACCCCTTCCTCAAGGAGCTCCTGTTCGACCTCAAGGTGGACGAGCGCCGGTTCGAGAACGCGGTGGAGTGGCTGCGCATCGACGGGAAGATGCGCGAACGCTATCAGCGGTTCCGCGGCGCGGCCTCGCACAAGCCCACGGGCGCCATGAACCGCGCCATGACCTCGGTGGCCACCCCGGCGCTCGACGCGTTCTCCGAAGACCTGACGACGCTCGCGGTGCAAGGCGCCCTGCCGATGCTCGTGGGACGCGACCGCGAGATGGAATCCGTCTTCCGGGTGATCGAAGGGGCGCGCCGCAGCGTGCTGCTCGTGGGGCCCGACGGCACGGGACGTGCCACGCTGCTCGCCGGGATCGCGCAGCGCATGGTGGAGGAGCGCGTGCCGAAGGTCTTGCAAGACCGCCGGCTGGTGAGCCTCTCCTTGCCCCACCTGCTTTCCGGCGTCTCGGCCGAGGAGGCGCAAGAGAGGCTCCTCACCGTGCTCGTCGAGGTTTCGCGCGCGAAGAACATCGTGCTCGCCATCCCGGACCTCCACTTGGTCTCCGGCACGCCGGTCGAGCCATTGCTCGCCGACGCGCTTTCGCGCGGCGTCGCATACGCGATCGCGACGACGGATACGCGCGAGTACGCGGCGATGGAGCGTTCCCCGCTCGGCCGCCTGTTCGAGAAGGTGGACGTGCCCGAGCCCGGGGAGGACGACGCCATCCATATCCTGGAGTCCAAGGTGGGCGCCATCGAGTACGAGCACAAGGTGCTGTTCACGTATGAAGCCGTGGAGAAGGCCGTGAAGCTTTCCGACCGCTACATGCACGAGCAGTACCTGCCGGCCAAGGCGATCGGCGTATGCCGCGAAGCCGCGCAGGCCGCGGCGAAGGCGGGCGGGGAAGGGGCGCGGGTGACCGGCGAGGACGTGGAGGCCATCATCGCCGAAAAGACCGGCGTCCCGCTCGGGGCCGTGGCCAAGGACGAGACGCAGACGCTGCTCACCATGGAGAAGCGCCTGCACGAGCGGGTGATCGGCCAGGACGAGGCGGTGAAATCCGTGGCCGCCGCGCTGCGCCGCGCGCGCACCGAGCTGCGCTCCGACACGCGTCCGATCGCCGCGTTCCTGTTCCTCGGCCCCACGGGCGTGGGCAAGACCGAACTCGCCAAGGCGATCGCGGCCACGTATTTCGGCGCGGAAGACGCCATGTTGCGCTTCGACATGAGCGAGTATCAGGAACAAGGGAGCGTCGAGCGGCTCATCGGCAACGTGAATAACCCGAGCGGCCTGCTCACCGAGGCCGTGCGCCGCCGCCCCTTCGCCATCCTGCTGCTCGACGAGTTCGAGAAGGCACATCCGGACATCCTGAACCTGTTCCTGCAGGTGTTCGACGACGGCAGGCTCACCGACGCTTCCGGGCGGACGGTCGATTTCACCAACTGCATCATCGTGGCGACCAGCAACGCCGGCACGTCCTACGTGCAGCAGGCCGTGGCAGAAGGGAAACCGCTGCCGGAGATCCGCACACGGCTCATGGAGCAGGAACTGCGCGGCATCTACCGGCCGGAGCTGCTCAACCGCTTCGACGGGGTGATCGTGTTCAAGCCGCTCACGAAGGACGAGGTGCTGCAGATCGCCTATCTGCTGATCGGCGCCGTGTCCGCGCGGCTCGAACCCAAAGGCATCGCGTTCCGGGCGACCGACGAGGCCGTGGCGGAGCTCGCCCAGAAGGGGTTCGATCCGCTCTTCGGCGCGCGTCCGCTGCGCCGGGTCATCCAGGAGGAGGTTGACAATGCCATCGCGAAGGCCTTACTTGAAGGACGCGTCCGGCGTCGCGACACCATCGTGCTGAAGCCGGGCGGACAGATCGATATCGAACAAGCCGCCGCCCTGTGACACCGGTCATCATTTCTTGGATGCTGATCGCCCTGGCCGTGTCGTTTTTCGCGACGCGGCTGTTGGTTTTGATCGTGCCGAAGTGGGGGGTCGTGGACCGGCCGGACGGAGAACGCCGGACGCACGCGAAGGCCGTGCCGCTTTTGGGAGGCATAGCCGTGTTCGTCGCGGTCACCGTCTGCGTGGATATCCTGCTCCTTTCGGGCGACCAGCTCACGGGCGGGCTCATCACGACGCGCCACTATGTCGGGTTCCTGATCGGCGGACTGATACTCATGGTCGGCGGCTATCTCGACGACAAGCACCGCCTGTCGCCGCGCCTGGCCGTGGTCGCCCCGATCATCGCCGCGCTCATCGCGATCGCTTCGGGAATCCAGGTCGAGAAATTGACGAACCCTTTCGGAGGCGTGATCGAGCTCGCCCCCTGGCAATCGCACGTCCTCGTCTTCGCCTGGCTCATGGGGGCGATGTACACGACGAAGTTCCTGGACGGGCTCGACGGGCTCGCGACCTCGGTCTCGTCGGTCGGCGCGTTCATGGTGATGTCGCTCGCGCTCACGGTCGCGTACTTCCAGCCCGATGTCGCCTTGTTCGCCGCAATCGGGATCGGGGCGCTGGCCGGGTTCCTGTTTTGGAACGTCCCACCCGCCGCCATTTTCCTCGGCGAAGGGGGGAGCACGTTCGTCGGGTACCTCATCGGCACGCTCGCGGTGATTTCCGGGGGGAAGATCGCCACGGCCGCGCTCGTGCTCGGCATTCCCATCATGGACGTGGCGTGGGTGATCCTTCGTCGTTGGAAGTCTGGGGGAGTAAAAAACGTGTTCAAGGGCGATCGCAAGCACCTGCATCACCGCCTGCTCGCGCTCGGATGGACGAGCGGCCAGGTCGTCGCTGGCTATACGCTCGTTGCCGCTGCGTTCGGTTCGGCCGCGCTGTTCTTGCAGAGCCGCGAAAAGCTGCTTGCCATGCTCGCGCTGTTTGGACTCATGCTCTTCCTGGCCGCCTTCCTGGTCGCGCGCGAACGCACGTCACATGATTAGGCTCATCCTCGCCATCGCCATCCTGATCGTCATGCTCGTGTTCTTCGCGACCAGGGTTCGCGTCCCTGCCGCGTCCTCTGGCCTTGCCTCGATGACCTTGCCGGACGGGAGCCATGTCACGGCCGAGGTCATGGACACTCCCACGGCCCGCGCCCAGGGTTTGTCGGGACGCGACCGTCTCGAAGAGGGGAAGGGAATGCTGTTCCTTTTCGATACGAAGGCCGCTCACGGGTTCTGGATGAAGGGGATGAAGTTTTCGATCGACATCGTCTGGCTCGACGGCGACAAGGTGGTGACCGTGCTGCCGGACGTGCCATTCGACCGCATGCATCAGCTCGTCATCCGCATGCCCACGGCCCCGGCGGACAAGGTCTTGGAGCTCCCGGCTGGGTATGCCAAGTCCCATGGCATCGTCGAAGGAGCCACGCTTGACATCCTGCTGCCGGCACGCTAATCTTCGGGCAGAAATCGCAGCCTCTAGCCTTCAGCCATTAGCCTTTAGCTAACGGCTAACGGCTAACAGCTAATGGCTGCGACATAAGAGATCGCAGGCGATAAGCCCTTGGGAGCCGAAGCCGCGAGCGCAAGATATGATCGCTGTCGTAAAGACTGGCGGAAAGCAGTACGTGGTCCGGGAGGGGGAGGAACTGGTCGCCGAATGGCTCGAGGAGAACCCGGTGGGTTCCACGCTCGAGCTCACGACCCTCCTCGTGTCCGACGAGGACGGAAAGAACGCGAAGGTGGGCAAGCCTATGGCCGGCAAGGTCACCGCCACGGTGCTCGAGCACGGTCGTGGCGAAAAGGTGCTTGTCGTGAAGTACAAGCCGAAGTCCCGCTATCGTCGCCATGTGGGCCACCGCCAGCCGTTCACCAAGCTGAAAATTGAGAAGATTTCCGCGTAAGTCGCGACGCATACCAAACCCCGCCCTTGTGAGGCGGGGTTTGTCGGTCCCGGGCATGGTGGAGCCGACGGGATTCGAACTGGCACCTCACTGTCATCCTGAACGGAGGCCCTCAGGCCGGAGTGAAGGACCCTGGTCTGGAGGCCGCCAGATATTTCATTTGGGAATGACCGTCTGGAGGTCGCTCGTCGTGGATCCTTCGTCAGCGGTCCAGACTCAGGATGACAATGAAGGATGGGATTGTTAGTGCAGATTTCCGCTGACATCCGCCCAGATGGGATTCACCGAATCGATAAGGGCGATCTTCTTCCTGCGGACCCATCCCTTTATCTGCTTCTCCCTGGTGATCGCTTCGTAAGCGCCGGAGAACGCCTCGAAGTAGACGAGCTTCGTGACATTGTATTTTGCCGTAAACCCTTTCACGAACTTCTGATGATGTTCGTATACACGACGAGCAAGATTGTTCGTGACACCGGTATAGAGCACGTGGTTGGTGACATTTGTCAGGATGTAGACGGCGTATTGTCTGTCGTGTGCCATAGATGATCCTTCGTCGGCTGAGGCCTCCTCAGGACGACATGAGTGTCGCCTCCACGGCCCCTGGAACGTTTCCGTTCCTGCCCGGGGAACATACAAAACGACCCCCATCAAAGATGGTAGGTCGTTTTGTTGACACCCAGATTTGGAGGTTACCCTCGCTGGTTATTCATAATCTATCAGAAGTTTTGGTTTTCGTCAACGGTCTCCCTGTGGAAAAGTCAGGCGACGAGCAGCGGCTTGTGGTTTTTCGACTTCATGAAGAAGTAGCCTACGACCGCGAAGGTCATCACCGGGGATACCCAGCTTGGCACGTGGACGCCGAAGGCGTCGAGGAGCATGACGACGGACAGGCCGAGGATGGAGTACATCGCGCCGTTCTTGAGGAACACGTATTTCTTGATCTTTTCCACGTTGCGGATGGTGAACTCGCGCACCACGTACGCGCCGATGCCGTTGCCGATCAGGATGAGCGGTACAGAGAGGGTGAAAGCGAAGGCTCCAAGCACGCCGTCGATGGAGAAGGTCATGTCTATCACTTCCAGGTAGAGGATCTTCGACAGGTCGGAAAGGTGGGACTTGGTGAGCTGCGCCTCGGCCTGTTCCGCGTTCTGCTTGAAGCCGTGGGTGATGAAGAACGCCGTGGAACCGACGACCGCTCCGAAGGCCATCACCGGATTCTCCTTAAGCCCGAACCACACGATGAGGGTGAGGAGGATCGACACGACGGCGTAGAACCAGATTCCCTGGCGGGAGAAGAAGTGCTCACCGGGGAGCCCGAACGTCTTCTTTTCGAGGAACAGCCAGTGGAAGAACAGGAACAACAGGAACGTCCCGCCTCCGGCGAGCAGGATGGGGGCTGACAGTTCGATCGCCGCATGCACGCTCGGGTCGTTGGAGAAGGTGGCCGTGAGCGCGCCGACGGGGCCGAGCGACGGGGTCACGGCCCACACGATGAGCCACGGCAGCAGGCCGCGCACGGCGAACACCGCGAAGATGAGTCCCCAGAACAGGAACCATTTTCGGGCGCGTTGCCCCATGCCGTGCAGCACCTCGGCGTTGATGATGGCGTTGTCGATGGAGCTGACCGTCTCGAACAGCACGAGGCCGGCGATGGTGATGAGCGCGGGGACGAGTTCCATAGGCTAGGCGTCACGGCGGCCTTTTAACGCGTCACCGAGCGTCACCTCGTCGGCGTATTCGAGGCTGGCGCCCATGGGCAGGCCGCGGGCGAGGCGCGTCACCCGGCGGCCGAGCGGGGAAAGTTTCTTGGCCAAGTATAGCATGGTGGTTTCCCCCTGGATGGTGGGGGAGAGCGCCAATATCACCTCGACGATGTCCGGATTCGCGGCGAGGCGCTGTTCCAGGTCCGCGATGCGCAGCACGTCGGGCGTGATCCCTTCGATGGGATTGAGCACCCCGCCGAGCACGAGGTAGAGCCCGCGGTAGGCGCCGGTGGATTCCATCGTGGCGATGTCGCGCGACTCCTCGACCACGCACAGGAGGCTTCGGTCGCGTCTGTTGTCCGTGCAGATCTCGCATCCCTCGGATTCGCCGTACGAGAAACAGGCGCCGCAGGTCTTCACGCGTTCGCCCAGGCGCACGATCGCCCCGGCCATCATGGACAGGTCGCCCTTCGGAAGCTTCAGAAGATAGTACACGAACCGCAGGGCCGTCTTCGGCCCCACGCCGGGGAGGCGCGCGAACGCCGCGACGGCGTTCGCGATGGGTTCGGGGAAGCGGCGCATGTTACATCCCCAGCTGCTTCATCGCTTCTTGGAGCCCGCCCATGTCCTTCATCCTGCCGGCGAGCTGCTTCTGCAGCTTCTTCACGGCGTCGGCGAACGCCTCCTTGAGGAGCTCCACCAGTTTGGACTTGTCGGCCATGAGCTCGTCGGCGATCTCGATGTCGAGGATGCGCTGGTTGCCGTTCAGCTTCACCTTCACCTTGCCCCAGCCGGCCTCGCCCTCGGCGACGACTTCCTCGAGGGCGTTCTGCATGATTTTCGCCTGGTCGCGGAGGTTCTTGACGGCCTTGATCTTGTTGAACATATCGAAAGGGGGTAGTTGGTAGTGCGTAGTGCGTAGGGTTGAAGGGTAGCGTGGAAAATGTCTTTAGACAACAGTCGATGCTACCCCCTACCACCTACGTACTACCCCTTCAGATTCCTGAAGGATTCGGGTCCACGGGGGGCGGTCCTCCCGCGCCGTGGCTTTGGGCCGGGGGCGGGCCTGCGGCAGCCAACGCCTTGGCAGGTGCCGCGTTGAAATCCCCTCCGCGGCGGTCGAGGTTCTTGAAGCTGGTGCGCTGGATGTCGAAGAACAGGCGCACCATGCCGGTGGGGCCGTTGCGGTGCTTGGCGATGTGGATCTCGGCCAGGGTCTTCTCCTCCGGCGTGAGCTCGTCGATCTGGTAGTTGCGGTCCGCGCTCTTCCTATAGATGAACAGCACCACGTCGGCATCCTGCTCGATGGAGCCGGAGTCGCGCAGGTGGGAGAGGCGCGGGATGGCGGGCTTCACCATCTCCACGGCGCGGGAGAGCTGGGCGAGCGCGAGCACCGGCACGTTGAGCTCGCGGGCGATCTGCTTCAGCCCGCGCGAGATTTCCGACACCTCCTGCACGCGGTTGTCGGAGTTGCTGTTCTTGTTGCGCCCCTCCATGAGCTGGAGGTAGTCGATGATGACGAGCCCCAGGCCGTGCTCGGCCTGCAGCCTCCGGCACTTGGTGCGCAGCTCCATGATGGTGAGCGAGGCCGAGTCGTCGATGTAGATGGGGGCCTCGGACAGGACGCCCAGCGCGTGTCCGATGCGCGGGAAGTCGTCGTCGCGGTCGGAGAGCCGTCCCGTGCGCAGCTTCCACAGGTCGATGTTGGCTTCCGCGCAGATCATGCGGTCCACCAGCTGTTCCTTGGACATTTCCAAGGAGAACAGCGCCGTAGGGACCTTTCCCTTCACCGCCACGTTGCGGGCGATGTCGAGCGCGAGCGAGGTCTTGCCCACGCTCGGGCGCGCCGCGAGGATGATGAGGTCGCTGCGCTGGAGCCCGGCCGTGAGCTGGTCGAGGTCCGTGAGGCCGGTAGCCACGCCGCGCAGCTTCCCGCGCTCGCGGTGCAGCTCGTCGATGCGCTTGAACGCGTCCTCCAAGACGCTCCGGATCGCGATGAAGGTGTTCTTGAGGAACTTCTGGCTCACCCGGAACAGCGTGCGTTCCGCCTCGTCGAGGGTCGCTTCCACGTCCTCGCCCTCCTCGAACCCGAGCTTGGTGATGTTGCCCGCCGCCTCGATGAGCCGGCGCAGGGTGGATTTCTTCTGCACGATCTGCGCGTAGTTCACGATGTGCGCCGAGGTAGGCACGGTGTTCGACAGCTCCACCAGGTAGGTGCGGCCGCCCACGCGCTGCAGATGCCCTTTTTCCTCAAGACGGTTGCCGAGGGTGAGGATGTCGACCGGCTCGTGGCGTTCGTACAGCTCGCACACCGTGTCGAAGATGAGCCGATGGGAGTCCCGATAAAAATCCTCGGGCCGCACGATGTCGGCCACTTTCATCATGGCATCCTGGTCCACGAGCAGGCACCCGAGCAGGGATTGCTCGGCCTCGAGGTTTTGCGGCGGAAGGCGTTCGACGGCCATACGGTGGGAGCATGGTAGCGGAGGGGGAGAAGAGGGAGAAGGGGAGAAAGGGGATGAGGTGTGATAAACTTGGGGAAAGATCCAACATGCGGCATTGGAGGGCACATATCAACCTGCCGTTCTGGCGCGCGGTCGCGGGGATGGTCGGCGGGACCGTCGGGGTCGGCGTGTTCGGCCTGCCGTTCGCGTTCTCGCAAAGCGGGTTCGCGATCGGCCTCACGACCCTCGCGGTCGTCGCGGCGGCCGTGCTGGTGCTCAACCTCATGTACGGCGACCTGGTGCTGCAGACCGCCGGCCGCCACCGGTTCGGCGGATACGTGCGCGAGCATCTCGGGGACGGGTGGGGACATCTGGCCTCGATGACCATGGCCTTCGGCGTGATCGGGGCCATGTTGGCGTTCATGGTGGTGGGCGGACGGTTCCTTGAGGAGCTGCTGATGCCCCTCGTCGCGCTCCCGGAAGAGGCCTGCGCGTTCGCGCTCGCCGCGACGGTGGCGGCCGCGTCGTATCGCGGCACGCGCCTCGCCGCGCGCGTCGAAGGGGTCGTCGTCGGGGCGCTCTTGTTCCTGTTCGCGTTCCTCACGCTCGCCGTGCTCCCAGAGGGGCACGTGAGCAACCTCGCGGGCGCCAATCTCGCCAAGGCATTCGTGCCGTACGGGGTCGTGCTCTTCGCCCTGGCGGGCGGCGGCGTGATCCCGGACATGCGGGACGTGCTGGGCGCGCGCCGGGAACGCGAGCTCCCGCACGCGATCGGCCTCGGCCTCCTGCTCATCGTCGCGCTGTACGCGGCGTTTTCGGCCGCCGTCCTCGCCGCCACGGGGAGCGCGACCACCCCGGCGGCCCTGACGGGGCTCATCGCGCTGCTCGGCCCGTCGTTCGGGCTCGTCGTTTCGCTGCTCGGCTCCCTGGTGGTCGCCTCCATCTTCCTCACGCATGCCGTCATCCTCCAGAACCAGCTTCACGTGGACCACGGGGTGAAACGAACCCATGCCTGGCTCGCCGCGTCGCTCGCGGCCCCGGCGCTCTACCTGCTCGGCCTTCGCGATTTCATCGCCATCATCGGGTTCGTGGGGTCGGTATTCGGCGGCGTGTCCGGGTTGCTCATCATCGCCTCATACGAGGCGATGCGCACAAGCCGGTGGTGCCGCGAGCACGTGTGCCTTGACGTCCCGTTTGCCGTCTCCGCCCTCGTCGCCGTATCATTCATCATCGGCATCCTCGCCGAACTCCATTCCTTATGAAGTTTCGCGCATTCCTTTCCGGCCGGAGCCTCCTGTGGTGGTTGGGGCTGTTCCCCACCCTGTTCATGGCCTCGGTCATGCTCTACGTCGCGGCGGTCGCGACCGGCCTCCCCGCCTATTTCCTCGCGGCCCAGCTCGCCGGCCCCCTCCTGTTCTTCCTGTTCGCCTGGTTGTATTTCCGCGGGCTCGAGATCCAGACCTATGCGTTCCATTTCGCCACGGGGGTGATGTGGATTGCGCTCACGCTCGTGGGGTATGCGCTCCTCATGAAGCCGGTGTACGGCGTTTCCTGGCAGGACGTGTTCGGGATCGAGACGCTCTCGGGGCAGGGGGCGAACCTCGTGGCCGTGCTCGTCGCCGGTTTCGTCGCCAAGCGGCATCCCAGGAAGATGCGGACGCCGGAAGGGCTCGTTTAGGAGCGCGCGGCCTTCGCCACGTTGTTGAGCAGCATCGCCACCGTCATCGGACCCACGCCGCCCGGGACCGGGGTGAGGAATCCCGCGACCGGTTCCACGGAAGCGAAGTCGACGTCGCCGAGGAGTTTTCCGTCCACCTTCGTCGTGCCGACGTCGATCACGATCGCGCCCGGCTTCACCGCGTCGGCACGCACGAGTCCCGGTCGTCCAGCCGCCACGACCAGCACGTCGGCGGCTTTCGTCTTTTCCGCGAGGTCCGACGCGTCAGGATTCACGACGAATGTTTTCACGTCGAGCTCAGCAAGCAGCGCCTCGATGGGCTTCGCGAACAGCGGGGAAGACACGATCGCCGCCCATCGTCCGCGCAAGGGTGCATGCGCCTCGTCGATGAGCTTCACGATGCCCAGCGCCACGGCCGGCACGAGGCCGGGTTTTCCTGACTGCAGCGCGTCCAGGTTTTTTGGGTGGAACCCATCCACGTCCTTCTTCGGGTCAATCGCCGCGACGATCTTGTCCGCGTCCTGCGAAGGGAGGGGGAGTTGGACGAGGATCCCCGTCACGTCCGGGCGCGCGTTGAGCTCGCCAATCTTCACGACGAGTTCGTCCTCCGACGCATCGGCCGGATAGGCCAGCCGTTCGAACGCGATTCCCGCTTCCTCGCACGCCTTCTGCTTGAGATCCACGTACAGCCTGGACGCCGGATCCTCACCCACGAGGAAGACGGCCAGAATCGGACGCGCGGGCAAAGCCGCCACCCGTTCCTTCACCTTCGCGCGGATGCGCGAGGCCAGCGTCTTTCCATCTAAAATCACAGCCATATCGGCCGTGATGATAGCAGTTCGGGAACCGGTTGTCACTCCGATCAGTAGGCGATGCCCGGATAGAGCGGGAACCGGTCGGTGAGCGCTTTCACTTCGGCGCGGATCGCGGCGAGTCCCGCTTCGTCTTGCCAGCCCATGAGCGCGCGGTCAATCCAATCCGCCACTTGGCGCATCTCCCCCTCCTTCATGCCGCGGGTGGTGATGGCCGGGGTGCCCAGGCGGATGCCGGAGGGATCCATGGGGCCGCGCGGGTCATCGGGGATCGCGTTCTTGTTGACCGTGATGCCGGCGAGGTCGAGGGCGTGCTGCGCCTGTTTGCCGGTCACGCCCTTCTGCGTGACGTCGATGAGCAACAGGTGGTTGTCGGTCCCGCCAAAGCACAGCGTGTAGCCGCGATTCAGGAATTCCTCCTCGAGCACCTTCGCGTTTTTCCTGATCTGCCTGGCGTACTCCTTGAACGACGGCTCGAGCGCTTCCTTGAATGCCACCGCCTTGGCCGCGATCGCGTTCTCGTGGGGTCCGCCTTGGAGCCCCGGGAACACGGCCTTGTCCACGGCCTTCTGGTGGATCGCCTTGCACATGATCATCCCGCCGCGCGGGCCGCGCAGCGTCTTGTGCGTCGTCGTCGTGACGATGTCGAACAACGGAACAGGATTCGCCATCTCACCGGCGGCAATGAGCCCGGCGATGTGTGCGATGTCCGCCATGGTGAGCGCACCCACCTCGTCGGCGATCGCCTTCACCCGGGCGTAATCGATCTCGCGCGAGTAGGCGCTGTAGCCGACCAGGATCATCTTGGGCTTGTGCTCTAGTGCCATCGTCCGGAGGTTGTCATAGTCGAGCGTCCCTTCCGGCGTGGTCTTGTAGCGGATGAAGTTGTAGATGCCGGCCATGAACGTGACAGGATGCCCATGGGTGAGATGCCCGCCGTGCGACAGGTCCATGCCAAGGATCGTGTCGCCGGGCTTGAGCAGCGCCGAGTACGCGGCGAGGTTCGCTGGCGCGCCGGAGAGCGGCTGCACGTTCACGTGTTCGGCGCCGAACAGGAGTTTCGCGCGTTCGATCGCGAGCGTTTCCATCTCGTCGATGAACTGGCAGCCGCCGTAGTAGCGCTTGCCGACGTATCCTTCCGCGTACTTGTTGGTGGCCACGCAGCCGAGCGCCTCGAGCACCGCTTCGGAAACGAAATTCTCGGACGGGATCATCTCAAGCCCTTCGCGTTGCCGGGCAAGCTCCCGGTTGAGCGCGGCGGACAGGTCGGGGTCGTAGGAGGCCAGTTTCATAGTGGGGACATTGTAGGGGAGGGATGGGCCGAAGACAATTCCAGGAAAAAATGATAGATAGGAAGGCATGTCACGCTTCAGGTTCACGAAAAGACAAGCGATCGCCGCTGCCGTGGCCTGCCTCGCTACCGTCTTCGGCTTCGCGCTCTGGAGCGTCGTCCCGACCTTGGGCGCGCCGCCGCTGCCCGTGCCCACCACCGTGCTCGCGAGCGACGGCTCCGTGCTCTACGAGGCGAATGCTTCCGACGAGGAAACCGCCGCGCCGGTCGCGCTCGACGCGATGCCACCGCGGCTTATCGAGGCCGTGCTTGCGGCCGAGGACAAGCGGTTTTATGCGCATCACGGCATCGACTGGCTCGCGCTCGCCCGCGCCGCGAAGGACGACGTCGTCGCAGGGCGCGTGGTGAGCGGCGGCAGCACGATCGAACAGCAGATCATCAAGAACCAGTTCTTTCCCGGCGAGCCGCGCACCGTCATCCAAAAGGCGCGCGAACTGGTCGCGGCGCGCTGGTGGTCGCTCACCCATGCGAAGGACGCGACGCTCGAGCGGTACCTGAACTCGGTGTACCTCGGGAACAACGTGTCCGGGGTGCAGGCCGCCAGCCGCGAGTACTTCCACAAGGAAGCGACGGACCTGTCGCTTCCAGAGGCGGCCTTGCTTGCCGGCGTCATCGGCGCGCCCACGCGCTACGATCCGATCCGCCACCCATCCGCGGCCCGCGAACGGCAGCAGTTCGTGCTCGACCGCATGCGCGAGCTGGACGAGATCACGTCGGAAGAGGCCGATGAAGCGTCGGATGCGCCGATTGCCACGTTCGCCCCGCGACACGACCTGCACGCCCCGCATTTCGTCTTTCGCGTCCTCGACCTCTTGGACGAGACGTACCCAGACCTCCTCACGGGCGGATATGCCATAACCACCACCTTGGACCCGGCGCTGCAGTCCGTCGCGGAAGATTCGGTCTTTCGCCAGCTCGGGAAGCTGACGGACAGCCATGTGACGAATGCCGCGGCCGTCGCGGTGGATCCCGGCTCTGGCGAGGTGCTCGCCTATGTCGGCGGGGCGGACTATTGGGACGAGGGAATCGACGGAGCCGTGAACATGGCCGCGGCCAAGCGCCAGCCCGGGTCCGCGCTCAAGCCGTTCGCGTATTTCGCCGCCTTCATGCGCGGGATCATCACCCCAGGCACGCTCATCGACGACGCGCCGGTGCGCTATGACGTCCCGCTCGAGGGCCAGTCCGGCACCGGCGTCTACGTCCCGCGCAACTACGGCTACAAGCTCCACGGGCTCGTGGCCGCGCGCGACGCGCTCGGGAGCTCACTCAATATCCCGGCGGTGAAGGTGGTGGACGCGCTGGGACTGAACGCGTTTTTCGGCACGCTCGCGCGGTTCGGGCTCGTATTTCCGGAAGCGCCGGAGCATTACGGGCTCGGCATCGTGCTCGGCGGTGGGGAAGTGACGCTCGAGGAGGCGACGAACGCGTACGCCGCCCTTTCCCGCGCGACCACTGCGCTTCCGCTCTCGTTCGTGCGCGAAGTGCGGGACCGCCATGGGGCGGTCGTGTCCGTCCAGGCGAGCGCGCCGCGGGAGATGTTCGAGCCCTTCGACAGGCTCCGGGCCCGCCAAGCCGCCGCGCTCGTCACCGACATCCTGTCGGACAAGACGGCCCGCGCGCTCTCCTTCGGGGAGACGTCGCGGATGGAAATCGGGAAGCCTGTGGCGGCGAAGACCGGCACGACCAAGGATTTCCGCGATAACTGGGCGTTCGGGTACACGAGCGACTTCGCGCTCGGCGTGTGGGCCGGGAACGCGGACAACTCGCCGATGTACGGCGTGAGCGGCGTGTCCGGCGCGATCCCGATCTGGCATGACATCATGGCGTTCCGCTATCGGTACGCGGATCCCGCCGCGCGCGCCGGCGTGTCCGGCCTCGTTTCGCGCGACCTCTGCCTTGAGACCGGCTTGCTCGCGACCCCTTCGATTCCTCAGGGTCGCCCCGAGGAGGCTCGAGGGGCGACCGCCTCCTGCGAGAAGACGCGCACGGAGCTGTTCATCGGCGGGACCGAGCCGGACGCCGCGACGCAGGCGGAAGCGGTCATCCTCGCCGAGCCCTCCGATAGACAGGTGCGCAGCCTCGTGGAATAATCAGCGTAATTAACATCCGTCACGTTCGCCGTATGGAGCGTCTCACGAAGGCCTTCCGCCGCGCGCGGAAGCCTCTCGCCATTTCCCTGGCCGCCCTCGCGGTCGCGGGACTGGCCGCTTTTCACATTTCCCCGGCCCCAAGCGTGCGCGGATCGGTCCCGGACGCGCGGGTCGAAGCCGATAAGAATGCTCCGTGGAGGTTCGTCTTCGACCAGGGGATGTGGCACCGATCGGTCGAACGCGCTTTCAAGGTCACTCCGCCCGTTTCCGGAGCGTTCAGCTGGCAGGGAAACGTGCTCACCTTCGACCCGGCGTTCGCGCTTGAGAAGGGCGCCACGTTCAAGGTGGACATCGATGCGGACGCGCGCAACTGGTTCGGCAAGAAGCTCGCGGTGCCCTTCACACAGTCGTTTTTCGTGAACAACGACCCGGAGGTGTCGGTCGTGACCCCGGCAAACGGGGTGACCGTGCGTCCGGCGCAGACGCTCACCATGCTGTTCGACCGCCCCATGCGCGCGCTCACGGGCGACCTCGCCGTGCCGGACCTGCTCACGATGACGCCGGCCGTGCAGGGGACGTACCACTGGCTCGGCACCAGCGGGTTCGAGTTCGTCCCGGCAACGGGCTGGGCTCCGGCCACCACGTACGAGGTGACGCTCCCGAAGGGCCTCACGTTCATGGACGGCACGTCGCTGCTCGACGCGTACGTCTGGCATTTTTCTACGCCTGCCCTTTCCGTCGGCCTCGCGAGCGATTCGACCAGCGTTCATCCGAAATCCGCCGTGGCGCTTGCCTTCAACTATCCCGTGAAGGCCGCCGTCGTGCGCGATGCCATCACCATCTACGAGCAGAGCGTGCCGCGCGCAGGGGAACCCGTGGCGGAGGGCGCGCAGACCGTGGTCTCCAAAGCGACGTTCACGTTCGTGAACGACAAGGACCGTCCGGAACAGGTGCTCATCACCAAGGCGGGCGGCCTGCGCATGGGCACGCGCTACACGTTCGTGCTCCCCGAACATTTTACCGGCGGACTCGGTCCGAACGGCCTGTCCGCCACCTGGTCGCAGACGGTCACGACCGACGAGCTCGGGTTCCGCGTGTTGCGGGCCTGTCCGGAATCCGGCGGGACGAAGAGGACGGACAGGTCCGTGCTGTTCGTCGTCAACAACCAGGCGGACGAGGAGACGTTCAAGACGGGGGTGAACGTCGTGCCGGAGCTCGAGAACGTCGAGATCGGCACGTACGGGTACGATCGCGGGTGCAAGGGAGAAGGGGGGCGCAGCGTATCCGTCTATGGCCGCTGGAAGCCGTCCACCACGTACACGATCACCCTCTCCCGCGGCCTGAAGGACATCTACGGCCAGCCGCTCGAGAATCCGCAGACGCATACGATCACCACCGATCCGTATCCCGCGCGCGCGGACCTCACCGGCTACAGCGCATACGGGGTGCTCGCGAGCCACCTGCCGCGCGTGTACCAGGTGCGCACGATCAACATGAAGGAGCCGGTGAAGGCCACGCTGTGCGCGCTTCCGCTTGAAGGATACGTGAAGCAGGGAGGGACGGATTGCCAGCCGATCGGCGAGAAGACGTATGAGACAAACGGCCCGCTCAACGGGTACAAGGTGATCGACGTCGACCTCGACGAGATTGCCGGCTCCAGGGTCTCGACCGGCATGTACCGGCTCGACCTCACCATGCCCGGGGCGACCAACTTCTCGTATCACAATGGAAAGGCGTCGCGTTACCTGCTCGTCACTGACACGGCGCTTACCGTGAAGCGCGACAAGGCCGGAAAGGTGCTCGTGTGGGCTACGGACATGAAAACGGGGTTAGGTATCGAGGGGCTCGACGCGAGCATTCACAATCCAGAGCATGTGGGAGACGGGGCCGTCGAACAGATCGACAATGCCCGTACCGACGCGGACGGACTCGCGACCCTAGAAGTAAAGCGGGGGGAGCGCCATAATCTCGCGATCCGCGCGCAGGGGAACGGCCACTTCGGCTTCGTGAACCAGTCGTGGGACGACGGGATCAGCCCGTGGAACTTCGGCCTGGACACGAGCTACGGGAACAAGCTTTCCCGCGACATCGGCTACCTGTACACCGACCGCCGCATCTACCGCCCCGATCAGCTCGTGTATTTCAAGGGCGTCGTGCGCAAGGACGTGGACGCGATCCTCGGGCTTCCAGACGAGAAGGAGGTCGAGGTCACGTTCCACGATCCAAACGGCACGCAGGTGGGCAGGCAGACGCTGCCCGTCTCCAAATACGGGACGTTCAACGGCGCGTTCCAGCTCGATCCGAGCATGGCGCTCGGCTCCTACCAGTTCGCCGCGGCGCTCAAGGGCGAATCGATCTACGGACGGTTCGACGTGCGCGAATTCCGCCGTCCGGATTTCAAGGTCACGATCACCCCGCCCTCCGGCACCCCGACCGCCGGCGACGTCATCAACGTCCCGATCCACGGCGAGTACTACTACGGGGTGGCCCTCGCGGGCGCCACGGTCGAATACTCGCTTACCCGTCGCGCGCTGTATTACCAGCCCATGCGCGGCGAATGGTACAGCTTCACCGAGACCGACGATTCCTATTGTTACTGGTACTGCCGCATGGGCGGGGACCTCGAGACGGTGAAGACCGGCACGGCGACCTTGGACCAAAACGGCGACTTCGTCCTTTCCGTCCCCGCGAGCCTCACCGATTACAAGACGAGCGCCACCTACGCGCTCACGGCCACGGTCACGGACGTGAACCAGCGGTCGGTCTCCGCGAACGGGGAGTTCGACGTGCACAAGGGGGACTTCTACGTGGGCATCCGCTCGGATTATTCGGACGGCTGGCAGTCGCCGACGGCGGCGTTCGACCTCGTGACCCTTTTCCCCGACGGGACGCCGCTTGCCGGAGCCACGGGGACCGTGGAGCTGTACAAGCGCAGCTGGACGAGCGTGAAGAAGGAAGGGACCGACGGGGTGCCGTACACGGACTGGGTGAAGGACGACGCATTCGTCGCGAGCGTGCCCTTCACGACCGACGCGGAGGCAAAGGCGCACGTGTCTTTCGTGCCGGAGAAAGACGGCGAATACGTGGCCGTGGCCAAGGCGCGCGACCGCCGCGGCCGCGAGATCACCGCCTCGGTGTCGCGCTGGGTGGAGCGCGGGAGGGGCGCCTCGGTGCGCGTGTCCGACGACCACGTGATGAAGGTCATCCAGAACAAGGCGGATTACGCGGTGGGCGACACGGCCTCGCTCGTGGTGCAGCTGCCGTACGAGAAGGTAAAGGCGCTCGTCACGATCGAACGCGACACCATCCGCAAGTCCTTCGTCGTGGACCTCGGTTCCGACAAGAAGACGATCGAGATTCCCATCGACGACGCCATGACCCCGAACGTGTACGTCTCGGTGATCGCCGTGCAGGGCGGGGGCGAGACCGGGATCCCGGAGTTCCGCATCGGCTACGCCAACCTCCAGGTGGATACGGCGCGCAAGGCGCTCGACCTGTCCGTGAAGGCGGACAAGGCCGTGTACCGCCCGGGGAACACGGTCACGCTCGAGGTGGACGCGAAGCGCAGCGACGGCTCCCCCGCGAGCGCGGAGGTGTCGATCGCGGTCGTTGACGAGCGCGTCGTCTCGCTCTTGGGCTCGATCGACAAGGACATCCTCGGGAAATTCTGGTTCCCCCGGTCGATCGGCGTCACCACGGCGCAGACCTTGACCCAGCTCACCAAGAAGATCTTCACGGACACGGAAGGGGGCGGAGGGAAGGGCGGCGAGGAATCGCCGGCCGTGCGCGGGAATTTCCTCGACACGGCGCTGTGGAAGGCCGACGTGGTGACGGACGGCAACGGGAAGGCCACGATCAGCTTCCCGCTCCCGGACAACCTTACGAGCTGGCAGGTGCTCGCGATCGGCGAGACCAAGGACACGGTGGTGGGCAGCGCGGAAACGAAGATCGTCACGCGCCGCGACCTCATGGTGGAACCGCTCCTGCCGCGCCTCGTGCGTACCGGCGACACGGTCACCTTCGGCGCGACCGTGTTCAACAACACCGATACGGCCTTGAATGCCGTCGTGGAGCTTGCCGCGGAAGGGGTCACGGTGGACGGGGCGCGTGTGCGCAACGTGTTCCTCCCGGCGAAATCGCGCCGCGCCCTTTCCTGGGCCGTGCAGGTGCCGATGACCTCCTCGGAGGCGAAGGTCCGCGTCACCGGGAAGGGCGGCGGATTCGAGGACGGGTTCGAGACCACGCTCCCGGTGCGCGGCTATGCCGTCGCCGAGACCGTGTCCGCCTCGAACCTGTTCGGCCGCGCCGCGACCGAGACGATCGAGCTCCCGGAGGGCATCCTGCCGGACGTCGGGCAGGTGAAGGCGAGCGTCACGAGCAACGTGGGCACCGGGCTCGTGAGCGCGATCGACTATCTCGTGAAGTACGGGTACGGATGCGCGGAGCAGACCGCGAGCGCGCTCCTGGGCAGCCTCACGTATGAGCAGCTGGTCGCGGCGAAGCTTGCCAAAGGCAACGACGCGTTGGGCCGGCTCGCGCACGACAAGGTGGACGGCGCGATCAAGAAGCTCGTCTCCACCCAGCGGCCCGACGGCGCCTGGGGGTTCTGGCCCGAGGCCTATCGCGCGTACCCGCATCTCACGGCGTACGTCTTCTGGGCCCTCACGCAGGCGCAGCAGGCGGGATACGCCGTCTCCGACGAGGCGCTCGACCGCGCTGACCAATACCTGCGCAACTACCTCGCCTCGCCGGGAAACGAGAAGTCCGTCGGCCTGTCCATGAACGAACGCGCGCAGGTGCTGTTCATGCTCGCCGAGCGGGATTCCGGAAATCTTGGCGGGTATGCCGCGACCGTATACGAGGAACGCAACAGCCTCACCGCGTTCGGCCGATCGTTCCTCGCCATGGCGCTCGTCGCGATCGACGGGCCCGGTTCCTCGCGCGCGAAGACGGTGCTCGACGACGTGAAATCCAAGGTCATCTACATCAATCCTTCCACCGCATACGTGTCGGAGGACACCGGGTACGACGACTACTTCATGGGCAGCGACGCGCGCACGACCAGCCTCTACCTGCAGGCGCTCCTGCGCATCAGCCCCAAGGACGACGACGTCGATCGCCTCATGCGCTACCTGGTGAGCAAGAAGGTCGACGGCTACTGGTATTCCACCCAGGGGACCGCCATGACCCTCTCGGGCCTGCTCGCGTACGTGAAGCGCCATCCGGTGGACACCGAGGCGCTCTCGGTGAAGGTCTACCTCGACGACGCCCTCGCGGAAACGCTCGCGTTCGACCAAGGCGACCTCTCCGGCGAACGCTCGGTCGTTTTCCCGATCGCGGAGCTTCTGAAGGACGGGGCGACGCACGACTTCACGTTCAAGAAGGATTCCGAGAAGCGATACTTCTACGACCTGTCCTCCACCATCTACCGTCAGATCGAGGATATCGAGCCGTTCGACAACGGGTTCACCGTGCTCGCGGGCGTGTACGCGGTGAAGGACACGAAGTATGCGAAGCCGCTTTCCGAGGCCAGGCAGGGCGACACCGTGCGCGTGCACATGAAGCTCTTGGTGCCCAAGGAGCATCGCAACGTCTCCCTCGAGTACCACCTTCCGGCCGGGCTCGAACCCATCGACTTCTCGCTCCTTACGAGCCCGCAGGACGTCTCCGGCGAGCAACGCCAGTGCGTGCCGGACTGGTCGGGGGAGACCTATTGCATGAGCGACTGGGAATACGGCTGGTGGTGGGAGAACGCCTGGAAGCACATCGAGCAGCGCGACGACCGGGTGTTCCTGTTCTCCGAGGACCTCCAGCCGGGCATCTACGAATATGACTTCCTCGCGACGGCCGTGACCCCGGGCACGTTCCGCGTGCCGCCCGCCCGCGCCTACGAGTTCTACGACCCGCTCGCCAACGGGCACAACGAGGGCAAGTTGTTCCGCGTCACCGCCCCATGAATCCGCGCTCACGGTACCCGCTTGACATGGGTCAGGAACATGGGTAGGGTGCCATGAACCTTCGACGCCGCCATGAGCGGGAGAAGGGGAAGGAGGTAGAGGTGTTTCCCATGCCCGGACATTCCAATAAAGGCACGCCGGCGGACCGGGCCTCGGCCCTCCGCACGATCCTCGCGTTCGCGAGGCCGGTAAAACGCGAGACGGATTTCGTCGAACAGGCCGCGAAGCGGCAGATGGCGTTCTCTCCCGACGGCCGCCACATGTGCAACGTGGTTTCCGCCGGGAACGGGACGGGGCTCCGGCGCCTGCTCCATTCCTCGTCCGTGCGCGGCCGCTCGTCGATGACCAGCGTCGACCGCTTCAAGGACGTGGGGATCCTGGACGTCCACGAGCACGGTGCCCGCATCTGGGCGATCACCGAACACGACTGGGTCGGCGTACTCGACTACGACGCGCTCTCCGGCCATGCGACGGCCGTCGCGGCGCTCGCCGAGTGCCTCTCCGTGATCCGCACGGACCGCGGCGTCGCGGTCTGCGGCTACCACCGCTGCCCGTCCATCGACGGGCACCCGCCCCATCCGATGGCCTGGCGCGTGATCCTGTCCTCGGGCAAGACGTACGACGTCAACCTCCGGACGGACGAGGAGACCGGCGCGGCGCTCAAGGCCGAGACCAGTTCCGGCCCGATGCCGGACGGGGGCGTGCGCGTCGCGCGCCATGACGAGGACGGGTGGGGACGGTTCGTCTTCACGCCCGAGGCGTCGCAACGCGTGGACCTGCAAGACGCGCCGGCCGTGCATTCCATCCCCCTCGGGGACGGTTTCGCGCAGTTCCTGGCGAAAGGCAGCCGCTACAGCATCCTGCTTGGCGACATGCGGATCGAGCGCGAGGGCGGTCTCGAGCATATCTGGGTGTCCCCGAACCGTTCATGGGCGCTCGTGCTCGAGGTCATTGGGAGCTCGAACGAGAGCGGCAAGGTGATCCGCCAGATGTCCCGCATCGACGCGGACGGCTCCGTGCAGGCGTTCGGGGAAGCCGGGACGTTCTGCCTCGGCCACGACGCGGTGTCCTGGTCGCCGGACGGACGCCACGCGGCGTTACGCGTCACCGAGACGCTCGACGACGGGACGCGCGACGTGGTCCGCCTCTCCTCCGGGAGCGAGGCGGACCTGCCGCTCCCGCACGCGCGCGTGCGGGAATGCCTGGTCGACGATGATGGGGAGCTCGAAGGCTGCACGATGGACGCCGACGGGAAGACCCGGGTGATGGTGCGCGGATACGCGTACGGACCGTACGCATATGCCGAAAACCTGCATCGCGCCTCGGACGGACGCATCGCGTTCAACGCCATCAGCGTGGACAGGGACGCGGCCATCCTGGTGACGGTGGACGATTGACCGCAAGAGACCCTTTGTCGCTGATGCTTCTCAGGATGCCCGTATCCTCTGCGGATACGGGCATTTTTCTTTGCAAAACCGGGGTTTTTCGGTAGGATGCCATGCGTATGTTCGAGGGGATGAAACGGGTGCATTTCGTGGGAATCGGAGGGATCGGGGTGAGCGCGATCGCCAAGCTTTGCCTCTCCCGCGGCATCCGGGTGAGCGGGTCTGACGTGCATGCGTCCGCGATCACGGAAGACCTCGTCCGGCGCGGCGCGTCGGTCGTCACGGGGACCGGGACGCGACCGGCCCTGGACGGCGTCGACCTGTTCGTGTATTCGCCGGCGGTGCCGGAGACCGATCCCGAACGCGTCGAAGCGAAGCGTCGCGGCATCCGCCAGATGTCCTATCCCGAGGCGCTTGGGGAGTTGTCGCGGACCACGAAGACCGTCGTCGTGACGGGCACCAATGGAAAGAGCACCACCACGGCCATGCTCGGGCTTATCCTGGAGGCTGCCGGCATGGATCCCACCGTGATCGTCGGATCCCTCGTGCCGGGATTCCCCGACGGCAACCTGCGGGTGGGCGCGCATGACCTTCTCGTCGTCGAGGGGTGCGAATCCCAGGCGAACGTCCTCAACCTGTCGCCTGAAGCCGCCGTCCTCACGAACGTCGAGGAAGACCATTTGGATTATTACCGCGACATCGACCACATCCGAGACACGTTTCAAGCGTTCGTCGCCAAGGCGACCGGTCCCGTGGTGTGGAACGCCGATGACCCGCAAAGCCGGCGGCTGAAGTTGAAGGACGGGATGAGCTACGCCATGGAAGCGGAGGCCGACGTGAAAGGCGCGAACCGCCAGGTCGAGGCAGGGGAGCAGGCGGTCGAGGTGATGCGCCACGGCGTGAAGATCGGGTCGCTCACGCTTCGCGTGCCCGGCGCCTTCAACGTCATGAACGCGCTCGCGGCCACCACCATGGCGCTCGAGCTCGGCGTGCCGTTCGAGACGTGCCGCAAGGTCCTTGAGGGCTTCGCGGGCATCTGGCGGCGGTTCGAGCGCGTCGGTTCGTTCCACGGAGCAGAGGTCATTTCCGACTACGGCCACCACCCCACGGCGATTCGTGCCACCATCGCGGCCGCGCGCGAGTTCTTCCCGGGCCGCCGCATCGTGCTGTGCTTCCAGCCGCACCAACATTCGAGGACGCTGGAATTGAAGGGCGATTTCATCGCCGCGCTGCCGGAGGCGGACGTCGTCGTGGTCCCGGAGATCTATGGCGTGTCCGGCCGTACCGGAGAGGAAGCGAAACGGATTTCCAGCCGCGACCTGGTGAACGGGATCAAGAAGGCGCATCCGGACCAGGACGTCCGCTACGCGAAGGACTTGGACGAGGCGCAAAGGACCCTCGGGGAAATCGTGAAGCGAGGGGACGTCGTCATCATGCAGGGCGCCGGGGACGTGGACGACCTCGCCCGGCGTATCGCCCGCTGAGTATGGACGACCTCACCCTCCAGCTCCAAGCCGTCTTCGGCGAAGCGCTCAAGGAGCATGAGCCGATGGCCAAGCACACGAATTTCCGCATCGGAGGGCCGGCGCGGTGGTTCGCGGCCGTGACGAGCGAGGGTGAGCTCACGCGCGCGCTCGACCTGTGCGATGCGCGGGGGATTCCCTGGTTCGTGATGGGTGGTGGGTCGAATTCGCTGTTCGCGGACGAGGAGTTCCCGGGGCTGGTGATGCAGATGGCGATGCGCAAGACGGACATCGTCGGCACGCGCGTCACGGCCGAAGCGGGAGTCCTGATGGTCGGCCTTGCCAGGGCGACGGCGGACGCGGGCCTCGCCGGCCTCGAATGGGCCATTTCGCTCCCGGGAACCGTGGGAGGCGCCGTGCGCGGGAATGCCGGCTGCTTCGGCGGGGAGACCAAGGATCACCTGGCGTCCGTCCGTCTCCTGCGCGGGAACAAGTTCATCGATGTTCCTGCCTCCGACTTGGACATGGGGTATCGTCACTCGGCCCTTAAGGGTTCCCATGACATCGTCCTGTCCGCGACGTTCGAACTCACGCAGGGCGACGCCTCCGCGCTCAAGGCCGCGCAGGCGGACATCCTTGCCAAGCGGAAGGCGTCGCAGCCGCTGTATGCCGGCAGCGCCGGGTGCCTGTTCAAGAACGTGGAACTGAAGGCCGACGCGGACCTGCAACGAGCGTCGTCGCTTTCCGATATACCTGGTGCCAAAGAGATGCTGGCCAGCCGGCGGCTGTCCGCCGGCTGGCTCATCGACAAGGCCGGGATGAAAGGCACACGCGTGGGTGACGCGCAGGTTTCCGAGACGCATGGCAATTTCATCGTGAACCTCGGCGCCGCGAGGGCGGCGGACGTCCGGGCGCTCGCGGCAAGAGTGAAGGAGGCCGTCCATGCCCGATTTGGCATCGATCTGGAGGAGGAGGTACAGTGGGTTGGAGAGAAGGCGGACAAGGCCTCAGGCGGACAAGGCCTCAGGCGTTTTTCCTGAAGCCTTCTCGCCTCAAGCCTTAACGCCTAACATGTATGAAACTCATTTCCATCAAGGGGACGCAGATCGAGCTCACCGATGCCATCAAGGATTACGTCAACGTCAAGCTCGAGGCGATCGAGAAGTTCACCACGGATTTCGGGGAGGCCGCGCAGATCAGCATCGAGTGCGGACGCACGAGCGGGCATCACAACAAGGGGAACGTGTACCGTTGCGAGATGAACCTCCAGGTGCCCGGGAAGCTGTTGCGCGCCGAGCGCGAGGCCGAGGACCTGTACGAGGCGATCGACTTCGTGAAAGACGAGCTCATCCGCCAGATCAAGGACCACAAGGGGATCCTCGCCGATGCGCATCGGGGATCGCGGCCCGACAAGGCGTAGGCGTGACGGCGGGGGAGACCCCGCCGTTGATTTTTGCCCCGTTTTCGGGCACACTCTGGCGGAACTTGATGCTATGCAAAAGCTGTTCAATCTCGTCTTCGGCGACCCGAACAAGAAGGTGGTGGATGGCCTCCGTAAGGACGCCGAACGCATCACGGCGCTCGAGCCCGCGATGACCGCGCTCTCCGATGGCGAGCTGCGCGCCACCACGGCGAGGCTGCGCGAGCGCCTGGCAAAGGGCGAGTCGCTCGACGCGCTCTCCTTCGAGGCGTTCGCCGCGGCCCGCGAGGCCGGCAAGCGCGCGCTCAAGCAGCGCCATTACGACGTGCAGCTCATGGGCGGCCTCGCGCTCTATCGGGGCGGCATCGCCGAGATGCGCACGGGCGAGGGAAAGACGCTCACGGCGACCTTGGCGCTCTTCGCGCATGCGCTCGCGGGGAAGGGGGCGCACCTCGTGACCGTCAACGACTACCTGGCTAAACGCGACGCCACGTGGATGGGCCAGGTGTTCAACGCGCTGGGCATGAGCGTGGGCGTGATCCAGCACGATGCCGCCTTCCTGGTCGAGGCGGGAGCCCTGCGCCCCGTGCCGCGTCGCGAAGCCTACGCCGCCGACGTCACCTACGGCACCAACAACGAGTTCGGGTTCGACTACTTGCGCGACAACATGGCGCCCACGCTCGCGGCCTGCGTGCAGCGCGGGCTGCATTTCGCGATCGTCGACGAGGTGGACTCCATCCTGATCGACGAGGCGCGCACCCCGCTCATCATCTCGGCCCCGGCCGAGGAGTCGAACCAGATGTACGTCACCTTCGCGGCGATCATGAAGACGCTTGTCGAGAACCGGGATTACAACGTGGACGAGAAGATGCGTTCCGCCACGTTCACGGCCGAGGGGATCGAGAAGGTCGAGCGCGCGCTCGGCATCGACAACCTGTACGCGGCCGGGATCAACCTCCAGCATTTCGCGGACAACGCGCTGCGCGCGCACACGCTGTACAAGCGCGACGTGAATTACGTGGTGAAGGAAGGCCAGGTGGTGATCGTGGACGAGTTCACGGGCCGCCTCATGCCGGGCCGCCGTTTTGGCGAAGGGCAGCATCAGTCGATCGAAGCCAAGGAAGGCGTGGCCATCCAGCGCGAAAGCATGACGCTCGCCACCATCACCTTCCAGAACTTGTTCCGCTGCTACGAGACGCTCTCCGGCATGACCGGCACGGCCGCCACCGAGGCCGAGGAGTTTTCCAAGATCTACAAGTTGGAGGTGACCACCATCCCCACCAACATCGACACGCGACGCATCGACCTCACCGACCGCGTGTACAAGACGGAAGCGGCCAAGTACCGGGCCGTGGTGGACGAAGTGAAGCGTCGCCACGCGATCGGCCAGCCGGTGCTCGTGGGTACCGTGTCCATCGAGAAGAACGAGCTGCTGGGACAGCTGCTTACGCTCGCCGGGGTCCCGTTCAACCTGCTCAACGCCAAGAACCACGAGAAGGAAGCCGAGGTCATCGCCCAGGCCGGCGCGCCGGGGGCGGTGACGATCGCCACCAACATGGCCGGCCGCGGCGTGGACATCATGCTGGGCGGCAACCCGCCGGACCCGATGCAGGCCGAGAAGGTGAAGGAGCTCGGAGGCCTGTTCGTGATGGGCACCGAACGTCACGAGTCCCGCCGCATCGACAACCAGTTGCGCGGACGCTCCGGCCGCCAGGGCGACCCGGGCACCACGCAGTTCTTCATCAGCCTGGAGGACGACCTCATGCGCATCTTCGGCGGCGACCGCACGCGCAAGATCATGGACGCGCTCAAGATCCCGGAAGACGTGCCGATCGAGAACGGGATGGTGATGAGCACCATCGAAAAGAACCAGACCCGCGTGGAGGGCCACCATTTCGACACGCGCAAGCACATCCTCGAGTACGACGACGTGCTCAACAAGCACCGCGGGGTCATCTACGAGCGCCGCCGCGACGTGCTCACCGCGTTCGAGACGGGCGGGCCGCTTGAGTTGCGCGAAAAGGTGATGGAGCTGGTGGAGGGGGAAGTGGAACAGGTGGTGCTGTTCCACACCGGGGAGACGTTGAGCGCCGTCGATGCCAAGGGTCCTGGGGATTGGGACGTGAAGGAGATCGTGGAGACGATGAAGACCATCGTCCCGCTTTCGCCCGCGCATCTGGACAGGCTCAACGCGCTCACGCTCATGGCTACCAAGGACAAGATGCATGTGGCGCAGCAGCGCACGGCGGCCATCGAGGAAGTGATGAAGGCCGTGAAGGAAAGCTACGACCAGCTCGAGACCCACTTCCCGGACCGCGCCCAGCTTCGCGCCATCGAGCGCGGAGTGATCCTGCGCGCCATGGACACGCTCTGGATCGACCACCTCTCCGCCATGAGCGCGCTGCGCCACGGCATCGGGCTGCAAGGCTACGGCCAGCGCGATCCGCTCGTCGAGTACAAGAAGGAGTCCTACCAGATGTTCCAGCGCCTCCTTGCCGCCGTGAACCAGGAGGTGGTCTACACCTTCTTCAAGGCCGCCACTCACGCCATCGCGCAACAGCGCGCGCAGGAGGAGCTCACGAAGTCCGTCTTCGAACGGGCCGGCGTGCAGCTTCAGGGCGCGGTCACCGAATCCGCCCCCGCCTCAACCTCCTCCAGCTCCCCAAGCTCTTCAAGCTCCTCTGACAAAGTCGGCCGCAACGACTTGTGTCCGTGCGGGAGTGGGCTCAAGTACAAGCGCTGTCACGGGAAATAGGTCCTGTAGGACCGATAAGATCTATGGAGGAATCGCTCATTCCCGCGCACGGCGGGTATCGTAAACTCAAATCGTTCCAGACGACGACGATCGTCTATGACTTAACGGTCGATTTTTGCAAACGATTCGTGAAGGAGTATCGGATGAAAGATCAGATGGTCCAGGCGGCCCGTTCGGGACGGCAGAACATCGCGGAGGGGTGCCAGGCATCCGGCACGTCCAAGAAAACCGAACTGAAACTGATTGGCGTGGCACGAGCGAGCCTTGAGGAGTTGTTGTTGGATTTCGAGGATTACTTGCGCCAGCACCAGCTGGCCCGATGGGAAAAGGATCACCCGAAGGCGTTGAGCGTCCGCGCGTACGGCTACGAAGACAATAGATCCTTTTCGACCTATAAGTCCTATGTGGAAACGGCTGAGAGCGCCGCGAACACCGCTATCTGCCTGATTCACCAGGCCAACTACCTGCTGGATCAGCAGCTTCGTGCGCTTGAAAAGCGGTTCATGGAAGAAGGCGGATTCACCGAACGGCTTTACAGGATGCGAAAGGAAAATCGTGACGGGACTTAACGTCGCCTTGCCCAGAGCGGTTTTTCGTTGCAGGATGGGGAGATATGGCTGTCGTGCGAAAAAAAATTTTGCCGAAGTTTTTCGAAGCGGTTCTTTCTGGTAAGAAGAACTACGAGCTTCGGCTGAATGATTTCGACATTTCCGAAGGAGACACGCTGATTTTGGAGGAAATCAATGAAAAAACCCGCGAGCGGACTGGTCGTACGATCGAGAAGGTCGTCACGCGGGTCGGTCGGTTCAAGATCGATGAATTGTTTTGGCCAAGGGAAGAAATCCTGGAAAAGGGACTCCAGATCATTTCGTTCAATTGATTACGCTTAAGTGTCTTAGGGTATGTCTCGCGTCATCGTCGTCCATGGGTGGGGAGATTCGCCGGAAATCAACTGGATGCCTTGGTTGAAAGCTGAGCTCGAAAAACGGAGCTTCAGCGTTCTTGTTCCCGAAATGCCTGACACCGAGCACCCGAATATCGACAAATGGGTCGGGAAACTTCGTGAGGTCGTCGGGGTATCCAGCGCGGACACGATCCTTGTTGGTCACAGCATCGGCTGTCAGACTATCATGCGGTATCTTGCGACATCCGACATGAAAGTCGGCCGCGTGGTTTTCGTGGCGCCATGGTTCACATTGATAGGCCTTGAGGACGAGGAGGTGCTGGTGGCCAGGCCTTGGCTCAACACACCCATCGACTTCGAGGCGGTAAAGCGTTCGGCAGCGGAAATCGTTGCGATTTTTTCCGACGATGACCCCGTGGTGCCCATCGAGAACGAACGGATGTTCCATGAAAGCCTTGGCGCTCGAACGATTGTCGTACATGGCAAAGGACATTTCGACGACGCCGAAGCGCCCGAAGTCCTGGCCGAGATCGTTCGTTGATTGTTGTGTATGGACTGGCAAAAGGTCCTATCGGACTGGCAGCGGGAAGAGGAGGAAGCTTGGCGGCCGTTGTATACGGAGTGCGGGTTTGGATCGTGGCTCGAGTGGCGTAAGAGTTACATCGATGATCTGCAGCTCGAGCGACGGGTTTGGACGGAGACCGTCATAGAGAACCCGCACGATGTTGTCCCGGCTTACGCGATTGGCGGATACAAGGGATGGAAGCCGTACCGGCCGGCGGGGAAGGATGTCGCGACGTTTGCCGACGTGGCGGCGCCGGCGGCTCCGGGAGAGGTCGCCTTCGACGGAACGCCTCGCTTGGACGTACGGACCAACAGGAAAGTCGCTTCGCTCGTGGGAGCGCTCCATGATTTCCACATCATCGTGTTGCGTTGCGGGGATTTGAACGTCGTCCTCGAAGGGACGCACCGCTGTGCCGCGACGGCGGTCGAAGCGGCCGACGGGAACCGATCGAGATTCAGGCTGACCGTCCGCACCGCCGCGTTTGACTCGAGCGAACGTGCGCTGCTCGAGGAGTTCTGTCGGGAGCGGGCCGCTGTCATTAAAAAATGAACGTACGCTGCCCCTTGAATCGGACGGCGTTTCGTTGCAGAATGGAGCCCTATGAAATCCGAGCATCTGATGGCGGACATCCCGTGCAAGGCGTTCGTCGAACGCGACGGGAAAATCCTGTTCGTCCAGGAAGCAGACGGTCCGTGGGCCCTGCCCGGAGGCCGCATCCATGTGGGCGAGATGCCGCGCGAGGCGTTGAAGAGGGAAATCCGGGAGGAGCTTGGCGTGGATATCGAGGTGGGCGATCCGTTCGACGTCACGGTGTTCACGAGCAAGTCCGGGCTGGCGCATCTGGTGGTCGCGTTTCATGCGACAATCGCTGAGGGCCAGGAGCTCGTGGCGGACCCGAGTGAAGTCGCGGCCATCGAATGGGTCGGGATCGAGGAGATTCTTACGAGGACCATGCACATCGGATCTCGCTCGATCATCGAACGGCTTGCGAAGCGGGGTACCCCTTGAACCTTCCGGCGATACGGGGCAGGATGGCAGTGGAGGTTGCCATGAAGGAAATCCCGAAGCCGGGGACCGAACGGCTGAAGAAGGCGCTCATGGGGCACCCGGCCTTCAGCGATGTCGACCACGCGCGCCGGCCGGATTCGGTGGACGGGAGCGCATGGGAATGCGAAGCGAACGTGCTCGCGTTCTCCTACCGCGAGCGCCCGTACTTCGCCCATGTGGGCGACGAGGTCGTGCAGGTCACCCGCCCGGGCGGGTCCGGACGCGAGCGCATGGTCGGCCGGTTCGTCCGCACGGACGCGAGCGACCTCGCCCGCGCGCTCGCCGCGGCGATCGACGCGGCGGTGCACGAATGAATCCATACGCAAGGAGGGACGCATGCTGATCCTTGATTGTTCCGAGTGCCAGGCGAACGCCTCCTGCGCGCTCGGGCAGAAGGCGCGCGCCGAGCCCTGTCCGGCGATCGAGCCGGGCCACTGCGGGCTCTCGATGCGGCACCAGTCGGTCGTTGCCAGGGAGCCGGGGCCGCAGATCTCCTTCGTGTGCGTGAAATGCGGCGCGCACGGGCTCGCCCGCACCACGCGCTCGCCCAGCGCCGAAAAGAAGGTCTCGTTCGCCGACCCGGTGCGCCCTACCGTCTCCGGCGGCGGGATCCCGGACACGCTCGAATGACCTCGTACGCGCGCCTCGACCAGGGGCGCGTTTTTGTCTTATGCTGTCCGGGTATGACCGAACCGGGGAAGTACCGCCACTACAAGGGGAACGAGTACGAGGTAATCGGGCTCGCCAGGCATTCGGAAACGCTCGATAATATGGTCGTGTACCGTGCCTTGTACGGCTCCGGGGAGCTCTGGGTCCGCCCCAGGGCGATGTTTGAGGAGGAGGTCGAAGCGGGCGGCGTTCGCCAGCCGAGGTTCAAGCGGGTATGAGATACGACAAGCTGGTGCGCGACAAGATGCCGGAGCGCATCAGGGCGAAAGGGGAGGCATGCTCGTTTCATGTCGCGGACGACGCGGAGTACTGGCAAAAGCTGAAGGCCAAGATGGCCGAGGAGATGGGCGAATTCGTGCGCGACGAGAGCGCGGACGAGGTGGCGGACATCCTGGAGGTGCTTGACGCCATCATCGCGTACAAGAAGTTCGACCGCGCCGAGATCGAGGCGATCAAGAAGCGAAAATTCGACGAGCGCGGCGGATTCGAGGGACGCATCATCCTGGACGAGTCGTGAGTTGACGGATCGTGCCAACGGCATCAAGCTGGCGGCACGTTCCTTTCATCGGGAGGCATCTTGGAACCGGATTACAAAGGACAGCTTTCGCTTCTCACGGGAGACGCGGATCCCACAGCGGCCATCCAGGCCGCCCGCACCGCGTTAGACAGGTTGTGCAAGGGATTCATGTCGTCCGAGTTGCGTGACGGGATGCTCCTGCGCGCGGCCGAGGAGGCCCGGCAGCAGCTCGTCGCGGTGCGTTCGGCCGGCGCGTATTGCGACCTGGCCGCGTTGATCGCCCCGTACGCGCGCCAGATCCTGGAGGTCGAGGAAGACCTGCATCTGCAGGAATACGTCGTCCTGCGCCTTCCCGCGGACCTGTTCGTGCAGGCCTTTCTCCATGGCAAGGACGTGCGGGAAAAGTGGGAGCTCGCGTTCCTCATCGCGGGAGCGGAGCGCGTCCGAGACCTCATCAAGGACCTATGGGCCGCCGGCAACCTGGATGACGCGGCGCTCCTGTACGCGTCGGCCTATTCGGAGGGACGTCGCGAGGACGCGCTCAGTAATTCGCGCGAAACGGCCTGCGACGATGTCCCGAAAGACTTCCTCCGCGCGCTCATGGGTTACGACCGATGGCCGGATCCCAAGGCGGTAGCGGGCATCGACGAGTGGATCGCCGAGGAGATTGATCCGAAGTGAGGATGATGGCGGACGACGCGACGGGGTGGCAGCGCCCCGTTTTTTAATCTTCCAGGAAACCCCGGGTGAGGGCATCAGCCAGAAACCTGGGGATGAATGGTGCCTTGCTCGAGATCGAAGCGGGCGGCGTTCGCCAGCCGAGGTTCAGGCGCCTATCATGAGTTGACAAGATGCGCCGCCGGCCACAAGCTGGCGGCGCGTTCTCTTTCCGAAGGGAGACCCAATGCCAAGCGAGAAGAAGGCCGCGCTCGCTCGGCGGCGGGCCGAGGATCGGGCGGCGCTCGAAAGAGGCGACCATGTCGCGTTCGACAAGGAAGACATGCCGCGGCTGCCGGCATCCGTGACGCGTTCCTTGGAGGAACATGCGTTCGTGCTCGTGCCGGCGGAGGACGGCGCGGCGCAGGAGGCCGTGAGGGAGTTCTTTCGCCGATACGGTCCGGCGCTCGACGACCTGGAGGACTGTCCGGCCGTGAACCGGCTGTGCGGGCTCTTCCAGCTCGGGATCAAGCGCGACCCGTCGCAGGACGCGGTGCTGCTGCAGCCCGGGAAGGCGGCCGCGCGCGTGAAGACGGCGCCGTTCGTCCATGACCGCCTGACGCACTCGAAGCAGGTGGCCGCGCACATGGTGGCGCTCGGCTGCACGCTTGGGGAACCGCCGGATCGGCTCGTGGACGCCGCGCTGGGCTCGCTCCTGCATGACACCGGCCACTGCGCGTTCAGCCATGACGGCGACCAGCTGCTGGTCGCGCGCGGCCGGCCCGACCACGAGATGCGCGGACAGCGGCTCGTCCTCGACGACCCGGACATCCGTGAATCGCTCGCGCTCGCCGGGGCAAGACCGGACGCGGTGGTGGCCGTGATGCGGGAACAGGGCCGATACGGGCAGATGCAGAAGCTGATGGATACGCTGGCCTACGTGACGCTCGACGCGGAAATGGCCGGCGCGCCGCTCCCGGAGGGGTTCGGCAGCGCCGTGCTCCGCTCCATTTGCGGCGTGGACGAACACGGGTTCGCGGTGCGCCATCCGCTGGCGCTCATGGACGTGCTGACGTTTCGCGCCAGGCTTTCCAAGGCGATCTACTACGCCTGGTACAACCGCGTGGCCGTGGCCATGCTGCAGAAGGTCCTCGGGACGCTGCTCGACGCCGGACGGCTCCCGCTCGAGCGGCTTGAGCGGGGAAGCGACCAGGAGATCGAAATGCGGACGACGCTCGCCTTGGGCAGTTCCGGCGCATCGGAGGAGGCGTGGCTGCAGAGCGCCAACGCGGTGAGCTACGGGTTCTGGGAGGAGTTCGAACGGCATTGGGAACGGCTCGAGTTCGCGGACGGGGACGCGGCCGCAGGGTGGCTCTCCGGCCTCAGCCCCTCCCGCGCGGCCTCCGGCGTCCTGTGCCCGCCGTACGATTACACGAAGAAGGCGTTCCTAGCACGCACGAGCCTTGCGGTCGAGCCTCGGCGCCTGCAGGCCTCACCGGACATCATGGATTCGATCGACCGCCAGTGGATCGCCTGCGCATACAAGCAAGGCTGACTCGCCCCCGACGCGCCGTCGGGGGATTTTTGTCCTGTATCAGGCTGTGTTACGGTATTTCCTGAAGGGCATCGGAGTTGACAAAACAGCCGTTTTCCGCTATGCTCCAGCGTTATTCTGAAGAATCTATGATTAACAAAAACCTCCGTATTTCCGCGGTTGCCACGATGATCGGCTTGTCCGGGTCCCTTGGGACCTTTGCGAGCGCCTCCGGGGTAAGCGTTCACACGAACGAGCGCAACCTCGCGCCGAGCGTCTCGTCCTGGTCGCGCAGCAATGGCGCGGACGTGAACGGCGACGGCACGATCCGCCTGCAGGATCGCGATGACGCTTCGGCTTCGACCGACGTCGCCGTGTCGAGTTCGCGCTCGGGCGATTACGCCTTGCTCGTGTCCTTCACGCGCGCCACCGGTTCCGGCCGCAATTCAGACTCCATCGCGGGCAAGCCGTATCTCTACGGCTACCTGATGGACGGTCGCGACATCCTGGAGTACCTGCAGGACGATTCCATGACCCACCGCGAAGGCGGCGACTGGGGCGTGAGCTACGGCGTGTTCCGCATCCCGAGCGGAACGGACAACATCCGGTATTTCCTGAACCAGGGTTCCCGCCGCGGCACGAGCGATGCCGGCCGTGAAGCGTGGTTCTATCGTCCGGGGCTGTTCATCACCGACAGCCGTTCCGATGCCATGGACATCGTTGACGCGTATGAGCGTCGCCTGGACGACGTCGAGGACGCGCTCGACGGCCGTTCGTCCAACGACGACCGTTACGACAACCCCAATTATGGCAACGGGAATTGTCCCAACGGGTATTGCGATGATGGTCTCACCGGCCCGCCCGTGTATTCCACCGGAACGCTCCTCAAGTGCCCGGGTCGCGCGGCCGTGTTCTCGGTCACGGGACGCCGCAGCATCCGCCTGTTTCCCAACGAGGACACGTTCTACGCCTGGGGGTACTCGTTCCAGGACGTCCGGACGATTTCCTGCGCCACGCTCGACCGCTTCGACATGGACGGGAGCTGGACGTACAGCCGCGACAGCCGGCTCATCAAGTTCACCGATTCCCCGGCCGTGTACACGCTCGACAACGGGCGCTACCTGCGCGGGATTCCCAACGAGCATACGGCCCGCGCCATGTACGGCTCCGACTGGGCCTCGCGCATCCGCCTGCTCTCGCCGTACGAGCGGTACAACTACGTGATTTCCCATCAGCATCCGAACCGCTACTAAGACAAACCGCCTCGGGCCTCGGCCTGGGGCGGTTTTTCGTTCGGGTCACTAAGTGACCTCCCTGGTCACTTAGTGACCCGGCGGCTATACTTCTCGCGATATGGCACGCATTACCCTCGTCACCGGCAATCCGGACAAGAAGAAGGAGTTCGAGAACGCGCTTTCCGGCACGGACATCGTCATCGCCGATCATCACCTCCACGAAATCCAGTCGCTCAATCTTCGGGAGATCGTCGAGCATAAGGTCCGCGGCGCCTATGGATGCGTGAAGGGTCCGGTGATTGTCGAGGACGTAAGTTTCGAGGTCGCGGCCATGAACGGCTTTCCTGGTCCGTTCGTGAAGTACTGGGCGAACTTGGTGGGCTACGAGAAGGCGCTCATCCTCTGTGAAGCCGAAAAAAACTGGGCTGCCCGGGCCGTTTGTGCCGATGCCTATTTTGACGGGAAGCAGCTTGTCTACGTAGAGGAAGCGGTGCCGGGCAGGCTCACCTCGCGTGCGGGCGATGACGGCTTCGGATTCGATTTCTTCTTTATTCCAGACGGCTATGACCAGACATTCGCCCAGCTCGGACGAACCGTGAAGAACAAGATTTCCCACCGTGCCCGCTCGCTGCAGGCGCTACGCGTCGCGCTGGCAGAGAAGGGAATCCTCGCCTGACGGTCCAACACCCGGTGTTGGGCCACCGAGTTTCCTAAGAATTTAGGCACTTTAGAAAATCACCCTCACAAAAATCCTAGGAATTTCAAGCAAATCTACTTTTCCAACACCGGGTGTTGGACTCTATGGCATTTTTCCCCCGCGAAGGCTACCGATTTCTCCTCTTGCACGTCATCCTCACGGCCTCGGCGTATTTCCTGCTGCTCCGTTTCGTCCCGCAGCTCGGACGATTCGTGTGGCTCGCGGCGCCCAGCGCATCAGGGTTCGTCATCACCATGCTCGATAAATTATCGGCGCAGGTACGCGTCCGTCGTATCCCGGAAACGGCGCTCCATGCGATCGCGCTTCTGGGCGGGTCGCTCGGCGTGTTCGCGGGGATGCAGCTCATGCGCCACAAGACGCGCAAGGTGTCGTTCCAATTCACGCTCACGGCGGTGTTCCTCATCCAGCTCGCCATCCTGTACTTCCTCATGAAATGAAAAGGCCCGCAGGGAAGCGGGCCAGGATCGGTCATTGGCTGACCGGGACGCGTTGCGCCCACGCGTGTTCGCTCACCTCTCCCATGAGGGCGAGCGGCGGGTAGACGAACAGCACGGCGTTGCACGTTTCGCAGTAGTGGAACCCGACGGAGCAGGCGAACGGCGCCCCGGCCGTGAAGAAGTCCAGTCCGATCTTGCGGCCGGCGCACCATCGGCATGTCCTGGGCGCTCCGGCCTCGTCGTTGTGGAATTCGAGCGCTTCCTCGATCCGCCGCATCCGGAGCGACGGGAGCACGCGTTGCGGCTCGACCTGGCTCAGGTCGCGCGTTGGTTTCAGTTGCTTCTTCTTGCTGCGTCGGCTCACGCACGCTCCTCGAGTGGGGGAAAGGTCATGGGCGCCCCATTGTGTCCGCGGATCCGGGAAGTTGTCAAAGGGATACGCCGTCTTGCGTCTCCTTGCCGTTTCCCCTACACTCCCGTCGTCTAAACGGAGCTCCGGCATCCCCTATGCAGACCTGGAAAATCAAGCGCAACCATGGCGCTCAGCGCCCCGCCTCGCGCGGCGGTCATCCGCGCGTCGCCACCGCGCTTTTGCTCATCCTCACCCTGGCGGGCGCGACATACGATTTTCCCGCGCTCTGGAACGGCTCCGCGTCGTTCGTAGAGGGGAAGACCGGCTGGAGCCTCCCGTCGCTCCCGGAGGATCCGTACCGCCTGGGGCTCGACCTGCAGGGCGGCACCCATCTCGTGTACGAGGCGGACATGGCGGAGATCCCCGCCGGCGACCAGGACACGGCCCTCGAAGGGGTGCGCGACGTGATCGAGCGGCGGGTGAACGCGTTCGGCGTTGCCGAGCCCGTGGTGCAGACGATCACCGCCGGCGGCATCCACCGCCTCATCGTGGAGCTCGCCGGCGTGCTCGACGTGAACGCGGCGATTGAGCAGATCGGCGAGACGCCGGTGCTCGAGTTCAAGGAGCCGGCCACCGACGTCGGCCGCGAACTCACCGCCGAGGAAAAAGCCGCGCTCGCGGCGCTGAATGCGCAGGAGCGCGCGGCGGCCGAGGCCCTGCTCTCGCGCGCCCGCGCGGGCGCGGCGTTCGACGCCCTGGTCGCGGAGGCTTCCGTCGAGCCGGGCGCGGATGAGACGAAGGGCGTCTTGGGCGGGGCCGTGGCGGATTCCGCGCGCTACGGCGAGATCGTGAAGGCGATCCAGCGCAGCGGGGTGCGAGCGGGCGGCATCGTCCCGAAGGTGATCGAGACCCCGGAAGGGTTGAGCGTGGTGAAGTATCTCGGCCAGAAGCAGGACCGGGAGATGCAGCTGTCCCACATCTTGTTCTGCTTTGAAGGGAAGACCGGCTGCGTGAAGGACGTCCCCGCGCTCGACGCCTCGGTGCGCATGACCGCGCTCAGGAAGGATCTCACGGCGGAGAATTTCGCTGAGAAGGCCACGGAACTTTCCGACGACCCGAGCGCGGCGCAAAACGGCGGCGACTTGGGCTGGGTGAAGCCGGGCGACACCGTGCTGGCGTTCGAACTCGCCGCGCGGCAGGTCGAGAAGGGGAAGATCTCCGAAGCCGTGGAGACCGATTTCGGCTACCACCTCATCTACAAGCGCGACGAGCGGGCGATCGCCACCTATCAGGTCCAGCGCGTGCTGCTGAAGCTCTCGAAGGACGCCGACGTGGTGCCCGACGCGAGCCCGTGGAAGAACACCGGGCTTTCCGGCAAGCACCTCGAGCGCGCGAACGTCGCCTTCGATCCTACCTCCGGCGCGCCGCACATCAGCCTGCAGTTCAACTCGGAGGGGGCCGAGCTGTTCGGCACGCTCACGCAGGCGCATGTGGGCGAGCCCATCGCCATCTTCCTCGACGGCGAGGCCATCTCCGTGCCCACGGTGCAGCAGGCGATTTATGGAGGCCAGGCCGTCATCAGCGGCACGTTCACGCTCCCCGAGGCCAAGCTTCTCGCCCAGCGCCTCAATGCCGGCGCCTTGCCCGTGCCCGTGAAGCTGCTGTCGCAGGAAACGGTCGGGCCCTCCCTCGGCGCCGCCTCGCTCGCGGCGAGCGTGAACGCCGCCCTGATCGGTTTCGCGCTGGTCGCCGCGTTCATGATCCTCGTGTACCGACTGCCGGGGCTGCTCGCGGGCGTGGCGCTCGTCCTCTACGCCGTGCTCAACCTCGCGGCCTACAAGCTGTTCGGCGTCACCGTCACCCTTTCGGGCATCGCCGGGTTCGTGCTGTCCCTGGGCATCGCCGTGGACGCCAACGTGCTCATCTTCGAGCGCATGCGCGACGAGTGGCGCGCGGGCCGCGACCTGTCGTCGTCGATCTCCGAAGGGTACCGCCGCGCCTGGGCGCCGATCCGGGACGGGCACCTCACCACGCTCATCTCCGCGCTCGTGCTGTATTTCTTCAGCTCCAGTTTCGTGAAGGGGTTCGCCCTCACGCTGGGCATCGGGGTGGCGCTGTCGCTGTTCACGGCGCTCACGGTGACCCACGCGTATCTCGGCGCGGCCCGCTCCGCCAGGTTCCTTACGGCCCCGTGGCTCTACAGCCTTAAGCGTCCGACGACGGACCCCAAGTGATATGGCCTTCAGCTTCATCCGTCCGCGCCGCCTCTGGTTCGCCATTTCGGCCGTGCTGATCGGCGCCTCGCTCATGGCCCTCGGCCTGTTCGGGCTCAAGTTCGGCACCGACTTCACGGGGGGGACGCTGCTCGAGCTCCGGTTCGCGTCGGGGCGCCCGGAAAACGCCGAACTCGCGGGCCTGTTCGCGAACGCCGGATTCCAAGGCGCCACGGTGCAACCCGCCGGGGAAGACCGCGCCCTCGTGCGTCTCCCTCCGCTCACCGAAGAGGAGCACCAGACGGCCCTCGCCGCCGTGAAGGCCGCGCACGAAGGCGCATCCGAGCTCCGGTTCAACTCCGTCGGACCGGTGATCGGCAAGGAGCTGCGCACCACGGCCGTGCTGGGCGTCGCCATCACGCTCCTGCTGATCGGACTCTACATCGCCTACGTGTTCCGCACGGTGAGCGACCCGGTGCCCAGCTGGAAGTATGCCGTGGTCACGCTCATCGCCGCCGCGCACGACGTGATCATCCCGCTCGGCCTGTTCGCCGTGCTCGGTCATTTCCGGGATTGGGAAGTGAACGCGGGATTCGTGGCCGCCGCGCTCACCATCCTCGGGTATTCCATCTCCGACACCGTGGTGGTGTTCGACCGCGTGCGCGAGAACCTGTCGCGGGATTCCTCCGACGCGTTCGAGGACATCGTGGACCGTTCCGTGCAACAGACCGCCGTGCGCTCGTTCAACACCTCGTTCACGGCGCTCCTCGCCCTCGCCGCCATCCTCGCGTTCGGCGGCGACACCACCCGCCCGTTCGCCGCCGCCCTGTTCGCCGGCATCGCGACCGGCACGTATTCGTCCATCTTCATCGCGAGCCCGCTGCTCGTGGAGTGGGAGAAGAGGAACAGGAAGGGATCGGGAGGGTGATGAAGTGAAGGATCAAGGCCGGAAGGTTCTAAGGACCAAAGGAGACGTGAAAGAATTTATTGACGAAAAGACGAAGGTTTAAAACCTTCGTCTTTGAATTTCGGACTTTCACGTTTCCTTTGGCCCTTTCAAACCCTTCATTCCTTGGTCCTTTCTTGTGCTATACTGTTCCCGACTATGTCCTGGCTTTCCGCTTTCCTTGACGCGCGCATCGACGTGCAGCTGTACGTGCTTACGGTCCTGTTCGGTTGGATAGGAACGGCCGCCGTGCTCGCGTGGGGGTTCGTCGAGATGTGGAAGAACCACCGTCAGGGGCTGTACGTGCAGGGGCTCCAGCACGTGTTGCTCGCGATCAACGTCCCGGCGATGACCGAACAGAGCCCGAAGGCGGTCGAGGCCCTGTTCTCGAACCTGATCGGTTCCTTCAGCAACCTCATCTGGAAGGAAAAATGGCTGAAGGGCAAGGTCCAGCCCGTATTCTCGTTCGAGATCGCGTCCACGGAAGGGTACATCCAGTTTTACGTGCACACCCAGACCAAGTACCGCGACGTCATCGAGGCCAACGTGTACGCGCATTATCCCGAGGCGGAGATCGTCGAGGTGGAGGATTATGCGGCCTCGGCGCCCACCAAGTATCCGGACGAGCATTATGAGGCTTGGGGGGCCGAAATGACCCTGAGCAAGGAAGAATTCTATCCGCTGCGCACGTACGTGGATTTCGAGGACAAGCTCGCCGGGGAATTCCGCGACCCGCTCGGGCAGATGCTCGAAAGCTTCGGCAAGATGCGGCCCGGGGAACACCTGTGGATGCAGGTGCTGATTTCCCCTGGAAACAACGATTGGAAGGACAAGGGATTGGCCTTCATCGACGAGACCTACGGCAACGTGAAATCGCACAAGCCCGGCATGATCGAGGCCGGGATGTCCGCGGCCCTGTCGATCCCCAACGCCATGCTCCAGGAGGTGTTCGGCGGCGCGAGCGAGGACGCGCACGCCAAGAAGGAAGTCGACCCGTGGAAGGCGTTCAAGATCACGCCCGTCCAAAAGGAGATTGCCGAGGGGATCTTGCGGAAATGCGGGAAGGTGGGGTTCCCGAGCAAGGTGCGGCTGGTCTACGTCGCCCGCAAGGAAGCCTTCAATAAGGGTTCGCGCGCGCCCATCCTCAAAGGGATGCTCCAGCCGTATTCCCACCTGAACATGAATTCGTTCCGGTTTCACGGCTCCAGCGTGCCGAAGGACGATTATTTCTGGCAGCGATGGTCCTTGCCGAAGAAGCAGGGCCGTCTCGTGCGCGCGTTCCGCAAGCGCAGCTGGACCATCGGCGCCACCCCGAAGGTGCTGAACGCCGAGGAGCTCGCCACCATCTGGCATTTCCCGGCGATCGGGGTGAAGGCGCCTTTGGTGCGGAAATCCGAGGCGAAGCGCGGCGAGCCGCCGGTGGACCTCCCCTTGGATTCCGAAGGGGCATTGCCGAAGTTCGTGCGCCGCTCGGAGCCGGAGCCGGATGCGCATGGCGACCATGGCCACGGGCATGTCGAAGCCGCGCCTGACGCGACGCACGCCCTCCCGGGACTCCCCACGATCGACGTTCCGGCCGTATCGATGCCTGCCATGCCCATCTCCGACGCGCCGCCTCGCCGAAGGCCGGTCCAGGCGGAGCCCGAAGCCGAAGAACGCGAGCCGGGCTTGGATGCGACCGACATGGGTCCGCCCGCGGGCGTGGTGCTCCCGGGCCCGCCGCCCGGGTGGAAGGAAGAGACGAGGGGGGATGGCCCGGCCTCGTCTGACGCCGAGTCGCCGCCGAACCTTCCGGTATGACGAACCCCGCCCACGACCACGAGAACGAGATCACGTATTTCGCCCGTACCAACTTCCGCGGCCAGCTGCGGAAGTTCGGCGTGAAGACCGACGACCGGCGCCGGCACGTGTACATCATCGGGAAGACGGGCATGGGCAAGACCACGCTCATGGAGAACATGGTGATCGGCGACATCTACGCCGGGCACGGCTGCTGCTACGTGGATCCGCACGGCGACACGGCCGAGCGGCTGCTCGATTACATCCCGAGCTGGCGCATCAACGACGTGGTGTACTTCAACCCGGCCGACATGGATTACCCGGTGGGGTTCAACATCCTCGAATCGGTCGACCCCAAGAACAGGCACCTGGTGGCCTCCGGCATGATGGGGGTGTTCAAGAAGATCTGGGAGAACCTGTGGAGCGCGCGCATGGAGTACATCCTCAACAACTCCATCCTGGCGCTCTTGGACAACCCCGGCTCCACGCTCCTGGGCATCAACCGCATGCTCTCCGACGCCGACTACCGCAAGCGCATCGTGAGCAACGTGAAGGACCCGATCGTGAGCCAGTTCTGGCTCACGGAGTTCGCGAGCTACAACGAGAAGTACGCGCAGGAGGCCGTGGCCCCGATCCAAAACAAGATCGGGCAGTTCCTGTCCGCGAGCATCATCCGCAACATCGTCGCGCAGGTGAAGTCCACCATCAACATCCGGGAGATCATGGACGGGGGGAAGATCTTCATCGTGAACCTGTCCAAGGGCCGCATCGGCGAGGACAACTCGCGCCTCCTTGGGGGGCTGCTCATCACCAAGCTCCAGCTCGGGGCCATGGAACGCGTGGACATCCCGGAGACGGAGCGCAAGGACTTCTACCTGTACGTGGACGAGTTCCAGAACTTCGCCGTGGAGTCCTTCGCCAACATCCTCTCCGAGGCGCGCAAGTACCGCCTATGCCTCACCTTGGCGCACCAGTACATCGCCCAGCTCTCCGAGGAGGTGCGCGACGCCGTGTTCGGCAACGTCGGCACGCTCATCGCCTACCGCGTGGGCGCGCCCGACGCCGAGGAGCTCGAGAAGGAATTCGCGCCGCGGTTCGTGGTGGAGGACATCATCAACCTTCCCAAGTACAACGTGTACCTGAAGCTCCTCATCGACGGGGTCACGAGCCAGCCGTTCTCCGCCATCACGCTCCCGCCCATCGCGCAGCGCACCGGGAGCTCCGACCGCGTGATCAAGGTGAGCCGCGAACGCTACGCCACGGCGCGCGCGGAGATCGAGGAGAAGGTGCTCAAGTGGACCGGCATGGAGGAAGGGGTGGACGTGGAGAAGCTGCTTGCCGCGGCCGAGGAGAAGAAACAGGCGGCCAAGGGGTCGAGGAAGCCGGCGCACAAGTACAACTGTACCCGCTGCGGCAAGGAGTTCACGCTGCCGGTGGAGCTCGATCGCAGCCGCCCCATTTACGACGACGAGTGCATCGAGATCGTCCGGGCCGAGCGCAAGGGAGGGAAGCCGGCATCGAAGCCGCCAGTCGTGAGCCGTCCGCCGGGCGCCGCGGCGACGGTCGCGGCGAAACCGGTTCCGGCCAAGACGGTCCCTCAAAAGCCCGCGAAGCTCTCTGACGGCGTGATCGTGGAGAAGATCATTACCGATCCAGCCGTGTCCCTTGCCGCGCTCACGGCGGCCAAGGAAGAGCGCGCGGCGAAGGAGAAGAAGGAGTTCGGTGGGAAGCCGAGGATCGTGGCTTCGAAACCCGGCGACCTGCCGTCGTTCGACTGATATGCCCGAGCGGGTCTCGTTCACGACGCAGGACGGCGTGGAAATCGTCGGGGACTGGTATCCGGCTCCCGGGAAGCGGTTCGCGATCCTGCTCCACATCCGTCCGGCCACCAAGGAAAGCTGGAGGCGTTGGGCGGAAATCCTCCGGGAGCGCGGCGTGTCCGTGCTCGCCTACGACCAGCGCGGCCATGGGGAGAGCACGATGGGCGGCACGATCGATTTCGAGAAGATGACTGACGACGAGAGCCGCGGCAAGCGCCTCGACCTTGAGGCCGCGTTCGCCTGGCTTGAGGGAAAAGGGGCGACGGACGGGAACACGTTCCTGATGGGCGGATCGATCGGGGCCAACCTCGCCATCCGGTTCCTGTCGGAACATCCCGGCGTCCCGACGGCGATCGCGTTGTCGCCCGGCCTCGACTACCGGGGCGTCACGACCGGGGATGCGATCTCGAACCTGTCCGGCGTCCAGCAGGTCGTCCTCATCGCGAGCGATGACGACCAGCACGACAGTTTCGCGAGCTGCGCGAAGCTGCATGAGCTCGCTCCCGAACGCACCACGTTCCTGCGCCAGACGGGCCTTGGACACGGGACGCACATGCTTGAAAAAGACCCGGCGCTGTTTGACGCGATCCTCGCACGCCTTTCCCTGTGACCCTCCTGCAAGCCGCGGTCCTCGGCATCGTCCAAGGGCTTACCGAATTCCTGCCCGTCTCCAGCTCCGGCCACCTCATCCTGGTCCCGGCCTTGTTCGGTTGGGAGCCGCATCCGGTCGCGTTTGACGCGGCGATCCACCTGGGCACCTTCTTCGCGGTCGTATTCGCGTTGCGAGACGACGTGAAGCGGATCCTTCGGGGCCTGTTCGTGCCAGGCGACGCCTGGGGAGGGCTCGGTTGGATGGTGGTCGTCGCCACGCTGCCGGTGCTGCTCAGCGGCTTCCTCATCGGGGAGGTGTGGAAGCCCGACCTGCGCGACCCGCGCCTCATCGTGGGCACGCTCGCGTTTTGGGGCGTCGCGCTCTACCTCGTGGACCGGTTCGCGCCGTCCTCGGAAGGGAAGGCGGAGAAGGCCGGCTGGAGCAGGTCGCTGCTCATGGGCCTCGCGCAGGTCCTCGCCTTGCTCCCCGGCACTTCGCGCAGCGGGGTCACGATCACGGCCGGCCGCGCGCTCGGGCTCACGCGCGAAGCCGCGGCCCGCTTTTCGTTCCTGCTTTCCATCCCGGCCGTGGCCGCGGCGAGCGCGCTTTCGCTCGTGCAGGTCGGCACGGGCGCGGCCGAGGTCCCGGCCCTGCCGCTCGCCATGGGGATCATCGCCTCGGCCGTGTCGGGCGCGCTTGCCATCCGCTGGCTCATCAGGCTCATGCGCACCGCCACCTACGCCCCGTTCGCGCTCTACCGCCTCGCGCTCGCCGCGCTCGCGGCCATCGTGCTGCTGTGACGACCCCTTTGACAGCCTGTCCCGGTGGGATAGGGTAATGCCGATATGCAACGCCTCAAACGCCTTTTTCCGCTCCTCCTCGCGGCGTTCGTCCTCGTCGCGCTGTTTGCGCCCAAGGCCTGGCGCGCGATGACGCCCGGATACGACGCGAGCCGCCTCGTGACCCCGGCGCAGGCCGCGGCCCTGTTTGCCGCGGGCAACACGCTCACGGTGGAGCGCGGGAGCGCCACGGTGCGCCGCGCGGACGGCGCGAGCGAGACCGTGACGGACGAGGCGTTGATGGGCGTGGGCGACGCCGTGACCGTGTCCGAGGACGGGTTCGCGACGCTGCGGTGGTTCGACGATTCCGTGAGCCGCCTTTCCGGCGGCGCCGAGCTTCGCATTTCCGCCGCGGATTACGACCCGGAGGAGATCAGCGAGACGCATGTGGAGTTCGAGGTGGTGAAGGGGGCCGTGTGGTCCAAGGCCATGAACCTGGTGGACGCGGATTCCACCTTCGAGGGGCGAGCAGGCGACGTGGTGGCCGGGGTGCGCGGGACCGCGTTCAACCTGTCCGTCACGGACGGATCCGTGCTCGTGCAGCCGGTCGAGCATGCGCTCGCGCTGCGAGAGGACGGGGGGACCGAGCGCGTGGTGGTGGCCGGGGAGAGTGCGCGGTTCGCCCACGGGCGCGCCGGAGCGCTCGCGTCCATGCGCCTGAGCGCGACCGACCCCGCGGACGCGAAGTCGGATTGGTTCTTGAAGAACGAAGCGCTCGACGGCCAGGCGATCGCCGGCCTCGCAAGCGCCATGCGGGAGCGCCTGCGCCAGCGCGTGGGCGCGCTGCCGGGCGAATCGGACTGGGACAAGAAGGAGCGCGCGCTCGCCGAGGCGCTTTCCGCGAGCTCGGGCGCGGCGCGCGTGCGCGCGCAGGCCGCCATCGCCTCCATGCGCGTCTTTGAGTTCGCGCTGCGCGCTCGCGCCGGCACGGCCGTTGCCGCGGACGCGGAAGGCGTCCTCACGGGCATCGAGGCGGCCGTCGCGCAGGTGAAGGGGAGCGACCTGCCCGAGCCGGAGAAGCGGTCGCTCATCGCCGCCATGGTCGCCGAGACCAAGGCCGCGGACCGCGCGCTCGCCGACGCGCTTCCCGAGGACGCGTCCGCGTACGCGGCTCGGCTCAAGGTACGCGAGATGGCGCGCGCGCTCGTCCTCGACCAGGAAGAGCGCGAACGCCTCATTGAGCTCTACCAGCGCCACAACCTGTTCGAGCTGGGCGACTCGCTCAAGCACGGCTGGACCGACGCGTGCGAATGCAAGGCCGAGATCGAGGAATACCGCCAGCGTTCGCTCACGGACAAGGGGTTCCGCCGCATGTTCGAGCTGTTCCTCGCCGACATCCGCGCCAAGTGCCCGGGTTCCGACGCGGCCAAGATCCGCTTCGCGCCCGTCGCCTCGCCCAAGGCCGCGACGATCGCCCCGGCCGCCATCCCGGCCCCCGTCCAGGAACCCGCGCCGCCCAAGGACCCGTACGCGCAGCCGTCCGCCGGATCGTCCGGCTATCCGTACTAGTGTGAACAGGCGCGCCCGGCAAAAGCTGGCGTTCTGGGGCGCGGCGTCGGTCGCGCTTTCGTCGTGCCTGTTTGCCGTCGCCTCCCTGGGCTGGTTCGAGGGGCTGCACCTCTCGCTGTCCAACTCGCTTTACCGGTCCGCACGGCCTTCCGCGCGCGAGGACATCGTGATCGTGGCCATCGACGACCGGTCGCTTGCGCGCCGGAGCGCGAGCGAGGACGGGACGCTGCGCTTTTCCAAATCCGATTACGCCAAGGCCATTGACACGCTCGCGCGCGCCGGGGCCGCCGCGATCGGCGTGGACGTGATCCTTTCCGAACCGGCCCCCGAGGCGGACGTCGCCGCGCTCGCGCGCACGCTTGCCTCGCATCCGCAGGCGGTGCTCGCGACGCGCCCGGCGTACGGAGGCACCCCGGCGCTTTCCCCGCTCCCCGAGCTCGCGCGCGCGGCACAGGGGCGCCTCGGCAGCGTGCTGTTTTCCGCGGACCGCGACAGCTTGCTGCGGCGCCAGGGCGTCGGGACCGCGGGAGAGATCCCGGCCTTTGCCGTGGCGGTCGTGAACGCGTTTTTGGGACAAGGGAGCGAGGCCAACCGCCGCGAGGAGGGCACGCTTACGGTGAGCGACGAAGCCGTGCGCGTGGGGAGCAAGCGCGTGGACGCGCTGCGCGTGCCGCTCGACGGTTCCGGGCGCTTCCTCATCCGCTATTTCGGGGCGCCCGGGAGTTACCGGCGCGTCTCCTTCGCCGACGTCCTCGACGGCAACCTCGTGGATCGCGACGGGAACAGTGTGGACCTCTCCGGCGCCGTGGCGCTGATCGGCGAGACCGGCACGGCCGTGCACGACGAGCAGCCCACGCCGGTGTCCGAAGGGGTCCCCATGAGCGGGGTGGAGATCCACGCGAACGCGGTGCAGACCATCCTGTCCAACCGATCGCTCACGGAGCAGTCGCCCCTCAGCGCGATCGCGTTCGCCTCCCTCGCGCTTTCCGGCGCGCTCGCGGCGTTCCTCGCGCTCTCCCTCCCGCTTTCGACCCTTGCGTTCGCCTTCGCGCTCGCCGCCTACGCCGTGGCGACATGGGCCGCGTTCGAATACGGCCTGGTCCTGCACACGGCCTACCCGCCCCTCGCGCTCGCCCTCGCTTTCGCCGCGGCCTACGCGTTCCGCTACCTCACCGAGGCGCGCCTGGGCCGCGAGACCGCTTCCGCGTTTTCGCGTTACGTGAGCCCGCACGTGGTGGAGGAGCTCATGGAGCACCCGGAACGCCTCCAGCTCGGCGGAGAGAAGCGGGAGATGACCGTGCTGTTCTCCGACATCGCCGGGTTCACCACCATCGCCGAGTCGCTGGACGCCGTCGACCTCGTGGCGCAGCTCAACGAGTACCTGGACGCCGTGAGCTCGGTGGTGCTCGCCCACGACGGCACGATCGACAAGTTCATCGGCGACGCGGTGATGGCGTTTTGGAACGCGCCGCTCCCGCAGGCCGATCACGCGATACGCGCCTGCCGCGCCGCGCTCGCCTACAAGGCGCGCCTCGGCGAGCTCAACGCGAAGCGCGCCCAACGCGGCCTCCCGCCGTTTCACGCCCGCATCGGGCTCAACCTCGGCCCCATGGTGGTGGGCAACGTGGGGTCGAGCCGCCGGTTCGACTACACGGTGATCGGCGACGCCGTGAACCTCGCGTCGCGGCTCGAGAGCATCAATAAGGCGTACGGCACGGACCTGATCGTGTCCGAAGCCGTCCTGTCGGAAACCGCTGGTGCGTTCGAGGCGCGCGAGCTCGACCTCATCGCCGTGAAAGGGAAGGACAAGCCCGTGCGCATCTTCGAGCTGTTATGCGAGCGCGGCAAGGTTCCCGAGGAGGTCCGCAAGGCCGTCGTGTTCTTCGGCGAGGGGCTCTCGGCCTACCGATCGGCGCGCTGGGACGACGCGCAGCGGTTCTTTACCGAGGCCCTGCGCGTGCGCCCGGGCGACGGGCCGTCCACGGCGTTCCTCTCTCGTGTCACGGACCTGCGGGCGCAGGGGGTGAAGGACGGATGGGACGGGGTGTACCGGGCGAAGGAGAAATAGGGTATCATCCCTTTGCACGACCGCGCGCTGGTGCCCGGTCAACGAGGTGTCCCGTGTCCGACGCTCACGATCCTTCCGCTCCCGACGACAAGCCGCCTCCCAGGGCCCCGGCCATGAACGGCTGGAAACCTCCGCCCACGGAAACCGACCTGCTTGCCGAGAGGCTCAACATCCGATGGCTGGATGCCGCGCGCATCACGCGCGTGCAGCGCGGCATGAGGACGTCCAACAAGGTGGTGAAGTTCGCCCAGCGCCGCGGCTGACCGTCGTTTCACCCTCCCGTTCCGGCCTCCCTTGCGGGGGCCCTCTTTTTATCCTAAGATCCGTCGTTCCGTATGCCCGGCCCAAAGCCCAAAGTCCTGCTCGGCATGTCCGGCGGCGTGGATTCGTCCGTGGCCGCGGCTTTGCTGCTGGAGCAGGGATATGAGGTGATCGGGGCGTTCATGAGGAACTGGAGCGACTGCGCCTGGAGGGCGGACAGGCGCGACGCGAACCGCGTCGCGGCCCAGCTTGGCATCCCGTTCCTCACGCTCGACTTCGAAAAGGAGTATCGGGAAAAGGTCATCGACGAGATGTTCCGCGAGTTTGCCGCCGGTCGCACGCCGAACCCGGACGTGCTGTGCAACAGGCATGTGAAGTTCGACCTGTTCGCGCGCGAGGCCGATCGCCTCGGATGCGACTTCGTCGCGACCGGGCATTATGCGCGGGTCCAGCACGGCACAGACCCCACCCATGCCCTCTCCTTGGCAAGGGGAGGGGTAGCTCGCCTGATGCGTCCTGCGGACACCGAAAAGGATCAGACCTATTTCCTTTGGGCCATCGAACCGAAGGTGCTGCCGAGGGTGCTGTTCCCGCTTGCGGGGCTCACGAAGCCCGAGGTCCGGGCGAAGGCGAAGGCGCTTCAGCTGCCGGTCGCGGACAAACCGGATAGCGTTGGGATCTGTTTTGTGGGGGAAGTGGACATGAAACAATTCCTTGCTCAACGCATCCCGCATGTCCGTGGAAGGATCGTCACGACCGACGGGCGGGACGTCGGCACGCACGACGGGTTGCCGTTCTACACGATCGGCCAGCGCGAAGGGTTGGGCGTTTCGGCGAGCGAGCCGTATTACGTGGTCGAGAAGCGGATGGCCACGAACGAGCTCGTCGTCGGCAGCGCCTTCGACCCGGGGTTGTTCAAGAAAACCGTGTCCGCGAATCAGGCGAACTGGTTCCGTCGCCCGCAGGCAGGGGACCGGGTAGGCGCGCGCATCCGGCACCGCGGGCCGATCGCGCCGTGCACGGTGGACGCGGTCGGCGACGCGACCGTATCCATCACGTTCGACGAGCCGCAGCGGGCCGTCACTCCGGGGCAATCCATCGTCTTTTACGACGGCGACGAGGTGCTCGGGGGAGGCGTTTTGTCATCCTGAACGAAGGCCTTCAGGCCGCAGTGAAGGAACCTCGTCTGGAGTCCATCAGACGTTTGTCCTGGGATGATCGTCTGGAGGTATCCCAACGAGGATCCTTCGTCAGCCGTTCAGTCTCAGGATGACAATAAATGGAAGAATTTGGCGTAAAACGCGGCGCCGGCGCTCGTGTTCGCGTCGAACGCGAATCCCTCCACGGACAGGCCCGGTCGCTCCGTGACGCGTTGCGCCCCGACGGCGACGATGGCGCTGTCGTCAACGAACAGGATCGGGAGCGGCGCGTCGAAGGGAATGATTTCCACCACATGGCGGAAACTATAGTTGATGACCGACATGGAGGCGCCGCTTGGAAGCTGCGTGTCGGTCGCCTCGGTGGTGACGGAGAGGATGGGCGAGGAGGGGTCGGACGCGGCCGCGAGGCGGCCTTGCACGAGTCGGACGACCGGGTGCGACGCAGAGAGGTCGGCCATGAGCAGGTCCGTGCGCTCGTCGAGCCCCAGCCGCACCCCCGCGACCGACAGCTCCGCGTAGCCGCCGGCTCCGATGAGGACGATCTCGCCGCGCCGCAGGCGCTCCCCGACGGTCGCCGGGCGCGTCTTGCCCGCCGCGTCCACGACCACCTCGCCGTCCGCGACGAGGACGACCGCTTCCACGGCAGGTCCACGGTCCGCTCCCGCCCACGGGGAGCCGAATCTCTGGCCGACAAGCAGGGTCGCCACCAGGATCGCGAACAGCAGTGGAGGGAGATGCCGCTTCATGCCTGGCATGGTAGCATGGATGCATAATCCGCCTGATCCCGATATGGCCCTTCTCGAGTTTTACGGCAAGGAATGCCCCCACTGCGTCACCATGATGCCCCTTGTGGATAAGCTGATTTCCGAGGGGTTCGACATCAAGAAGCACGAGACCTGGCACGATGAGGCCAATGCCGAGAAGCTGAAGGAATACGACCGGGGCCTGTGCGGCGGGGTGCCGTTTTTCTTCAATACCGCGTCCAAGCAGCATATCTGCGGGGAGGCGGACGAAAAGACGCTTCGGAAATGGGCTGAAGGGAAAAAAGTATGAACGTCGGCCGCGTCCTCCCGCTCGCGCTTGCCGCCTCGACGCTCGTCGGGGCCGGGTGCGTTTCGGTCGACGCGTCGAAACAGACCGTCCATCTCGACCTTGATTGGCATTACGGCCCGGCCGTCTCGGAGGCGGCGGAGATCCTGTCGGAAGCGATGGTGACGCCGCCGAAGGTGACGATCGAGCTCGGGGCGCGCCAGGACCCGCCGAAGGCGGAATGAACGTATGACGAAGGCCGAAGCGAAGGCGCGCATCCTTGAGTTGCGAAAGGCGATCGACGCGTACCGTTACGAATACCACGTGCTCGACAAGAGCTCGATTTCGGATGCGGCGCTCGACAGCCTCAAGCACGAGCTGTACGCGCTCGAGCAGGCGCATCCGGACCTCATCACGGCGGACTCCCCGACGCAGCGCGTGGGCGGCAAGGCGCTCGCCAGGTTCCCCAAGGTCACGCACCTGCGGCCGATGCTCTCCATGGAAGACGTGTTTTCCCCGCAAGAGTTCGGAGACTGGTATCGTCGTCTGGCAAAGCTTAGCGACCGGGAGCGGTTCGACCTGTTCTGCATGCCGAAGGTCGACGGACTTGCCTTGTCCATCGTGTACGAGGATGGTCTTTTGAAATCGGCGGCCACGCGCGGGGATGGCAAGATCGGGGAGGACGTGACGGCGAACGTGCGCACGATCGAATCCGTCCCGCTCCGTCTGCGCCTACCCCCTACCACCTACCCCCTACCAACTACGATCGAAGTCCGAGGCGAAGTCTACATGCCGGTCGCGGCGTTCGAGGCGTACAACCGTGAGATGAAAAAGGAAGGGAAGGAGGAGCTGGTGAACCCGCGAAACGCGGCGGCCGGGAGCGTGCGCCAGCTCGACCCGGCGGTCACCGCCTCGCGTCCGCTCGCGTTCATCGCCTGGGACCTCGTCGACGACCTTGGACAGACGCGCCAGCATGAGGAATGGGAAATATTGCGCGAGATGGGGTTCAAGGCCGCGGAAGCCAAGGCATGCAAGGACGCGCAGGAAGCGGAGGCGTTCTGGAGGGCGTTGCAGAAAAAGCGCGAGCGACTTGGATTCTGGATCGACGGCATGGTGGCGCGGGTGGACGACAACGCGCTCTACGCGTCGCTTGGCGTCGTGGGCAAGACCCCGCGCGGGCTCGTCGCGTGGAAATTCCCGGCCGAGGAGGCGACGGCGGTCGTCCGCGGCATCGAGTGGTTCGTGGGGCGGACCGGGGCGCTGACCCCGGTCGCGGCGCTCGACCCGACGTTCATCGCCGGGACCACGGTGAGACACGCGTCGCTCCACAACCTCGACGAGATCGAGCGCCTCGACGTGCGCGTGGGAGACACGGTGATCCTGTACAAGGCCGGGGACATCATCCCGAAGGTGAAGGCCGTCCTGAAGGAGCTCAGGCCCGCAGGGTCGCAGGCAACGAAGGCGCCGAAGAACTGTCCGGTGTGCGGGACGAAGGTCGTCCGACGCGAAGGGGAAGTGGCGATCGTCTGCCCCGACAAGCGCTGTCCGGCGCAGGACCGTGAGAACGCCCTGCATGCCGCGCGCGCGTTCGAGATCGACGGCCTTGGCCCGCAGACCGTCGCGCAGATGCTCGAGCAGGGGCTCGTGAAGAGCGCCGCCGACCTGTTCGCGCTCACGAGCGACGACCTGCTCAAGCTCGAGGGGTTTGCCGAGGTTTCCGCGAAGAAGCTCGCGGACGCCATCCGCGCGAAGAAGCGCATCCGGCTCGACAAGTTCATCCTCGCGCTGGGCATCCGCAACGTGGGCGAGGAGACCGCGCGCGACCTCGCGTCGCATTTCGGCTCCCTTGACGGGCTCATCAAGGCCGACGAGCAGGCGCTCACCCAGGTGCCCAACATCGGCCCGGTGGTGGCCACGAGCGTCCTCGAATGGTTCTCGGACGACGAGAACCGCGACCTCGTCGCGTCGTACCGGAAGAACGGGATCGTCGTCGGGAAGGGGGAGAAGCGGGCCGTGAGCGGCGTTTTTTCCGGAAAGACCGTCGTCATCACCGGGACATTGTCCGCGCTCAGCCGCGATGAAGCCAAGGAAGCCGTTCGCTCCGCAGGCGGGAAGGCGTCCGAATCCGTGAGTAAGAAGACGGATTTCGTCCTGGTCGGGGAAAGCCCTGGGTCCAAGGCAGACGACGCGAAGCGGCTTGGCGTTCGCATCTTGTCTGAAGCCGATTTTCTCCGTATGCTTCGGCCATCCTGAGGCCTTATCGCCTAAGGCCTTCAACGCCTCCCTATGCCCATCACCCCCGAAGAAATCCGGCACCTGGCGCATCTCTCGCGGCTCAAGCTCGACGAGGAGGACGTTGCGGCGTATGCGAAGGACCTCGACGCCATCGTCGGGTACGTGGACAAGCTGCAGGATCTCGACACGAAGGACGTGCCGGAAATGGAGCATGTCGAGGATCTCGTAAACGTCTGGCGCGAAGATGTCGTCGGCGGATGCGATCCGGACGCGCGTACGCGCATGATCGCGGCGTTCCCGCGGCACAGCGGCGACCTGCTCGAGGTGGATGCCGTGTTCGCGGACAAGACGGACTGATATGCCCAGTACTACAACAAGGACATTTTTATCGGTTGACTCCGTTAGAATTCCTTCAGGTCGAGAGCATCTTTCATTCCAGACGATCGTCCAGGATGCCTTCCTGACGAAGACGTCCTTGTTGTAGTACTGGGTATGGACCTCACGTCAGTGACCATCCGGGAGGTCGGGAAGCGGCTCGCCGCGCGGGAGATCTCGAGCGAGGATTTGGTGCGCGCATGCCTCTCCCGCGTCGAAGCGGCGAATGGCAAGCTGAACGCGCTGCTCGACGTGGACGAGAACGGCGCATTTGCTGCCGCAAGGATCGCGGACAAGGCCCGCAAGTCCGGTGACGACCCAGGGGCGCTCGCCGGCATCCCGATCGCGATCAAGGACAACGTCTGCGTGACCGGCTGGACCGCCTCGGCCGGTTCGCGCATCCTTGAGCCGCATCGCGCCGCGTACGACGCGACGGTCATCACGCGCCTTAGGGCCGCCGGAGCGGTGCTCATCGGTCGCGCGAACATGGACGAGTTCGCGATGGGTTCTTCTACCGAATCGTCGCACTATGGCCCGACGAAGAACCCGTGGGACGCGTCACGGGTCCCGGGCGGCTCGTCCGGCGGCTCCGCCGCGGCCGTCGCCTCCGGCATGGCGCTTGCCGCGCTGGGCTCCGACACGGGCGGCTCGGTGCGCCAGCCCGCGTCGCTGTGCGGCGTGACCGGCCTCAAGCCCACGTACGGGCGCGTGTCGCGCTACGGCCTCATCGCGCTCGCGTCGAGCCTGGACCAGATCGGGCCGCTCACGCGCAGCGTGGAGGACGCCGCGATCGTCATGCGGGCCATGGAAGGGGAGGACGACCTGGATTCGACGAGCGTCGGCCCGCTCGAGACGTATGTGCCCGAGCTCGACCAGCCTTCGGTCGCGGGGCTGCGCATCGGCATCCCCAAGGAGTATTTCCTTGAGGGGATGGACGAGCGCGTGAAGGCGTCGGTGATGGAGGCCGTGGCCGAGCTGAAGAGCCAAGGCGCGACGGTGCACGAAGTGTCGCTTCCTCATGCGGAATATGCCCTCGCCACCTATTACCTCGTGATGCCGGCCGAAGCGAGCTCAAACCTCGCGCGGTTCGACGGCATCCGCTACGGCTACAGCGCGAGCGCCGACAGCCTCAAGGAAACCTACGAGCGCAGCCGCGGCGAGGGATTCGGCGCCGAGGCGAAGCGCCGCATCATGCTGGGAACCTACGTGCTGTCAAAGGGCTATGCCGACGCGTACTACCGCCAGGCGCTCAAGGCACGCACGCTCATCCGCCGCGATTTCGACGAGGCGTTCAAGGAGGTGGACCTGATCGCGACACCCACGAGTCCCACCACGGCCTGGAAGTTGGGCGAGAAGTTCGCGGACCCGCTCACCATGTACCTCTCCGACATCTACACCGTCTCCGCCAACATCGCCGGGATCCCAGCGATGTCGCTCCCGTGCGGGTTCGCCGACGGGCTCCCGATCGGCTTGCAGCTCATGGCCCGCCCGTTCGACGAGGCCACGCTCTATCGCGCCGGCATCGCGTATCAAGGTGTAACTGATTGGCATCGCCGAACACCAAATCTGTAAATTTGTCTTTGCGAGGAGCGTGCCGTCCAGGCGACGAAGCAATCTCCCATCTCGCGTGAGGTTGCTTCGTCGGCTGAGGCCTCCTCGCAAAGACAGAGTCAAAGAGATCTGTGATCCCATACATCCAATTCGTCTCGTTCCAGCTCGGTCCCCTCACCATCTATGTCTGGGGGTTGATGGTGGCGCTCGGCATCCTCGCCGGTACGTGGCTTGCCGCACGTCTCGCTCGCGAGCGGGGATTGAACCCGCAGGTGATGTGGGACCTGGCGTTCTGGGGGACGCTCGGCGGATTCGTCGGTGCGCGTCTCGCGCATGTCGCCTTTTATGCGCCCGAGACGTATCTCGCCGATCCGTGGCGGATCTTGGCGATCCGTGACGGCGGGTACTCGAGCGCGGGCGCGATCATCGGCGGCATCCTGTGCGGCGTGCTGTACCTGAAATGGAAGAAGCTGTCCGTCGCCGCGTACGCCGACGTCGGCGCGTTCGGGGCCCCGCTTGGCTACGCCATCGGCCGCGTCGGCTGTTTCCTCATCCACGACCACCCGGGGACGCTGACCAGCTTCGTCCTGGGCGTGAAGTATCCCGACGGGGTGCGCCACGACCTCGGGCTCTACGAGGCGTTGAGCGGATTCGCCCTCACCCTCCTGTTCGTCGTGCTCTGGAAGCGCAAGGCTCCGGCCGGGTCGTACGCGCCGCTGTTCCTCATCTGGTACGGCGCCTCCCGTTTCTTCCTCGACTTCCTGCGAGCGACCGACGGCGCCATCGTGGACGCACGCTACGGCAACCTCACCCCGGCGCAGTGGCTGGGCGCGGCCCTGTTCGTGTGGGGGCTGTGGCTGTATCGTCGCAGGGTCGTCTGAAGCCGTGCTCATACCCCTAACCTCAAACCTATGGAATTCGCCTACACGGTCTCGACCCCGAAAACGTTCGACGAAGCCGTCTCAAGCGTCCAGGACGAGATTGCCAAGGCGGGCATGCGCGTCTTGTACGTGCACGACGTGCAAAAATCGCTCGGCGAAAAAGGGTTCGAGCGCGGGCCGTTCAAGATCATCGAGTTTTGCAACGCCAAGTTCGCCCATGCGTTCCTGGAGATCGACGTCGACATCGGGCTTTGCCTGCCCTGCAAGGTCAACGTGTACGTGAAGGACGGCCAGACCGTCATTTCCGCCATGCGGCCGATCGTCCTCACGCGATTCTTCCCGCAGGCGGACCTGGGCGAGAGACCCGGGGAAATCGACGCGACGGTGACGTCCGTGGTCGACCGCGCGAGATAAGCCTCCCATGCGAACCCTCCCAAGCAAAAAGCTCCCAGTCCTGGGAGCTTTTTGGCGGAGAGGGAGGGATTCGAACCCTCGAACCCTTGCGGGTTGCACGCTTTCCAAGCGTGTGCACTAGACCGCTATGCGACCTCTCCGTGTTCCGTGGGTGGCGGCAATATACCTGACGCAGCCTGACGAATCAAGGAATAAAAAAGGACGCCCTGCGTGGGGCGTCCGGCGTCACTTGTTTGGGAGCCTTCGGGACGGCTCGGGGAAGTGCATGCGGATCGTCGAGAGCAGCTCGTCCTTGAGGAACGCCTTGATCTCCTCGGGCGTCTTTTTGGCAAACCACTTGCTTTCCCAGCTTACCGCCTCGCCCCGGCGGGTGATGACGCCGCTTGCGTACACCTGGGGCTTGAATTGCTGGCACAGTTCGGAATTCCGCGCCTTTGCCATGGCCCAGCGCTTCTTCGCGTCCTCCTTGCTCCCGCCGGAGAGCACATGATGCATGAGGAACAAATCGAGGTGGTTGCCCACGTCCCCCACGATGAGGATCGACTGCGTCCCTTCCACGGCGGCGCGCAGGAGGATCCAGGAGAAGGCGTTGTCCGCGGCTTCGTACGGCTTGGGGTCGCCGATCTCGAGCAGTTCGCTCATCCGTCGCAGATGAATCGGGCTCGTATGCATATGCCCTCCTTCATGACAGGGTGATGTCGGCGTCATCGGGCATCGGCCGCCCAAGAAACGCCCAGTTGACGACGAGCGGCAGCTTGGCCGTGAGGATCCGCTGCCACTCCTCCGGCGTCTTGACGTCGAAGTAGAGCGTTTCCCAGCCGAGGGGTTTGCCGTCGAGCCCGATGATGCCGCCGGCGGCCACGCGCTCACGCCAGATCGCCCGGAGCTCGTCCTTGCACGCGCGGATCTCCTTGTACCGCTCGCGCGGCGTTTCGGGACGCTCCTCTAGGAGCACCCACAGGTGAAAGAGCGTCTCGTGGGGATTCACGTCGCCGATCACGAGGACCGGCTCCCGATTCTCCTCTTTGAACAAGAGCCAGTTGGCGTTGCCTGCCGGGGCCTTGAAGACCTCGGCGTCCTCGATCTGGAGCAGGTCCGGAAGGTCCTGCGTCCGTATGGCGATGACCCGCATCGGTTCCCTTTCTTCCTGCGCCTTGCAGGACGGGGCATCATGGCAGGAATCGCGGTTTCGGTCAACCTTTGGTATCCTGCCCGCGTATGGACCGATTCTTCCCAGGGCCGCTTTCCGACCGCGCGCGCAACACCATGCGGCGCTCCGGCTATGCCGAGCAGAGGGCCGACGGCAATGAGATCGCGTTTACGCGGCGCCTCCAAGGGACGCCGTTCCCGCGTCTGCACGCGTACGTGGAGGAGCAGGGCGGCGGGGCGCGCGTGAGCCTTCACATCGACCAGAAGCAGCCGAGCTACGAAGGGAGCCGCGCGCACGGCGGCGAATACTCGGGCCCGCTCGTCGAGCGCGAGATGGAACGCATCGCCTCGTTTTTCCGACCGGTTCCGACGCGTCCCGTCGCGTCTCATCCCGTAGACGACGAACCGAAGGGCGGCTTCTTTTCGCGCCTGTTCGGCGGCTAGCCCCTGGTGCGCGGAAGGTGCTAGGGTGTCGACATGGACCCCAAAGAGGAGATCAAACAGAAGACCGACATCGCGGAGCTGATCGGCGGCTATTTGACGCTCAAGCCGTCGGGCATGGCGAGCTTCAAGGGGCTCTGCCCGTTCCATGCCGAGAAGTCGCCTTCGTTCCACGTTTCGACGGACAAGCAGATTTTCCATTGCTTCGGCTGCTCGGAAGGGGGCGACTGCTTCTCGTTCGTGATGAAGATGGAGGGGATGGAGTTCCCGGAGGCGCTCAAGTTCCTGGGCGACAAGGTCGGAGTGGAGGTGAAGCGCTACGACTCGACGGAAGGGAACGAGCGCGCGCGGCTCGTGGCCGTGAACGAGCTTGCGGCGAAGTTCTATCGGAAGGTGCTCATGGATTCTCCGGCCGCGGAACAGGCCCGGGCCTACGTGGCTGGGCGCGGAATCGGCGCGGAACTCGCCGAGAAGTTCGGGCTCGGCTACGCGCCGGACGCCTGGGACACGCTGTCGTCGTTCCTGCAAAAGAAAGGATATCGGGACGGGGACGGGGAAAAGGCCGGACTGACGCAACGGCGGAAGTCGGGCGTCGGCCACATCGACCGGTTCCGCCATCGCCTGATGATCCCGCTGTGCGACCAGCACGGCGCCGTCGTCGGCTTCACCGGCCGCATCATCCCTACCCCCTACCTGCCCACCGAAGCTTCAGCGAAGGTGGGCCCCCTCCCCCCTCCCCCCTCCGACGGCCCAAAATACATGAACTCGCCGGAGACGGCGGTGTATCACAAGGGGAGCCTCCTGTACGGCCTCCATCTTGCCAAGCAGGCCATCAAGCGCGCCGGGAGCGTGGTGATCGTGGAAGGGAATCTCGACGTGATCGCCTCGCACAAGGCCGGCGTCGAGAACGTCGTCGGCAGTTCGGGGACCGCGCTCACCGAGGAACAGCTCGCGCTCCTCAAGCGGTTCACGGGGACGATCGCGTTCTCGTTCGACCGCGACGCGGCCGGGTTCAAGGCGGCGCAGAAGGGGATCGCGCTCGCGCGCGCGATGGGGTTTGACGTGCGCGCGACGGTGCTTCCGCAAGAGGCCGGCAAGGACCCGGACGAGGCGGTGCAGAAGGATCCGGCGCTCTGGCGTGAAGCGGCGGGCCGGTCGGTGCCGATCATGCAGTTCATGATCGAGCGAGCGGTGCTCGGGCGGGACTTGAGCGACGTGGATGACAAGCGCGCCGTGTCCGCGCTCATCCTGCCGGAGCTGCGGCTCGTCACCGACGTGGTGGAGCGGGAACATTGGCTGCAGACCGTGGCGGACCTGCTTCGGACCGACATCGGGGCGCTGCGATCGGCCATCGGACCCGCGACGCGGACCGCCCCTGCCCCCGCCCGCGACCTCCCGCCGACCTCTTCGCGCAGCTCCAAGCAAGACGCGTCGGCTCGCGCCCTGGTCGGCCTGGCCATCCAAAGCCCGTCCTGGTTCGACCGCGTCGCGAAAACGCTCGGCAGCCTGCCGCTGCCGGAGCCTTGGGCCACGCTTTACAGCCTTGTCAAGGACCAGTATCATCTCCCCCAGACAGACCTCCCGGGCCAAACGGGTCCTTACGGCCGATTACGTTCAGCCATCGAAGCGCATGCGAGCCAGGCGGACTTGGTCCCCCTGCTCGACACCGCCGCGCTCGACGCCGAACGGCTCCTCGCGGGCGTGGCCGAGAAGGATCTCCCGGGACAGGTCACCGAATTGGTCCACATCCTCGTCGCAGCCGATGCCAAGCGCCGGCGCGAAGCGATCGAGGCGGACATCCGTCGCGCCGAGCGCGACGGCGACCGCGAGGCGGTCGAGCGTCTAATCAAGGAACTCACATCGCTGCGCTGATCCCGACGCCACGCCGGGGCAGGGCGGCACCTTCCTTTTCTATGTCCGTCAAGAAGGCGTACGCCCGCCGAAGCCTCGGCGAAGGCGGGAAGAAGCCCATGCATAAGAAGACCCTTTCAAAAAGGCAGGTCCACGGGAAACCAGCCCATAAGAAGCGCGGCAAGAAGCCCGCGCCCCACCAAAGGCCGCGCTACGTCCGCGCGGAGCCGCCTGGTGCCGACGTCCTCGACCGCCTCGTCAAGAAGGGGATGAGCCGCGGGTTCATCACGGAGAACGAGGTGCTTTTCACCTTCCCCGACGTGGAGGATTACCTTCCCGCCTACGAGGAGTTCATCGAGGCGATCGACCGCATCGGCATCCATTTCATCGAGATGAAGGAGGGGATCCTCGGGCGCGAGAAGGACCGCGACGACGTGTACGACAAGATCCGCGTGAGCCATGACAAGGAGGTCAAGAAGGAGAAGAAGAGCTCGGCGTCCGACACGGGCATCCCGGAGCTCACCCAGGACTCCATCCAGATGTACCTGCGCGAGATCGGCAAGATCCCGCTCTTGAACGGCGAGCAGGAAGTGGCGCTCGCCAAGCGCAAGGAACGCAACGACAAGGAGGCCGAACGCCGCCTCATCGAGGCGAACCTCCGATTGGTGGTGTCCATCGCCAAGAAGTTCGTGGGAAAGCAGATGTCGCTCCTTGACCTCATCCAGGAGGGGAACATCGGCCTGTTCCGCGCCGTGAAGAAGTTCGAGTATCGCAAGGGGTACAAGTTCTCCACCTACGCCACTTGGTGGATCCGCCAGGCCATCACCCGCGCGCTCGCCGACCAAAGCCGCACCATCCGCATCCCTGTGCACATGGTGGAGACCATCAACCGGTTCATGCAGGTGGAGCGCCAGCTCATCCAGGACCTCGGCCGCGAGCCGCTCCCCGAGGAGATCGCCGCGGAAATGAGCGAGCCGCTCGAGAAGGTTCTGCACATCCGCCGCATCAGCCAGGACACGGTGAGCCTTGAGACGAGCGTGGGCGAAGACGACGAGGACAGCAAGCTCGAGGACTTCATCGAGGACACCAAGACCATCAGCCCTGACAAGGCCGCCGCCCGCGAGCTCCTGCGCGACTACGTGAACGAGGCGATGAAGGACCTGTCCCCGCGCGAACAGAAGATCCTCGAGATGCGCTTCGGGCTTACGGACGGCGTGAGCCACACGCTCGAGGAGGTGGGCAAGGAATTCGACGTCACCCGCGAGCGCATCCGCCAGATCGAGGCCAAGGCGCTCGAAAAGATCCAGCAGCACCAGCTGATCGCGAAGTTGCGAGATTACTAAGAAAAAACGGGGTGCAACCTTGCGCCCCGTTTTGGTATATACTCTTGAAAGGTCGATTGATTTCCACACCCTATGAACGAAGAGGAGGTGATCGTCCAGGCAAAGACGGACCCCGAAGCGTTCGGCCGGTTGTACGACGCGTACTACCAGCCGATCTTCGGCTTTCTCTACAAGCGCACGGGCAACGCCGAAGCGGCCAAGGACCTCGCGAGCGAGACGTTTTTCCAGGCGCTCAAGAACATCCGGCGCTACGAGCTGCGTGGGAAGCCGTTCAAGAGCTGGCTGTTCGCCATCGCGGCGGCGCAGGCCGGCACCTACTTCCGCGGCAAGGCGCGGGCGTTCCCGGTCACGAGCGAGGAATGCCCCGAGGTGGCGGCAAGCGATCTGTATCGGCCCGACGTGAGCGCGGTGGTCGACGAGGATGTCGTGGATCTCAAGCGTCAGGCCGGGGTCGTACGGCGTCTGCTCACCAAGCTCAACCAAAAGCAGCAGACCATCCTCAACCTGCGCTTCTTCAGCGGCCAGACCGTTCCCGAGATTTCCGCCACGCTCGGCATGAAGGAGGGCACCATCAAGTCCCACATCCATCGCGCGCTCAATAAGCTGCGCGGACTCGTCGTCGCCGAGGAAAAGCGCACGCAACCCGACACCTATGTCCGCCAAGGAAACGCTCACGCTCGAGCGACTGCTCACCCGCATCGGGTCTGAACCGGTCCCGGCCGACCCCAGGCATTTCTATGCCTTGCGCCGGGCCCTGTTGAACTCGCCCTACTTCGAGCGCCATCGCACGGCCGAGACGGTCGCCCTGTGGGTCGAGACGGCCCGCATCGTGTTCGCCGGCGGGATGGTGACCGTGGCGTTCGTGCTGGTCGTGCGACAAGCCGTGATCCGGCAGCCGGTCGTCGTCATGGGTCCCGAAGCGCCGGTACAGGTCGCAGAAGCCGTGCAGTGGCAGATTCCGGACAGCGTGTCCTCGATCACGAGTCGCATCACCCTTTCGGCCGCGCGTTGAGCCTGGAAACACAAAACCCGAGGGATCCTCGGGTGTTTTGATACTCCGCGGCGTACGGAATTGGCTATCTGACAGTGGAACTTGCGTTCCTAGGCTCTCATGCCGCGACCACGGTCGCGGCGGTTCCGAGCCAGCCAATTCTTTTGGCCAATACGTATCGCAGCGGAGTGCTTCAAGCGTACCAGACCGTTGACCGGACGCAAGGGGGAGGCTAGGGTATAGCCTCGATCCTTTCAGGGGGTGTCCATGGTGAATAGGAAGCGGCCGTCGCATGACGACGGCACCGGCGCGCTTTACCGGGAGATCTTGCGCCTGCCGCTGCTCACGCGGCAGCAGGAGCAGGCGCTCGGCGCGGCCGTGACCCTGCGGCGAAAGGCGCTCGCGTACGCGGCCGCGCTCGCGGACCCGAATTCCGTGCAGGAGCCGGAGGCGCGCGCGCGGCTCGTCGAGGAGGCACGGGGCGTTCCGGTCGAGCGGTGGATGCGCGAGGGCGACCGGGCCGTGCGCGTGCTGACGGAACGCAACGTCCGTCTGGTCTTCTCCATGGCGCGCCGAGCCCTGCGGTTGCCGGGCGTGGAGGTGGTGGACCTGGTGCAGGAGGGGATGCTCGGCCTCATCCGCGCGGCCGAGCGTTTCGACCCCGACATGGGGACGAGGTTCTCCACCTATGCCGTATGGTGGATCCGCCAGGCGATGCAGCGCGGCTGCGGGTCCGTGGATGGCGCCGCCACGCTGCCGCCGAACGTGCAGCAGCGGTACGTGACCTACGCGCAGGCGCACGCGTACCTCACGCGCCGGCTCAAGAGGCGCGTGTCCGTGGAGGAGACGTGCGCCTGGCTGGGCTGGAACGCCAAGGTCGGGCATGACCTGCTCGTCCACGTGCGCAGGGCGGTCCCGCTCGAGGCCCAGGACGTCCTCGAGGACGGCGCCTCGCGCGAGATCGTGGGCGACGACGCCCCCGGTCCGGAGGACCTTGCCGGGTTCCTCCAGGCCCGCATGCGCTTGCGCTGCATGCTCGCGCAGCTCAAGCCAAGGGAACGCGACATCCTCGAGCGCCGCTTCGCGCTCGACGGCGGGGAACCCGAATCCCTTCAGTCCATCGCCGACGACTGGGGGCTTTCCCGAGAGCGCATCCGCCAGATCGAGGAAAAGCTCGTGCGGCGGCTGCGCGACGTGCAGGAGACCGCCGAGATCCGCTTCACGCGGCCGTGAACACGGCCGTCTTTTTTATGAAAAAACGACGGGGTTTACGCCGTCGTCGAGGAGAGCCGCGCATTGAGCGCGCCGCGGGTGTAGTCGAGCATGTTGAGGAACGGGCTCGCGCTGTCGTAGAGCCGGCGCTGCTGCTTCACGACCTGGTCGATCGCGGCCCTCAGCTCATGGCGGGCGAGATGCGATTCGCGCAGCACCTTGCACAGCACTTCGGCGCCGGCCTCGGTTGCCGTCACCTGGTGCGGGCGGAACTGCCGCATCTCCTCGTAGATGGCCGCGCGCCGCTGCGACGGGGTCATTCCAGGCATCCCTTGTAGCTGTCCCACCGCGTTTCGCATGAAGCGTTCCGACTCCTGTTCGATCGCCGGGTTGCTTGCCCCGCCGCCCTTGGCGTGGAGCATGGCGACCGACGCGCACAGCCTGTCCAGGCGCTCGAGCACGGCCAGGAAGAGCTGTTTCTTGGGCGCCGTGGACGGCCGGACCACCTCCTCGAATCGCACCGTGTCGAGCCACTTCTTGCGCGCGATGCGCTTGAGGACGTCGCGCACCTGCTCCTCCTCGTCGATGGCGAGGTCCGACGCGCGCACCACCTGCAGGAGCATCACGGCGATCGCCTCGTAGCGCCGCGCCGCGTACGCCTTGGTGGACGCCTGCGACGCCTCGGCGTTGTCCTGGACCCTCCGGCAGGTCTCAAGCGTCCCGAGGATGACGCTCAACAGGCGCGCGCGGCGCCGCGGATCCGTCACCTCGTTCACGATCGCGGAAGCGCCGACGGGCTTTTCCGTCTGTCCCATGGTTCACCTCCGGGTGGAAAGGACTTCGCACATCTGGCCCGAAACGGCGCGTCTTGTCAACGCGGCAACGACACGGTCTTCGTCGTACGCGCGAGCAGGCGGTCCGCGACCAGGCGCTCCACCATGGCCGCGAGCCAGGCGCGGTCGAGCGCGTCGTCGTATCCGGGATCGATCGTTTCACCCAGGCGCGCGAGTAAGAATCCGCCACTGCGCCCCGCGAGCTTCAGGATGCGGCCGCGGTAGATGCGGTCCGGATGCGGCTTGTTTCGGTGCCGCGACTCGGCGGCCTTGGCAACGGATCGCTTCGGGATGCGGACTTTTCCCGAGAGGAATTTCGCCGCGGCAGGACAAACGGTACGCATGGGACAGCTTGTGCAGTCGGGCGTCTTCTTGCACACCATGGTCGCGAGGTCGAACAGCGCCTGCGGCACGTCGTAGAACCGCCCGCGCCTTGGCAGGAACGCGTCCGCGGCCTTGCGGATGCGCTCGTCCTGCTTCGGGGACGGGAAGGGGATGCCAAGCAGAAACCGTCCGAGCACGCGGCGGACGTTCGTGTCCACGGGCATGACGCGTTCATGCAGGGAGAACGACGCAAGCGCCGCGGCCGTGTACGGGCCGATCCCCTTGAGGGTGCGCCATTCGGATTCCGTAGTTGGTAGGTGGTAGTTGGTAGGTGGTAGTCGGGGATTGACCGCGATTTGGAGCGCGATGTCGCGCAGCATCAGGGCGCGGCGGTTGTAGCCAAGGCCGGACCAGGCGCGGATCACAGAGGCGTTGTCCGCCTTGGCGAGCGCCTTCCAATTCGGAAACCGTTCCAGCCATTGCGGGTAAAAGACGAGCGCGCGCGACACCTGCGTCTGCTGGAGCATCACTTCCGACACGAGGATGCGGTACGGGTCGCGCGTCTTGCGCCAGGGGAGGGTCCGGCCGTTCCTGTCGAACCAGGCAAGGAGCTTGGCGGCCGCTTTCATACGGTCAGCGCGCCGCGTACGTGAATGAGAGGCGCCCGAGCACCTGGCCGCGCTCGGTCTCCACGGTCACGCGCCAGCGCCCGGCAGCGACGAGCGCATAGGAATAGCCGCGATACCCCGCGTCGCGCCCGCCAGTGATCGGAAAGGAATGGCGCGCGTGCAGCACCCAATCGCCCTTGGCCTCGTCAAAGCGCTCCCAGCGATGGGCAATGACCGCCGAAAGCCCCGGGGGCGCGAAGATGGCGGTGTAGGCGTAGAGGCGTCCGTCTTCGTCGGGCCCCAGCGCCTGCCCCGGCGTGACGGACGCCAGGAAGGATTCCTCTTCGCCAAGCAGGGCATACCCGTCGCCCGAGCGCGCAAGGTCGTGGTAGATGCCAGCGTCGCGGATCGAGAGCGGGATGGGCGGGATCATGTTGAGGAAATACAGCCCGTCCATGGCCGCGACGATGAACAGCGCGGCGCCGGTGAGCTGCAGGTCGAAACGGCGGACGGCGGGCGAGAACCGGGCGATGAGCGAGATGAGCGAAAGCACCGCCACCGTGCTCGCCGCGCCCGCGAGGAGGAACGCCCAGGACTCGAGCGTGTTGAACACGAACGGGAACAGGAGCGAGAAGTATGAGAGCAGCACGAACGCGAACACCACGATTTGCATGCGCGGGCGCAAGAACACGTGGCGTAGCGCCTCGTTCGACGTCATGAGGGCCACGAAGAACGCCATCAACGGCCAGCTGGCCGAAAGCGATCCGCTGTACCAGTAAAACAGGAACGACGAGCTCAAGAGCGCGCCGAACGCGAAGGAAATGGCGAGCGGGCAAGCAAGCCGCGCCGCGCTCCACACGCGCCCCTTGGGCGGTGCCGGCCGCGCGTCGTAGGCGTTCGCGTACGCGATGGCCGCGGCTGCCGCGAGCGCATACGCGCCCAGCACCGAGAGCGTGGTCGTCACCTGCAGCGTGCGAAACGTCACCACGTCCACGAAGAACCCCGCCACCAGCAGGCCTGGGACCAGAGCGCGTTCGTAACGCTCGAACCAGGAGCGCAGCGTCAAAACAGGAGAAAAGAGGATCATGCGCGGATCATTCGAGGATCTCGGTGTCCTTGAGGCGCGCGCGGATGGCCTCGAGGTCCGGTCGTGACACGTCGTTGCCGCGCAGGTCGAGCAGGCGCAAGTTCGGCAGGTTCCCGAGTTCCATCGGAAGGCCCGTAAGTTCGTTGTCCGACAGGACAAGCGTTTCAAGCAAAGAAAGCTGGCCGATCTCGGCCGGCACGCCCGTCATCGCGTTGCCGCCCGCGTCGAGGACGCGAAGGTTCCGCAGGTGCCGGATCTCTCCCGGCAGCGCGCCGGTGAGTCGGTTGTCGGACAGGTCCAGTTCAACCAGTCTGATGCGGTCGAACACGGACGCGGGGACGCGTTCGAGGCCCTGTCCGCTCAAGTCGAGACGCGTGGCCGATGCCGGTGCGTAGATGCCTTGCGTGTTCGCGGGGCCCGGGACGGGAACGGAGCACCCGGCGCCAAGCAGCACGATCGCCAAGGCCGGAACGAATGCGTGTGTCTTTTTCATACCCTCAAAGGGTAGCACACCCGCCCCATCACCGAATCTTGCGGCAACCCTGACGTTTTGATACACTCGCGCCACCTTATTCCGGGGTAGTCTCCGACCCGACGGGTCGTAGACCCGGAGGGCTCAGCGGCTGCGCGATGTATGTACTTTGTCTACTTGCTGCAAAGTGAGAAAGACCATCAATATTACATCGGTCAGACGCAGGATCTCTCCATTCGCCTGGAACAACACAACGCCGGTACCGTACGCTCTACACGACATCGGACCCCTTTTCGCCTGGTCGGTCATGAGACTCATCCGACACGAGCAGAGGCCCGTTGGCGTGAGTACACTCTGAAACGGAGTGCACACCAACGGAAAAAGTTCATCGAGAAATTAACGCACATTCCGGGGTAGTCTCCGACCCGACGGATCGTAGACCCGGAGGGCTCAGCGGCATCGCTGTGTCTCGCACGTGCAAATTACATTCCGGGGTAGCTCAGCGGCAGAGCAGTGGACTGTTAATCCATTGGTCGTGGGTTCGAATCCCACCCCCGGAGCCATGAGCGACTGTGTCTGGCGACCCAGACACGGTCGGTCAATAGAGCATCAAGAAATTGGTGTGCTGCTGACCGATAGAGGCGACTTCACCGTAAGTAGGGAGAAGGTCATTTAAAAGGAGGTGCCGGAACTTTCTTGAATATGGCCAGAAAATGTTTCATCTCGTTTAAGACAGAGGACATCGCTTACAAGGAAGCGATACAAAATGACCCCAACATAGACATGATTGATAAGTCTCTGAATGAGGCTATAGATTCAGACGACGAGGATTACATTATGCGCGCGATCCGTGACCAGTACCTGTCGGACTCCACGGTGACGATTCACTTGATTGGGAACAAAAGTTCCGAGGTCCTCGGTTACGAGGAACAGAAATTCATCAAGCGAGAACTCCAGGCTTCTCTGTATAACGGAGAGAATAACGCAAGAAGTGGTATTCTCGGCGTCGTGCTTCCGTCCATGTACGAAAGTATCTTTAAGGGGCCTTTCGAATGTACCACCTGTCGTGAGAGTCATAATTGGGTGATCGTCGGGGACGGGACGACGGTTTCGGAGTTCCATCGCAACTACTACATACAACACGACAAGTGCCATCACGCGGAGGATGATCGCTATTGCGTGCTTGTGAAGTGGGACGACTTTCGTCTCAATCCCAACACGTATATCGAACAGGCGTTTCTGAAGCGAGATCACGCCATCGCGGAAAAGGTGAAGGTGCGCCCCTAATCAATATGTTCAGACTAAAGAAACGAGAAGCTATGGCAGTTCCCGGCAATACCGAACAAGAACCTGATTCCGGGTACGCACGGCTAGAACAGCAAATCAGGTGGTATGACACGAAGTCGCAAAGCGCTCAGCATTATTACAAATGGGCGAAGATCCTGGAATTCAGTTTTGCGGGACTCATTCCTTTTTTAGCGAGCACATCTTCGTGCATCACTGCTGCATTAGGAATTCTGATTATCGTCCTCGAGGGTTTGCAACACGTAAACCAATGGTCGCACAATTGGATCACATATCGCTCCACATGCGAGGCACTCCGACATGAGAAGTACCTGTACATTGGCCGTTCAGTTGTTTATGCGGGAATGAGCGATGAGGAGGCGAAAAAAGTGCTCGTTGAACGAGTTGAATCTTTGATTTCAACCGAGCACGCAAAATGGATTTCCCAGCAAGATCTGACAACAAAAGCCCCCCACAGTGCGAAGAAAGAAGAATAAAGCGTCTGCCCTTGAGTCCTGCTACCTAGACCGCCGGTTCCACCGTTCCATCAGAGATCCTCATGGTTGATTTGATGTGAGACAGAAGATCTCGTTTCTCCTCCCGGGTCCCTTCCTTCAGAATATATTTTGCGCACGCGTACACATTGATGTCCGGCATGATCTCGGCAATCTTTGCGGTCGTGGCGTGGTCGCCAAGGCTGGAGATCATTTTTTTCTACCCTTTTTACCCACAATCAGGCCTCTCTTTTTTACCTTAACTACTGTAAACTTAGGGGGTTCGAAAAACCGCTATGTCTAGACACCAGAAGTACAAAAAATGGGACAAGGAGAAGCTGATCTCGGAGATCTGCCGACTTGAGGACTGCAAGAAATACGGTTTGGTTTGGGAGGATAAGCCTGAGGATGTGGCGGAGCAATGCAGGGAGCAGTTACCGGTTTTAGAGGAGGTGCCAGAAAGAGCGCATCTCAAAGATGGATTGCTTGGGACCAATATTTTGATAGAAGGAGATAATTACCACGCACTTTCCGTTTTAAATTACACGCATAAGGGCGCGATTGATGTCGTTTATATTGATCCGCCCTATAACACAGGAGCTAGGGACTGGAAATATAACAATGACTACGTCGATATTAACGACGTTTTCAGGCACAGCAAGTGGCTCTCGATGATGCAGAGACGGCTCCTTCTCTCGAAAGATTTATTAAAGGATGATGGCGTACTAATCGTGACGATCGATAAGCATGAGCAGCCGAGAATCGTAATTTTACTTGAGGAGCTTTTTCCGGATAAGGAAATAGTCACAGTCGTCATTGAGCACAACCCCAAGGGCTCACCGACACGGCACTTTACGTATACAAATGAGTTTGCAATTTTCGTAGTACCAAAGGCGACGAATGTGATAGGAAAAGATCCGACCGAAAAAGTGGACACGCGCAATCTTCGCAGAGCTGGTCGTGCGTCGACTCGAAAAGAAAGGCCGACGATGTTTTATCCAATTTACGTAAGGAGTGGAAAGGTTATAAGGGTTGGTGATACGCCGGACGCCTCATTTCATCCTAAAAAAAGAAATGTTGTACAAAAAAATGGTGAAATCGCTATTTGGCCCATCGATGACGATGGTCGAGAGAGGCGGTGGCACTTTGGACTGGATTCGATCAATGATTATCTAGACCGCATTGAGGTTCGGCAGTCCAAGGGAGAAATACAATTATTCGTGACGGCTTCGCCCGGGCGATACAAGACTGTATGGCGAGGCGGCGAATTCGACGCTGGTAAATATGGAACCTCCCTGGTCAGGGACCTGATCGGCGTCGAATTTCCTTACCCAAAATCTGTATTTGCGACGGCTAAGTGTCTCGAGACCGTTGTACACGGGCGGCCCGATGCTTTAATTTTGGACTATTTTGCCGGCTCTGGAACCACGGGGCACGCGACGCTTTACCTCAACAAAAAGTTTGGTGGTAACCGGCGATTCATACTCTGCACTAACAACGAAAACGACATAGCAGAGGATATTACCTTTCCGCGACTGATTAAAGTAATTGACGGCCACAAGGACCATAAGGATACAACAGGCATACCGGTCAATCTGCGCTACTTCAAAACGACCTTCGTAAAAAAATCAGACGTTTCAGATGATACCCGCCGTGAGCTTGTGAAACGTTCGATGGAGATGATCTGCGTGAAGGAGGGCACCTTCCAAAAAATTGCAGACAATAAGCAGTTCAAGATTTATCGCGACGTGAATCATGTCACCGGCATCCTCTACAATCTGGATGCAATATCCGAATTCAAGAAGAAGATTTCGGACCTTGGTCTCTCGGCAAGCATCTACGTATTTTCGTTAACGACGGATACGTACGATGCCGATTTCGTAGATTTGGAAGTCAAATACACGCTTTGTCCGATCCCGGAAAGCATCCTCGAGGTCTATCGCAAACTGTTCGCGTGATATGAAACTCAAGGATTATCAGAAAATCGCGGTAGACAAGCTGCTCTCCATAAGCAAGAAGTTGTTGCAGAAAGAGGGTATGCGCATATGCGTCCTGAAGGCGCCGACTGGCTCGGGAAAGACCATCATGGTCGCCGACTTCCTTGATCAGCTCGCCCATGCTCACATCGCCGGCGCATATTCTTTTATATGGATCAGCGGTAACAAACTTCATGAACAGAGCCGGGCAAAGCTTGAAGGATATCTTTCCGAGAGTCGCTATTCGTTCTCGTATCTCGATGAGGCCAGCGCTGGAAGCTTTTCGGAAAACGAGATTGTCTTTGTGAACTGGCATAGCCTCACGAGGCAGGACAATGAGACCGGCGAGTATACGAACGTCTTCATGAAGGAGAATGAGCAGGACCGTGACCTGCCGACCTTCATTCGTAACACCAAGGCGGAGGGGCGCGAGGTCATCCTCATCGTGGACGAGAGCCATTATCATTATTGGAGCAAAAAGTCGCAGGAGCTGGTCCAGTCCGTCATCGGTCCAAAGCTCATCCTTGAAGTCTCAGCGACGCCGACCAACCAGCCGACCCCGGACGAGCTTTCGAGCGGAGACGCTGGGTACGTCGCAGTGAAGTACGATGACGTGGTCGCGGAAGGAATGATCAAGAATGAGATTGTCATCAACAAGGATGTCGGTAAGTTCAGCGACATCCAGCGATCCGCGGACGAGGTCGTCATTGACGCCGCGATAGAGAAGCAGAAGGAGCTCAAGAAACGGTTCGTCAAGATTGATGTCGACATCAATCCGCTCGTGCTCATCCAGTTGCCGAGCGAGAGCCAGACGACGTCCGTGCTCGACAAGACCAAGCTTGAATTCGTCGAGGCGTACCTGAAGAAAAAGCACGGCGTCACTGTCGAGAACGGCAGGCTTGCCGTGTGGCTTTCGAATCGCAAGGACAACGTCGTGAATGTCGAGATGCCGAACGCCAAGGTCGATGTCATGATCTTCAAGCAGGCAATCGCGCTCGGTTGGGATTGCCCGAGGGCGCAGATCCTTGTGATGTTTCGTGAGATTCAGAGCCAGGTGTTCGAGATCCAGACGGTCGGGCGCGTGCTCCGCATGCCCGAAGCGAAGCACTATGAGGATGAGGAGCTCAATCGAGCGTTCGTCTACACGAACCTGCCAGCAATCACCATCGCTGCTGACGACGCGAGTCAGCGTTTCTTTCAGGTGCATCCAGCGCATCGCATCGAAGGGTACGAGGCGGTAAAGCTTCCGTCGGTCTATATCGGGAGGACCGACTTCGGCGACCTTACGCTCTCTTTCCGAAAGCTCTTCATCGAGGAGGCGAACAAGCGTTGTGGCATCGGGAAAGACGACATCATGGACAAGGCCTTCAAGAAGGCCGACAAATTGATGGAGCTGTATCCTGAGGAACTGACCCATCCCGTGATCTCGGACGCGGTCGTCGGCAATCTCGACGAGGCAAGGGAGATTGCCGGTGAGAAGGCAGAGTTCGCCATCCCCGAGGACGAGCTGAAGTATCGCTTCGAACAGTTTGCCAAGATCGCGTCGCTGCCGTATGCGCCGGTGCGCTCGCATACCAAGGTGCAGCAGGCTATCTACGACTGGTTCGACGGTTACCTCGGATACGAGAAAAGGAGCCGAATCGAAATTCAGCGAGCCGTCGTTTGTTCCGAGGCGAATCAGAAGCTATTCGCAGAGATTATCGAGGCCGCAAAGGCTCGCTTCGCCGATATCCGCCGATCTGAACTCGACGGTAAGAAAAGTGAGCAGGCTTACGAATGGGACGTGCAGGCGATTGAATACTTCAACGAGCGTCACGAACGAATCGCTGTATCGAATTACGCCATGGATAAGTGTTATGTGCTCACAGATCGCTCCAAGCCGGAGAAGGATTTTGAGCTCACAGTCGCAGCAGCCAAGGGGGTTTTGTGGTGGTACAAGAACGGTGTGAGCAAGCGGGATTATTTTGCGGTGCCCTATGATGACCCGAAGACGGGTGCTCGTAGGGCCTTCTACCTGGATTATGTTGTCGTCATGAAGGATGGCTCGGTTAGTATCTTCGACACCAAGTCTGGGGTCACGGCGGACAGCGCCGAAACCGGCGCGAAGTCCGATGCGCTTCAGGCCTACATCAAGAGAAATACGACGAAGAGTAAGAGGATTTGTGGCGGAATCGTCGTTAGTCGTCAAGATGGGACTTTTGTTTTCGTAGGATCGAAATATACTTCGGATCCGAGAGATAAGGGTTGGGTGCGGTTAGAACTGTAGCTCAGAACGCTGTCTTTACAGCCTATAATCTCTGTAACCCACGTGCGTCGTTCGGCCCGACGGAATACCCCTGAAAGGTTGCCCAAAATTGAGGTCTGTACCCGTACGTCGAGCCATGAAAAAAGAACAGACTCATCTGTTCTTTTTTCATATCTGGGTGGGATTCGGACGGGGAGGGTTTGGGAACCCTGCCGGCAGGCAGGCGTGAGGTTCCCGCCTCTGCCGGGGGAGGCCCGCGGAGGGGTGGAAACCACTCTGCTCTGCGAACGCTTGTGAGCGCGTGCAAAATTCCACCCCGGAGCCAACGACTTCTCAGCCTTCGCTAGGATTTGTTCTTTGCGTGGAGCTGTCTGTAATGGGATTTGAGCTGGTATACTGTTTTTAATCAACCTTCCGCTATGAACATCGTGAAATTGTTCAATCGCCTCGTCGAGTCCTATCTGTTCGTCGTCGTGATAGCCTTAGTGGCCGGGTTGGCATTTTCGGAGCGCATTTCCATCCTCACGGCGTACACGACGGTATTCCTGCAAATCATTTTTTTCCTTTCAAGCCTGAAGCTGGATCCGAAGGCGATAGTGAAAGAGGCGAAGGACGTCAAACTCATCCTGCTGGTGAACGCCTTCAAGCTCCTCATCCTTCCCGCCGTCGTCTATCTTGTCGCGGCGCGCCTGTATCCATCGATGGCCGTTCCCCTGTTGCTGCTTTCCGCGGTGCCCAGCGGGATGACGACGCCCCTGCTCGTGGAGGTGGTCGGGGGGAAACAGGGGTTGGCGCTCGTCCTCACCGTCACCAGTTCTTTGATCGCGCCGCTCACGATCCCGTTGGTCATCGGGCATTTCGCCGGCACGGCCGTGACGGTAAACGCCTTCGAGATGTTCCAGAAGCTCGTGCAGGTCATCGTCATTCCATTCCTGATCGCGCAGGCGGTGCGCGCGTTCCTCGACCGCCGGCTTTCGGCGACCTATTTCACGTTCAAGCCGATTTCCATCGTCATCCTCGGACTGCTGATTGCCGGCGCGGTGGCAAAGCAGGCCTCCGTCATCCTGTCGCATGTCGACATGACCATGTTGATCCTGTTGTGCGTCCTTTTCCTTTTCGTCGCCCTGATGCTTTCCATCGGGTACGCCATGGCATACTGGCGCGATTGCTCGGATCGGCTGACGGTCGCCGTCAGCACGGCGTTCATGAATTTCTCGCTCGCCATCTTCCTCGCGGACGCGTTCTTTCCGGACCCGAACGTCTTGCTCGCGTCCGTCCTCGTCATCTTTCCCTGGGCGATGATGCTGTTGCCCTTCAAGCACGTCGTTCACAGGTTCATCTGCAAGACGCCGGCGTGAGGACGTTTTCAGGATAGGGAGTAAAGGCGACCTTCGTGCGCACAGATAGCGATTCTAACGTCGTCCACGACGCGGGCAAAATTAACATGACCGTCTACGGGCGACCGTGTCGAGTGAGGCAGGAGTCCGATTAGCACCCCATGTCGCCGTCGATGGGGCAGGCCTTGGAGGCGGGGTTGGCCTTGGGCGTGCCGGGGTCGGGGCCGATGGTGATGTAGTCGGCGGCCTTGGTGAGCTTCCACTCGTGCTCGTGGTTCCAGCCGGTCCAGTCGTGCTTCCATTCGTTCCAGCCGATGCCCAGGTGCTTCACGAAGATCCCGCGCTCGGCGAGCATCTTGCCCACCTTGCGGCCGGTCATGCAGGGGATGGAGTAGCAGTAGACGATGACGTCCTTCTCCTTCGGCAACGCGGCGAAGGCCTCGGTGATGCGATCGACCTCGTCGTAGGCGGAGGTGTCCTTGTCCTTGTACGCGGGGATGCTGACGGCGCCTGTGACGTGGCCGAGCGCGTATTCTTCGGCGCTGCGCAGGTCCACGAGCACGAACGAGTCGTCGCCCTTGTCCATCATCTTGCGCAGGCCATGCGGGCTCACGTGCACGGCGGATTCGGTGCGGTAGAAGTCGGCGATCAGCTCCGCGTCGCTCGCGTGGCGCGCGGGGAGCAGGGAAACGATGCCCCAGGCGGAACCGGCGCCCGCGGCGGCGCCCAGGAGCACGGAGACGACGATGGTGAGGATGGCCTTGTTCATACGGGCTTTCGGCGATTAGGCGGCTCCAGCATACGCCGTGAGCCCAAAAATCGCCACAGGGAGGAGGTCGGGTCGTGGATGTTGAATAGGTGAAGAGGGTGTATACTTAGAAAAATCATTAACCTTTGGCGTATGACCGTCTCTCCAAAGCGTCTCGCGCTTACGTTTGGCCTGTTCGCGGGCCTCGTGCACCTCGTCTGGTCCGTGCTCGTGGCCGTGGGCCTCGCACAGGGGCTCGTGGACTTCCTCTATGCGGCGCACTTCATGTCGCAGATGCCCTCGAAGGTCGACCCGTTCTCGCTTGGGAACGCCGCGCTGCTCGTGATCTTCAGCTCCGCGGTCGGCTACGCGGCCGGATGGGTGGTCGCGACCATCTGGAACAAGACCGCAAACGCGAAGTGACGCGGATCGTCGGGCGCGCGCCGTGAGGGCGCGGATTTTACGTTTCGACTTCCGCACGGTATCGTTAGGCCTGAATCGATGATGGTATGTACGGATACATCGCCCTAAAGCTCCTGTCGGCCGTGGTCGGCGCGATCGCCCTGGTCCTCATCCTGAGGGGGCTGTTGCTCATCCGCAAGCGCTCCGAACCGGGGACGCGCCTGGCCATCGACGCCGGGGTCGCGGGTCTCGCGCTTGCCGCCGTCGCCTACGTGGTCGCGAGCGTCCCGCTCCCGCTGAATTTCGCCATGCCGCCCACCATGCACGCGATGACCATGGACCGGAAGCCGGCCTCGCTGCCGATCCCCGCCATCCTCGACTTCTTGTCCCACCGGGACCGATTCGCGAAGGTGGCCGACGTCGGGAGGGATCCCAACGACGTTCCGGCCCCGGTCGGGGCACGGGCGCCGCAGACGGTGAAGATCGACGTGCGCGCCAAGGAGGTGATCTCCGAGGTCGCGCCCGGGATCTTCTTCAACTACTGGACGTACGGCGGCCAGGTGCCCGGGCCCATGTACCGCGTGCGCGTGGGCGACACGGTCGAGACGACCCTTGCCAACGACCCGACGAGCCTGCACCCGCACAACATCGACCTCCATGCCGTGACCGGTCCCGGCGGCGGCGCGTCGGTCACCAACGTGCAGCCCGGGGAGACCAAGGCGTTCCGGTGGCTCGCCAAGCATCCGGGGCTGTACGAGTACCACTGCGCCATGCCCAACGTGAGCACGCACAATTCCCACGGCCAGTACGGGCTCATCCTCGTGGAACCCGAGGGCGGATTCGCACCGGTCGACAAGGAGTTTTACCTGATGCAGGGGGAGCTCTACACCATGGGCGGGATCGGGAAGAAGGGGCTCATGGCGTTTGACACGCAGGGGCTCATCGACGGGACGCCCAGCTACGTCACCTTCAACGGCAAGGTGGAGCAAACCCCGCGCATGAAAGCGCGCGTAGGCGACCGCATCCGCCTGTTCGTGGGCAACGGCGGGGTAAACCTGGTCTCGTCGTTCCACGTGATCGGGGAGGTGTTCGACACGGTGTATCCCGAAGCGGCGATCGGCGAGGGTTCCGCCGTCTTCAAGAACGTGCAGACCACGGCCGTGCTACCCGGAGGCGCCGCGATCGTGGAGTTCACGGTCGACGTCCCTGGGAAATACCTGATGGTCGACCACGCGCTCGCGCGCATGAACAAGGGCGCCTGGGCCGTGCTCGAGGTGGAGGGCGAGGCGAACCCCGCCGTATTCACCGCCCTGGAACCGGAGACTGCGGCCCAGTAAGGCATTCGTTAGGAACGGAAACAAAAAAGCCCCGCCGATGGCGGGGCTTTTCTCCGCTTTACGCGGCGGCTTCCGTGGAAGGGGCCGGGGCGGCCGGAGACTCCTCGGTCGGCTTCTGGGTCTCGTCGGCGGCCGCGGCGGGCATGTTGGTGTCGTCCATAGGAGTCGTTGTTCGCGGATTAGGTGCTAAATATAGCTTAAAAATCGTACCTTGTCAATAGAGATACGATTTGGATGGAGGCTCGTTGCCAAAACAAAAGAAATCCGCTATGCTTCGCCAATTCTATGTATAAACCCCATCACGGCAAGCACGGCGGCGGATTCGGCGGCGGCAAGAAGTTCGGCGGATCTCCGTCGTGGAAGCGCGGCGGCGCCGACGAACGGGGGTTCGTGCGACCGGACCTGCACGACGCCACCTGCGGCAAATGCGGCGCGCCCTGCAAGGTGCCGTTCCGACCGAACGGATCCCGGCCCATCTACTGCCGCGACTGCTTCAAGAAGGATGACGCGTCGGAGCCGAAGCGTTTTGAGAAGCGTCCGTTCGGCGACAAGCCGTACCGCTCCACCCCGCATGCGTCAGGCGGGAACATCGAGGCGCGGCTTAAGGCGATCGAGGACAAGCTGGATGCTATAATCGAGGCGCTCGAGGACGACATGTAAGACGCGGAAACATGGACCACGGAAACGTCATCATCCGGTTCGAAGGGGTGACCTTCGGATACGACAAGGAAAAGCCCATCCTCAAGGAGGTGGATTTTTCGGTGCGCGACGCGGCCAAGATCACGGTGATGGGGCAAAACGGGGCGGGGAAGTCCACGATCTTCAAGCTGCTCACCGGCGAACTCAAGCCCGACAAGGGACAGATTCACATCACGAACGGGTCAACGATCGCCATCGCCACGCAGGTGATGCCAAAGGAATGCCTGGAGATGACCCTGCGCGAGTTCTTTGCCCGCGCCTACGCCGAAAAGAGATATGACCTCGACGGCCGCATCAAGGAGGCGCTCGACGCCGTGAACCTCGATGCCGAGTACGACCGGATCGTGAAAAGTTTCTCCGGCGGCCAGCAGGCGCGGCTTCTTCTCGCCTACGCCATCATCCAGGACCCCGACATCCTGCTGCTCGACGAACCGACGAACAATCTCGACGCGGCCGGGATCGAACACCTCACCGGATTCCTGATGTGCTACCTGAAGACGGTGCTGGTCATTTCCCACGACGCGGAGTTCCTCAATTCGTTCACGGAAGGGGTGCTCAACCTCGACGTGCACACGGGGAAGGTGGAGCGCTACGAGGGGAACTACTTCAACGTGGTGGAAGAGATCGCCGCGCGGGTGGAGCGCGACCGCATGCAGAACGCGCGCATGCTGAAGGAGATCCAGGATCGCAAGGACAAGATCAACTTTTTCAGCCACAAGGGGGGCAAGATGCGCGCCTTGGCGGCCAAGCTCAAGGAACAGGTGATCGAGGCCGAGGAGAACATGGTGGACGTGCGCCGCGAGGACCGCACGATCCGCGATTTCGCCATTCCAACGCAGGACTTCACCGAACCCATGGTGACGATCACTTCCATCCGCGTCATCGAGCGCCACGAGCCGCGCCGAGCGCAGGTGAACGTCCTGTTGCGCAAGCGCCAACGCCTGCTCGTGAGTGGCCCGAACGGCATCGGCAAGAGCACGTTGCTGCGCAGCCTGGCCGAGGGGACCGACGAAGGAAGCTCCATCACCGCCGGCGTGAAGGTGGGCTATTACCGCCAGGATTTTTCCGGACTGGACTTCGATTCGACGGTGTACAAGTCGCTTGAGGAGATGATGGACGTGCCTGACAACGAACGGTTGCGCGAAGTGGCCGCGCAATTCCTGCTCACCGGCGAGCTGCTCCTCAACAAGGTCGGGTCGCTCTCGGAAGGGCAGAAGGGGCTTTTGAGCTTCGCGCGGTTCGTGCTGCAGCAGCCGGGACTGCTCATCCTCGACGAGCCCACCAATCACATCAACTTCCGCCACCTGCCCGTGATCGCCAAGGCGCTCGACGCCTTCGACGGCGCCATGATCATGGTGAGCCACGCCCCGGATTTCGTGAGCAAGATCAGCTTCACCGAGACGCTCGACCTGGGAGCCCTCTAGCGGACGCTGACGACCCGGACGATTCCCGACGGCCCTTCGACCTCGTCGCCCGCGACGTGTCCCATGAGCGCGGCCCCTAGCGGCGAGAGGTAGGAAATGCGACCCCGAGAGGGGTTGCTTTCTTGTGAGCCGAGGATCTCGTACGTGGAAGCCTTGCCGTTCATCTCGACGTCCACCGTCGTCCCGATGCGCACGCGGCCGTCGTCCGTGCCGCTTTCGATGGGGATAGCGTGCTTCAGGCGTTCTTGCAGCGAGAGGATGCGCCCGTTCACTCGCCGCAGGTGCGCCTTGGCCGCCTGGTATCCGGCGTTCTCCGAGAAGTCGCCCATCTCGCCGGCGCGGCGCACTTCCGCGGCGGCCTTCCCGCGCTCGTCCTTGATGAGGCGTTCCAGCTCGTCCTTGAGACGCGATATGGCCTGCGGGGTGAGGAACCGGTCGGGTTCGCCCTGAAGGGCTTCGCGCTGGGTTTCGGATTTTCGCTTCGGGACGCGCATAGGCATTTGCTATACTAACGCCATATGACATTTGCCACCATCGACAAGCGCGTGATCGGTATTGCCCTTCGGTTCCGGGATTCCGCCGGGTTCCTGGCGCTCGGCATCGTGTACGCCTGGTTTGGGATCCTCAAGGTGCTAGGAATCTCGCCCACGAGCCCGCTCGTTCTGGCGCTCCTCGACAAGACCATGCCTGGAATCTCGCCCGACACCTTCATGCTCGCGTTCGGCGCGTTCGAAACGGTCATCGGCCTCCTGTTCCTCTTTCCGGTGGCCGTACGCCTCGTGGTGGCTCTCATGGCCGCCCACATGGCGATGACCGTGCTCCCGCTCGCGCTTTTGCCAGGCATGACCTGGACCGGACCGTTCGTTCCCACCCTCGAAGGGCAGTATATCCTCAAGAACCTGGTGCTTCTCGCGTTGGCCCTCACCATGGTGGCCGCCACGCCCCCCTTGGCAGAGGGAAAATCGCGGACTTGACGGCCCCTAAGGGATGCCGTAGCATCCAGCTTGCAACGTAACGCTCGGCGGGGAGATCAGTCGAATTTCCGCAAAGAGGCCTGACGTGCGGATAATTCAACCGAACGCAATATCCACTATGTTGGGTACCATCAAGCGCGTGACGGACAAGGGATTCGGGTTCATCACCCCGGACGGCGAGGAGAAGGACGTCTTCTTCCACATGTCTTCCCTGGTCGACGTGCAATTCGATGAGCTGCGCGTCGGCGACAAGGTCTCCTTCGAGACCGAGGACTCCGACAAGGGTCCTCGCGCCGTCAACGTGACTCGCGCCTAACGGCGCACGAAAACCGCCCCGCACGGGGCGGTTTTCTGTTCTCTCTAATCCTGCGGGGCCCAGATCACGAGGATCGACGTGAGACCCTCGTCGCCCGGGGACGCGGTCACCGAGAGGGCAGCGTCGCCCTTCTCGTAGGCGCGCATGTCGGATCCGTTCACGGCGAAATTCCCGGACTTCTCCCAGCCGTCGCCGACGAGCTCCTGCTCGTACCAGCCGGATGCGGCCGCTACGGCGTCGGGCGTGGTAAGCATGAGCGAGGCGCCCTGCCGGCCTTCCTGGGCGGAGGTCATGGCGGTCACGACCGTGGCGCCCGGATACATGGGGATGTCGGCGGGGAAATCGGCCGGGATGCTCACGCCGTTGCCAACCTGCACTCGGGTCCCGGCGCCGTCGTCGTAGGTGGTGGTCCCGGTGAGCGGGTTGGTGGCCGTGCTCGCTCCACAGCCGGCGCCAACGAGGATGAGGGCGGCGAGCGGGAGCGTCGCGACGAGGCGTTTCATACGTGGGAAGCGTTATGGATCGGATGCGGACATGGTAACGTATTCCTTGACGCGCGCAAGCAACCGTGGTAGCGATAAGGGACTATGAACATGCAAAAGGACCGTCTGTTCTACGCGATCATCGGCCTGTTGACCGCCCTTGGCGCCTTCTACGGCTTCTCCGCGTCCCCGGAGGCGGAAACGGCGAAGGATGCCTCCCCGGAAGCGGTGCCGGCCGTCATCACGGCGCCGGCCGAGCCTGTCGCCGAGCCCGAGAAGGCCGTGGCGAAGCCCCCGGCCGCGCCCGCGACGCTCACCTATGAGCGCGCGCTTGAGCTGTATGGGAAGTACCGCATCCAGTTCGTGAGCTGCCACGGCAATCCCGGACAGATGACGCTCGGCAAGGGCGCCAAGCTCATGCTCGACAACCGCGACAAGAAGGCGCACACGGTGAAGGTGGGATCCGTCTCGTATCGGCTCGCCTCCATGGGGTTCGCCATCGCCACGGTCCGCGAGGTCGGGACGCTCAACGTCACCTGCGACGGCGGCGGGGCCGCGACGGTCGAGGTCCAGCCGTGAGTGAAGGACCAAGGTCAGAAGGTTTTGAAAGGACCAAAGGAAACGTGAAAGGTCGAAGGATGAAGGATGAAGGTTTCAGCCTTGGTTCTTTTGAGCGTTCCGTTTACACTTCCCCTCATGTCCGTCTCCCCATACGCCCCCCAGGGTCTCGAGCGGTTCAAGCACCGCGCCAGGCACCTCGTCACGTCGCGGCTTTCGCATTTCAACCGGTTCTACGGGTTTGCCTGGAAGCGCGTGTCCATCCGCGACCAGAAGAGCCGCTGGGGGAGTTGCTCCAGCAGCGGGACGCTTTCGTTCAATTGGCGGCTCGCCGTGCTGCCCGAGCCGCTCGCCGATTACGTGATCGTGCACGAGCTGTGCCACCTCAAGCACCTCGACCACTCCTGCGCCTTCTGGGACCTCGTCGCCCGCGCCATTCCGGACCATCATCATCACCGCCGTGCCCTCCGGCTCATCGAACGGCAATTCCAGTATGAGCAGGCTCCCTAAGCCGTTCATCGACCGTCTCGAAGCGCAGTTCGGCAAGCCTGCCACCGACGGGATCCTCGCCGCGTTCAAGGACCCGCGTCGCCCCACCTTCCGCGCGAACGCGCTGAAGATCGCCGACGACGAGCTGATGCGCCTCCTGCGCGAGGACGGCATCCAGTTCGAGCGCGTCAAGGACGTGCCGCACGCGTTCGCCGCCAAGAACCGGACCAGCCCCGAGCTGCTCGAGAGCTACCTGGCCGAGCAGGGGAAGATCTACCTCCAGGGCATTGCCTCGATGATGCCGGCGCTCGTGCTCGATCCCAAGCCGGGGGAAACGGTGCTCGACCTGTGCGCCGCGCCCGGGAGCAAGGCCACGCAGATGGCCGCGATGATGGAGGGAAGGGGACGGCTGGTGGCCGTCGAAGAGGATCCAGTGCGGTTCCAAAAGCTGCAGAACACCGTCTGGATACAGGGCGCGAAGTCCGTGGAAGCGCGCCATGCGGATTCCACCCTGCTCTATCACGAGGAGCCACAGACGTACGACAAGGCGCTCGCCGACGTCCCGTGCTCGGCCGAGGGGCGCATCACCCTGCGCGACGCGCGAAGCTACTCATTCTGGTCGCAGAAGAACATCACGATCCATGCCAAGCTCCAGCGCCGCCTGCTGCGCTCCGCCGCGCGTTGCCTTAAACCGGGCGGCACCCTCGTCTATTCCACCTGTACGCTCGCGCCGGAGGAGAACGAGGAACAGGTCGCGTGGTTCCGAACGGAGTTCCCCGAGTTCGCGCCCGTGGATTTCGACCTTCCCTTGTCTGCGGTGCGCCGCCCCGGCAAGGGGATGGCCGTCGTGTTGCCCACGAAGGAGCACGAGGGATTTTTCGTCGCCAAGCTCCGCAAGGCCGCGTAGACTGCCTCTCGTATGAACCGCTACGTCGAGCTGAAGGCGAAGGACAATACGGAACTCGGGCACCAGCTCGGCGAGATCTTTCACGACCGCCTCAAGGCCAAGCTCGAACGAGTGCGCGGGGCGGAGTGGAATCGAAAGCGCAAGATCGCCTTGCCGCATTGGGCGGTCACGAAGCGTCATTTTCCCGCCTATGCCGACGAGCTCGTCGCGTACGCGCGCGCGGCCGGCCTCGGGTGGCAGGACCTGTGGACGTTCAACCTGGAAATCGGCATGGACGCGGAACGCTGCACCAGCATGGTCACGAATCGCGGGAAGCTCATCGGGCATGTCGAGGATTTCGACCCGTCGAGCGTCGACGACCTGTTCCTGATCCGAAAGACCGTCGGGCGGACGACCGTGCTCGACCTGAATTATTTCCATACGCTTGGCGGGAACGCCGCGAGCGTCAACTCCCATGGCTGGGCGCAGCTCGTCAACACCCTCCACGGCCCGACGCGGCGCGCCGGCATTCCCCGGAACGTGATCGCGCGTTGGCTTTCGGAAAGCCAAGATCCCGAACGCGACGCGCGTCGGCTTGGCCGCCTGCCGCGCATGGACGGATACGCGCACACGTTCGTCCACGCGGACGGACGCGCCTTCAGCCTCGAGGTCGCCGCCGAGGCCTTTTCGTTCTCGAAGGCATCCTCGCCGTTCGTCCACGCCAACCATTACCTGTCTTCGCTCGCCGCCCAGGAAACGTTCCGTTCGGCGAGTTCGACCGATCGGTTCGAGGTGGCGACGTGCAAGCTCAAGCCGCGCATGACCGTGGACGCGATAAAGAAGCTGATGGGCGATCAAAGCCGCGGGAAAGGAAAAAGCATCCTCAACGATGACACCATCGGAAAGATGGTCGTCGATTTCAAGCGTCACGAGGCGCAGGCATGGTTCAAGGCCGCGCCGCGCAAGGGATACCTGGCCGTGCCGCTGAATTTTCTCGATAAAAAGACCGCCTTGTCGTAAGGCGGTCGGCTTGTCCCGAGACGGCGGCGCGCCATCAGTTGACGTCGTTATCATCGGGATCTTTCGCGTCTCCATCCACGGCCGTGACGGCGACGGCGAGGAGCACGTGCGCGTATTCCTTGTGGAAATACGCGCCGGTCACGCCTTGGACGAACCCGCTTTCCTCCTGCCTGATCGTGCGGGCGAAGATGTCCACGAAGCTGCGCGCGACGACGGCGAGGAACGCGCGGGCCGCCCCCGTCTCGTTCCCGCGCACGGTCTCGTCGATGCGGTGCGCGACCGTGGCGCTGAGGCACGCCTGCAGGCACCCGCAGGCCGAGGCATGCTTGGTGTGCGATTCGAGCACGCCCGTGAGCGCGTGGACGACCTCGAGGTCCTTGAGTTCGAGGATCGCCTCGGCCAAGGGGCGCGCCTCGGCGCGGAAGCACTCGGTGAGCACCGCGACGAGCTTCTCGGGATCGGTGGGGATCCCGGAGGCCACGCCCTTGGCGAAGTGCCGGCACAGTTCGTGATGTTCGTCCGGCGTGAGCGCCGTTTTCTTCTTCTCCGTCAAGGTTCGCTGCCTTTCCGGCCGAGACGTTCGACCGCCGGGCACCATACGCGAAAACAGGCCTCCTGTCAATGGGCGTCGGGAAGGGAACGGGCGTTGACCGCGGCCGGATTCGCGCCTATCCTGCGCCAAGAACAAGAAGCTATGCCCATCGCTTCACGAACCGAACGCCTGAAGGCCGTCCTCGTGGGCGTGCCGGCGTTTCGTGCGACCCAGGTCGAGGAGGCGCTGTTCCGTCCGGACATTTCCGGATGGGCGGACGTGAAGAATCTCCCGAAGGCGCTGCGCGAGCGGCTCGTGGCGGAGGTGCCGTGGATGACGCTCGGGGAAGGGCCGATGCTTACGAGCAAGAAGGGGGACACGTTCAAGGCGGCGCTCGAGGTGGAGGGCGGCCCTTCGACAGGCTCAGGACAGGGCAAGCGCATCGAGACGGTGTTGATGGCGAACGCGCGCGGGCAGTGGACCGTGTGCGTTTCCGCGCAGGTGGGATGCGCCATGCGCTGCGCCTTCTGCGCCACGGGCAAGATGGGGCTCACGCGCAGCCTCACGGGCGACGAGATCGTTGACCAGTACCGTTTCTGGCGGCGGTTCCTGCACGAGCGCCCCGAGCTCCAGCCGCGCATCAGCAACATCGTGTTCATGGGGATGGGCGAGCCGCTCGCCAACTACGAGGAGGTGAAGCGCGCGATCCGCATGATCCTGCGGCACACGGACATCGGCGAGACGCACATCGTGGTGTCCACCGTGGGCGTGCTCCCGCGATTGAAGCAGATCCTCACCGACAAGGATTTCCCGCCGGTGCGCATCGCGCTGTCGCTGCACAGCGCCATCGCTGCGACGCGCAAATCCATCGTCCCCACGTCGTACGATAACTTCCTCCAGACGGTCACGGAGTGGACGCGCCAGTACTTCGAGGCGTTCCCGGCGCGCCGCCGCCACCTCACCTTCGAGTATGTGATGCTCAAGGGCGTGAACGATGACGACGCGCACGTGGAGGCGCTCACGCGTTACGCCAATGAGGCGGGCAAGGTGCGCATCAATCTCATCCCGTACAACTTCACGGGCGGCGAGTTTTCCCGCAGCGATGACGACCGCGTGGGCGCGTTCGTGAAAAGCCTTGAGCGCGCCGGCGTGCTCGTCACCGTGCGCCGCACCATGGGCGACGACATCGCCGCCGCCTGCGGCCAGCTCATCACCGATCCCAAGCCCGCGCCCACGGGAGGCAAGCCGGAGTACGCGGATGCGGAATAGGCCGCCTCTGCTATACTCCATGCATTAACGGACAGACCTATGCGCCTCGGATTCGTCGGGCTCGGGAAAATGGGCGGGAACATGGTGGAGCGGATGCTCGAGCGCGGGCATCGGCCGGTGATCTTCGCCCGCACCAAGGCGACCGTGCGCCGCTATGTGGAGAAGGGGGCGAAAGGCGCCGGGTCGCTCGCGGAGATGATGCGATCGCTCGGGACCGGGAAGCGCCTGGTGTGGATCATGGTCCCGCACGCCGCCGTTGACGGGGTGCTCGACGAGCTCATCCCGCTGCTCAAGCGCGGGGACACCGTGGTGGACGGCGGCAATTCGCCCTGGACGAAATCTGTGGAGCGTTCGGCACGCCTCAAGAAGCGCGGCATCGCCTTTCTCGACATCGGGGTCTCCGGCGGGCCTGCTGGGGCGCGTGACGGCGCCTGCCTCATGATCGGCGGCCCGGCTCCGACGTATCGCAAGCTGCACAGGCTGTTCGTGGACCTGTCCGTGAAGGACGGCGAGGCGCATCTGGGCCCCTCGGGCGCCGGACATTTCGCGAAGATGGTGCACAACGGGATCGAGTACGGGATGATGCAGGCGTTCGCCGAGGGGTTCGACGTGCTGCGCAAGAAAAAAGCGTTCCGCTTCGACCTCCGTCAAGTCGCGGGGCTGTACGGACATGGCAGCGTCGTGACCTCGCGCCTGAACGGCTGGCTGGAGGACGGGTTCAAGACGTTCGGGACCACTCTCAAGGGCGTGTCCGGCTCCGCCGTGGGAACTGGCGAAGGGAAGTGGACCGTACAGACCGCGAAAACGCTCGGGGTCAGGACCCCGGTGATCTCCGCGTCCGTCGCGGCGCGCGTGGCAAGCATGAAGAAACCGAGCTTCCAGGGGCAGGTGGTGATGGTGATGCGCAACCGGTTCGGCGGTCATGACCCGAACCCGAACCCTTCGACTTCGCTCAGGATCAAGAAGCGCTGATATGGCCGGCATCGCCCTCATCGTGTTCGGAGGCACCGGCGACCTGACCCAGCGCAAGCTCTACCCCTCGCTGTACCATCTCGCGCAGCGCGGCCGGTTGCCCAAGGGATTCTCGTTGTACGGCGTCTCGCGCAAGACGCTGACGGACAAGGAGTTCCGGCGAAACATCGAGCGGGACATCCGCGCGTTCGCGCATGGGAAGATCGACGAGAAGGCCGTGGCACGGGTCACGGGCGCCGCGCATTACCTTTCCGCGGACCTGAACCATCGCGAAGGGTACGAGCGTCTCGAGGCGCGCCTGAAGCCGGGCACGCTCCGGCTGTTCTATCTCGCCCTTCCGCCCCGGCTGTTCACGCCGATCGTGGAACATCTCGACCGGTGCGGCATGGCGCGCGCCCTGGGAGCGGCGCGCTCGCGGGTGATCGTGGAGAAGCCGTTCGGCTACGATTACGCCTCCGGCAAGAAGCTGGAACGCGTCTTGAGCGCCGCGTTCGACGAACCGCAGATCTTCCGCATCGACCATTATCTCGGCAAGCAGGCGGTGCAGGACCTGCTTGCGTACCGCCGCGGGCATCCGGCGTTCGAACGCTCGCTCGACGCAGGGCACGTCGCGGCCATCCGCATCGATGCGCTCGAGCCGGGCGGGCTTGAGATGCGCGGACCCTATTACGACGGCGCCGGATCCATCCGCGACATGACGCAGAACCACCTGCTCCAGCTTCTGGCGTTCATGACCATGAAGCTGCCGAGGACTTCGTCCGCCGCGACCATCCAGTCCGCGCGCGCGAAGGTGCTGAAGGCGGTCCGGCCGTTCCGTAATCGCGTAGACCTGTTGATCGGACAATACCGCGGCTATCACTCGGAGCCAGGCGTCGACAAGGACTCGAGGACGGACACGTACTCGTCGCTCGTCTTCGAGGTGAACGACGCGCGGTGGAAAGGGGTCCCGATCCTCGTCCGCACGGGAAAACGGCTGACGCGCAAGCTCACGGCGGTCACGATCGAGTACAAGCCGAAACAGGGGAAGCGTCACGTTTTCCAGCTCGATCCCCATCCACACGTGGCGAACGAGATGGGAGATTACGAACGGCTTCTCCTCGCCGCTTTCGATGGGGAGCGCGAACTGTTCGTGAGCGCGGCGGAGGTGCTCAATTCCTGGAAAGCCGTGGACCCGTTCCTGAAGGCGGCCAAGCGGACGAAGCCCATCCTGTACCGCAAGGGTTCGCTCGGCCCCAAAGGAAAAACCGCCTGACGATCAGGCGGTTTTCGTTACTTCTTCGCGGCGGCCTTCTTGCCGAGCTTGGTGAGGCGGATGGCCTTCTTGCGGCGGCGCGCAATGATGTTTTCCTTGCGTGCGGCCTTCCACATGGTGCGATGGACTTTGCGGAGACCCATAGGAGGATTCATTAGCAATGCGCGGAGTTTACCGACAAACCCCGGTTTGGTCAATGTTGCGCGGTTTTTGCGACGGGACTAAGGTTGGCCAAACCATATCCCTATGAACATCACCGTGCGAAAAGGGGCCCTGCCCGAGGAAAAGGTGGACGTGCTCGTGGTAGGCGCCTTCATGCATAAGGACGGTTTCACCGGGGAAGCGGCCAAGCTCGATGAGGCTTTGGACGGCCTTCTTGCGGCCGAGGCGAAGGACCATGCCTTCAAGGGGAAGGCGGGCGAGACCCTGTCCGTGCGCATCGGGGACTCCATGAAGGCGAAGCGGCTCGTCATCGTCGGCCTTGGCGAACCAGAAGCCTGCTCAGAAGAGTCCGTCCGTGAGGCGGCTGCCGCCGGGTTCAATCGTGCCAGGAACAGCGCGGCCAGGCGCGTCGCCTTCGTGTTGTTGGGAGAGGGGAAGGTGTCGGCGCGAGCTGTCGGAAAAGCAATGGCGGAAGGGATCCGACTGGGCTCGTACGCGTTCGAACATTACAAGAGCGAGAAGTCCAAGCTGAAGGTGGACGAGGTGGTCATCCTCACCGGGAATGCTCGCGATGCGAAATCGGCGGAAGACGGGGTGATGCTTGGCGAAATCTACGCCGCGGCCACTTCCCGCGCGCGCGACCTCGTGAACTCCCCGAGCGCGCACATGTCGCCGAGGGACCTGCTGCTTGCCGCGCAGGAGGCGGTGAAGGGCCAGAAGGGCGTGCGCATCAGGTCCTACGACAAGGCCGCGCTCGCGAAGATGGGCGCGGGCGGCATCCTGGGCGTCGGGCAGGGATCCGACCATGATCCGGTTCTCGCGCACATGAGCTACAAGCCCGCCGGGGCGAAGAAGCGCGTCGCGCTCGTGGGCAAGGCGATCACCTTCGATTCCGGCGGCCTCTCCCTCAAGTCGGCCGGAAACATGGAGACGATGAAACTTGACATGGCGGGAGCCGCCGCCGTGATCGGGGCGTTCTCCGTGATCGCGAAGCTCGGCGTCAAGGCCGAGGTGCACGGGATCTTCGGCGCGTGCGAGAACATGCCAAGCGGCAAGGCGATCCGCCCGGGGGACGTGGTGAAGACATTGAACGGCAAGACGATCGAGATCCGCAACACCGACGCCGAAGGGCGCGTGACCCTCGCCGACGCGCTCGCCTACGCCGCAAGGCTCAAGCCCGACCTCATCGTGGACATCGCCACGCTCACGGGCGCGGCCGTCGTCGCGCTGGGCGATGACATCACGGCGCTCATGACCAACGACGAAAGGGCCGGGGCGAAGGTGAAGGTCGCCGCCGCGGGCGCCGGCGAATCGGTGTGGGAACTCCCGCTCGAGAAGCGCTACCGCGATGACGTCATCTCCGACATCGCCGACTACAAGAACGACGGCCCGCGCTCCGGCGGCGCCATCACCGCCGGGTTGCTGCTCAAGGAATTCGTGAACGACATCCCGTGGGTGCACCTCGACATCGCGGGCCCGGCCTTCGCCGAAAAGCCGCGCAACGCCTACACGCGCAAAGGCGGCACGGGCCACGGCGTTCGGACGCTGCTGGAATTGCTCCGAAACGCCTGATCCATGTGCCGCAGGCAGAATGAAAAACGGGCAAGAGCCCGTTTTTCGTCGATTTCGTCTCAAGCCTTCCCGAGCGTCTTGCCGCCCTTCTTCCAATCCATGGGGCAAAGTTCGCCCGTCTGAAGCGCCTCGAGGACACGGAGAGTTTCGTCGACGGAGCGGCCCACGCCGAGGTCGTGATAGAGCGCGTAGCGGAGGATCCCTTCGGGGTCGATGATGAACGTCCCGCGCAGGGCGATGCCCTTGTCCTGGAGCAGTACGCCGTAGTCGCGGCTCACGCTGCGGGTGATGTCGGAAAAGAGGGGATAGTTGAGGTCACCGAGCTCCTTGAGCCAAGCCCGGTGCGAGTGTACCGAGTCGGTCGACCCGCCGAGCACGACGGCATCCAGTTTTTGAAATGCGTCATGCGCATGCGAGAACGCGGTGATTTCGGTGGGGCACACGAAAGTGAAATCGAGCGGGTAGAAGAAGAGCACGACCCACTTGCCTTCGTATTGGTCGAGGTCGATCGTGACGAACTTCCCACCCTTCTCGACAGCCTCCACCTTGAAGTGCGGAGCACGGCTTCCCACCTGGGCCATCTGTGGGGCGTGCATGTCATCTTGCGTTTCGTGTGCCATAGGATCAGGAAAAGGAAATCTTAGACGCCTTCTCGTACACCTTATTCGCGGCGTCCCAGTTCAAGTTCTTCCAAAAGTCGGCGATGTAGGCCTTGCGGTCGGCGCCGTAGTCGATGAAATAGGCGTGCTCGTACACGTCGAGCACGATGAGCGGGATCGCGCCCCATACGCCGCCCTGGTTGTGGGCGTCCGCTCCGTAGATCTTGAGGCGGGCAAGGTGCGTGTCCCAGGCGAGCACCACCCAGCCGCGCATCGCCATGCCCGTGGCGGTAAAGAAGGCGACGAACGTCTCCATCGACCCCCACTTGGCGACGATGGCGTCCGCCAACGCGCCGGACGGTTTCCCGTCCCCACCGAGCACGTTGAAATAATGCTCGTGCAAATAGACGCCGTTGGTGGCAAACGTCTCGCCGTCGCGCAGGGCCCGCAGGTCGGAGTAACTCTGGTTTGCGGCTTCAAGCGTCGCGGCGGCGGTCGAAGCGGCTTTCAGCTTCTCGCCTACCTCTTTCATCTTGTTCACGTACCCCGCGTACAGCTTGTCGTGGTGGATCTGCATCGTCTTCTCGGTAATGCCCGTCAGTTTCGTAGCGAACGGGAGAGGTTTCGCTTCGTAGGTTCGCGCGGAAGGCATATGGACGGATGGCGTTAACGCGCTACTATGGTAGCCGTTGTGCGTTGAGCGTCAATCATGCCTAAAGGAAAGGACATCGGCTGGTGGTCGGCATTGCTCCTCGGGGCGTTCCTCGTGGCGTTTTGGCAATACCGCGCGGCGCGCGTCCCGGGCGATGCGCCGGCGGCGGCCATGCATCCGAGCGTCACGGTCCCAGGTTCGGCGACGACATCGATCGATGATCCGGAGTACGAATCCGTCGTCTCGGCCGACCAGTACCTGAAGGACGACGGGGAGGGGTTGGCCCTCGATCTGGACGGCAAACGCCGGTTCTATCCGTTCCAGGTGCTCGTGTGGCACGGGGCAGTCAACGATCCAGCGCTCCCGGTCCTCGTCACCTATTCGCCGCTTGCCGGCACCTCCGGCGTCTTCGACCCGCGCGTCGACGGGGCCGTGAAGGCGTTCGACGTGACGGACATGCTGCGCGACAGTTCGCCGATCATCCTCGATCGCGAATCGCATGCCGCCGAAGCCGAGGGACAGCCGCGGATCCCGACCGCGGTGATGACCTGGAAGGCGTGGCGCACCGCGTTCCCGGACGGACTGGTGCTCGCGCGCCCCGGCGGGACGGACCATGACTACACGCGCGATCCGTTCCTGGAGTATCGCAAGACGGCGGCCCTGTGGTACCCGGTGGAGCCGAAGGATCCGCGCCTGCCCATGAAGGAACGCGTCGTCGGCATCGCCTCCGCGGGAACGGCCAAGGCCTTTCGGACCAGCGACGTCGGGCGGCTGCTGATCATCGAGGACGAGGTCGGCGGCCTCCCCGTGCTCATCCTGTTCGACAAGACGCGGGAGACGATCACGGCGTTCGATCGGCGCGTCCTGGATGCCACGCTCACGTTCACCCTCGATGACGACCGCGGCATCGTGGATGCACAGAGCGATTCCGTCTGGAGCGCGCGCGGCATCGCCACGCGCGGTTCGTCGAAAGGGACGCATCTCGCCCCCATCGCGCTGCAACCCGCCTACTGGTTTTATTGGGCGGCAACCCATCCCGGCACCGACCTATGGCAACCTTAGGAACGCTCTACGTCGTGGCCACGCCCATCGGCAACCTGTCCGACCTCTCCGAACGCGCAAAGGCGACGCTCGCTTCGGTTGATGCCATCTTGTGCGAGGACACGCGCGTCACGTCCAAATTGCTTTCCGTCATCGGCGTCGCGAAGCCGCTCGTGGCCTTTCACCAACATTCCGACGCGCGCAAGACGCACGACGTCGTCCGTCGGCTGTCGGCGGGAGAATCCTTCGCGCTGGTCACGGACGCCGGGACGCCGGGCATCTCTGACCCGGGCGGGATGCTGGTCGAGGCCGTCGTGAAGGAGTTGGGCGACGCGGCGAAAATCGTCCCGATCCCCGGTCCGTCGGCGGTCATCGCGGCGCTGTCCGTGTCGGGTTTCCCGGCCGACCGCTTCACGTTCCTTGGGTTCCCGCCGCACAAGAAAGGGCGACAGACGTTCTTCAAGGAGCTCGCCTCAACGGAGGGGACGGTCGTGTTTTATGAAAGCACGCATCGGATCATGAAGTGCCTGGAGGAGCTTGATGGGCTTGAGGAGCTTAAGGAGCGACGGCTTGTCGTCTGCCGTGAACTCACGAAGCTGCACGAGACGACGTATCGTGGGACGGCGGCGGAGGTGACAGAACGGTTGAAAGCGACTAGTATTCGGGGCGAATTCGTGGTCGTCATCGGACCAAGTGCGTAGTGAGTAGTTGGTAGTACGTAGATTTTCTACGTTCTATGTCCTACGCACTACCACCTACCAACTACGCACTATCGATATGTCCAAATTCTACCTCACGACGCCGATTTACTACATAAACGGCGCTCCGCACGTCGGGCACGCCTACACCGGAATCATCGCCGACGCGCTTGCCCGCTACCGCCGCATGCGTGGGGACGAGGTGTTTTTCTTGACGGGCACCGACGAGAACAGCCAGAAGAACGTCGAGGCCGCGGAGAAAGCCGGAAAGAAGGATGACATCCAGGGGTATTTGGACACCATGGCGGCCACCTGGCAGGAAACGTTCGACGAGCTGGGGTTCACGAACGACCGGTTCATCCGCACCACCGAGGCGGCGCATGCGAAGGCCGTCGAGAAGTTCTGGAAAGCGGTCGAGGCGAAGGGCGACATCTACGAGGGCGAATACGTCGGCCTCTACTGCAAGGGGTGCGAGGCGTTCTATACGGAAACGGACCTCGTCGACGCGAAATGCCCGCTCCATAAGACCGCCCCCGAATCCATCAAGGAGAAGAACTATTTCTTCAGGCTCACCAAGTACCGCGATGCCTTGCTCGAGCATATCGGCAAGAACCCGGATTTCGTCGTCCCCGCCGCGCGCCGCAACGAGATCATGAGCTACATCCGTGATTTCATGAAGGACGTGTCCATCTCCCGCTCAAGCATGAAGTGGGGGATTCCCGTGCCCGGCGACGAGACGCAGCGCGTGTACGTGTGGTTCGACGCGCTCATCAACTATCTCACCGGCGTCGGGTACGGCACCGACGAAGCCGCGTTCAAGAAGTGGTGGCCAGCCGACCTGCACCTGGTGGGGAAGGACATCATCAAGTTCCATTGCGCGCTGTGGCCCGCGATGCTCATGAGCGCCGGGCTGCCGCTGCCCAAACGCGTGCTTGCGCACGGGTTCTTCACGATCGACGGCGAGAAGATCTCCAAGTCGCTTGGCAACGCCATCGATCCGGTGGCCGTCGCGGGCGAGTACGGCGTTGACGCGCTGCGGTACTTCCTGTTCCGCGAAATCCGCCTGGGCGAAGACGGCGATTTTTCCCTGACGCGCCTTGCGGCCCGCTACGACGGCGATTTGGCGAACGAGCTTGGCAATCTCGTGCACCGCGTGCTCACGATGACCGAGAAATACTTCGACGGGTCGGCGCCCCAGCGAGCCGACGGATTCCTCGCCGGCGCCTGGGACGGCTACCACGCCGCCTGGGAGGAGCTGCGCACACACGACGCGCTTGATGTCGTCTGGAGCCTTGTGCGCCAAAGCAACCAGCTCATCGAGGAGCGCGCGCCGTGGCAGCTTGCCAAGATGGGCGAGACGAAGCTCCTCGGGGACACGATGTACGCGCTCCTCGAGACGCTCCGGCACATCGCCTGGATGCTCTACCCCTTCATGCCAGAGACGGCAGAAAAGATGTTCGCGAAGCTCGGTCTCGCCGCCCCCAAGGAGTTTACGCAGCCGTTTGAAACGGCTTGGGCCTGGGGCGAACTCGTCCCGGGTGCTAGGATTGAGAAGGGAGAACCGTTGTTCCCGCGTAAGGAAAGGAAGGAGGCCTAAATGTCCCTCGTAGACGTCATCCTCATCTTCATCGTCGGCGGATTCACGATGTTCGGCCTGTTCTTCGGGCTCGTTCGCACGCTCGGCGGGCTCATCGGGACGATCGTCGGCATGGTGGTGGCCTCGCGACTGGTGGGGCCGGTGTACGACCGGTTCGGTTGGCTCATGGGCGGGGGAGGGACCGGCAAGGTGGTGGCATTCCTGATCGTATTCTTCGTCTTCGGGCGCATCTTCGGGCTCGGGTTGTGGCTCCTTCGCACCGTGTTCGGCTGGTTCGCCTGGATCCCGCTCGCCGGGCTCGTGGACAGGATCCTCGGCGCCGCGTTCGGCCTCATCGAAGGGATCGTGTTCGTGAGCGTCGCCTTGTTCTTCGCGCTGCAGTTCCTGCCGGACGACGCCGTGAAGATGGCGCTGTCCGCCTCCATCGTGGGGAAGGGGATGCTCGCGATCGTGGCCGCCCTTCAGGTGATCTTCCCATCCAGCCTCAAGGCCGCCGGCTGATATGCTCGTGGATGCGCACTGCCACGTGCATTTCCGCGGATATGGGGAGGAGAAGGGCGATGTCGTCCGGCGGGCGCGCGACGCCGGCGTAAAAATGATTACCGTCGGAACGAACCTCGCGACGAGCCGCGAAGCGTTGGCGTTCGCCGAGGGCCAGGACGACGTCTGGGCGACCGTCGGCCTGCATCCTAACCACACCACCGCTTCGCCACATCACGACGAGGAGGAGCTCGCGTCCGCGCCCCCCACGGAAGGGGAGCGGTTCGACGCCGACGCGTTCCGCGTCCTCGCGTCGCATCCCAAGTGCGTCGCGATCGGCGAATGCGGATTGGACTACTATCGGCTCGCAGGGGACGCGTCCGAGGCGAAGGCCCGGCAGACGGCCGCGGTTCGCGCGCAATTCGACCTCGCTACGGAGGCAGGCAAGCCGGTGGTCATCCACTGCCGCGATGGTTCGACGCCGCTCACCACAGGTGCGCACGCCGACCAGCTTGCGCTCATCAGGGAGTACGTCGCGGACGGGAAGTTGTCCCGTCGCGGTGTCATCCACTGTTTCACCGGCACATTAGAAGAGGCGCAAGCCTATGTCGCCGCCGGTTTTCTCATTTCGTTCACGGGCATCATCACGTTCCCGCCCAAGGCGAGCTATCTCCCCCTTGGTAAGGGGGAGCATGAGGGGGTCGCGCTCTCTGCCTTGCAGCGAGTCGTCCAGGCGCTCCCGCTCGAATCCATCCTCGTCGAGACGGATTCCCCCTATCTCACCCCGATCCCATTCCGCGGAAAACAAAACGAACCGGCCCATGTCCGTTTTGTCGCAGAAAAGATCGGCCAACTGAAAAACCTCCCTTTCGAGGAGGTCGCGCGCGCGACGACGGAAAACGCCCATCACCTCTTCAGTCTATCCTGAGGGCCTTGTCCGCCTGAGGCCTTCACGCCTGCGCCGTCCACAATAAAAGAGCCCCCGGTCGCGACAGATGTCGCTTCCAGGGGCCGTGCTGCCTGTGACGTGCTACCTAGTGCACCGTCGGAGGCTTCTCGGCCTCTGTGACGGGAGGTGCGGACTCGGCACCGTCCCCCGTGTCGAACCCCGCGAGATCGGGATCCACGGCCGGTGACGCAGCCGCCGCCTCTGCGGCTGCCGGCGCTTCGGGCGGAGCTGCTTCTGCCTTCTGCTTCTTCAGCTTCGCCTCGATCTCGCCGATCAGGGCCTTGAGCGCCTCGTACTGGTTCACGAGACGCTCGCGAGGCACCCTCATCCCACGATGCTCGAACTCCTTCCGCCTCTTGCCCGGCTCGTAGCGCGAGAGGTTCTTCATGGCCCGCGCGAGGACCTCATCGGAAACGCCGTGGCCGATGTCGAGCAGGTCCCGGAGCGCCGGACGCGGGAATGCCTCGCCGCCGGCCCTGATCGCATCCTTCACCTCGATGGCGTCGGAGGCATCAGGCTGCTTCACGAGCGGCACGATATCGGCGATGATCTCGTGCAGCATCTCGCGATGCAGGAACACCGTCATGACGCCCTTGCAGTGCAGGTCGGCCTCCTTCACCCGCACGACCTTCCCGAACGGGATGAGCGCCACCGCGTCCCGGATGGGCACGTTCTCCTGACCGTACGTCTGCCCATGGAACAGGAGCGTCATCTGCGGCGGGCTCTTCGGGTTGAGGTCCTGGAACTCGCCCCGCGCCCGCGCCTCATGCAGGTTGGCCGGGACGGCATACGCCGTGCTCCAGCCGCGTTTCCAGGCGACCAGCATCTTGCGCGGCTTGCCGTCGGCGTACGTCTCGCCCTTCATGCGCAACTCGCTGGCAAGCAGCACGACCGTCGGGCATGGGACCCGTGAAAGCACGTACCCGCCGAGCCGGACCAGGGTCCCCGTCTCGTCGATGCGTTGCCTGGCGGCCGTCTCCGTGGCCTCGATGCCGTAGCAGTGGTCGTCCTTCCTGATCCCGAACGCCTCGTCGTCCGCCTCGGCGACGAAGGTGACGGCCTCGCGCACCGTCACGGTCTCGACCACCTCCATCTTGGCCTTCTTGTCGTAGTGCTTGCGCTCTTTTTGCACATCGTGAAACATCTCCTCGTCGACGGTGATGGCCTTGATGTACGTCCTCGAACTGAACACGAGGGTCATCTCCACGATGTAGTCCGGGTTGGAAAGGCCGACGCTGGCGTAAATCTTCCCTTGCTCTTCGAGCTCGTAGGGGAACTTCATGGCTCAGGCTCCTTCGCGTCCGTGATCGAGCGCGGCCACCATGGCACACGCTCGCAAGGACTTCGGAAGGTATCAGAAAAACGCGGTCTTGTCAATCTGAACCGACGGAAGGAATTCCGAAGGATATTGACGATTTCGAGATTTTTTGCTACGGTCTTGGGTCTACGTCAACCGGTTTTGACAGAGAGGAGGTCTGCCGTGGACGAAATCGAACGAATCAGTGCGTGCAAGACGATCATTTACTTGCTGATGGGAAAGCAGGTATCGGACGAGAGGCGAAGCGCTGCCGCCGGGCTGCTTCCGGAGGAGGCGTGGGTTGATACGCTGCTCCTCAACGAAGTCGCCGACCATGAACAGGCGATGGAGAAGGCGAAACGAGCCATCGCCATCATCGTGTGGGCTGGCAAGCTGAAGGCGGGCAAGGTCCCGCTCACGCCAAAGAATGTTCAGCTCATCGGCGAGAAGCTGGCCGCGGCGGGGTGCGGGGGGGATCTCGAGGCGTGCGAGATCATGGCGCTCGAGACCATGCTCGCCGAGCCGCCTTCAAAGGAGCCCACGCTTCCCGCCGACGCCCTGGACGACGAGGACGACGATGAGGACGAGTCGGGCGAGGACGAGGACGGAGGCGACGATGCGGGTGACGACGCGGACGAGGATGGATCGGACGAGGGCGACGCCGATGATGCGGATGCCTCGACCGCTGACACGTCGACGCCGCTCACCCAGGCACCGATCGTCACCGGCCTCGGCCGCCGTCCGTCGTCCAGGCACGACAACGGCGACGAGAAGGAACGCGATCGCGTGAAGGACGTGAAGCAGGACGCCGACAAGCCGGCGAACGGTCCTGCCTACCGGATCTGCGGCGACCTCACGGTCCCGCCGCCCGTGCCCGGCGACCCGTTCTCGTTCCACGACGGCGAGCTGTGCCTGAACGAGCGATGGAAGCACCTGCGTTCCATGATCGTCGCGGCCGTCGAGCTGTTCCAGTCGACGGTCGAAGGGGAGCGCGAGGTCGGCAGGAAGGCCCTGATCGACCTGCCCGCGAATCTCGACAAGCCCGAGTGGAGCGCCTACTACGGCCCGCGCGTGAGTGAGGCGGGGCGGAAGATGCTCAAGCACGTCTCATCGTGCTTGGACCTCAACCCCGCCCAGCCGGCAGCAGCCGCCCCTGTCATCTGACAGCGGGCGGAAGTTCCTTCGCCGCTGATGCGTCTCAGGATGACCGAACCCTCTGCGGATTCGGTCATTTTTCATTCCATTGACTCGCGAACGGGTTCCCCATATACTTCCGGCGTCTTTATGACGAACGATCAGGCCTATATCCGGCTTGCCATGCGGATTTTCGCTGATTTCGGCGTCAGTACCGCGGTGCCTGCCGTATTGGCCGCGCTTGGAGGGAAATGGCTGGACGCCCGGTACGGGACCGCCCCGAAACTTCTCATCGCCTGCCTGGCCGCCGCCCTCGCCCTGACCGCCCTGACGATCGTCCGCAAGGCCCGCCGATACTCGGCCGAATACCAGCGCCTGATCGCTTCCGAATCGAAGGCTCCTCCTTCGCCTGAATCCTGAACCTTGTGCTCGTTCCTGCCGCCGCAGAACCCATTTTCCACATCGGGAGCTTCCCGGTCACCAACGCCCTGATCAACGGGTGGATTGCGGCCGGGTTTTTCGTGGGCCTGGCGTTCATGCTGCGCTCGCGCTCGGCGCTCGTGCCGACGGGGGTCCAGAACGCGGCGGAGACGGTCGTCGAGGCCGCCCTTGGGGAAGTGCAGAAGGTGACGGGCGACCGGGAACGTGCCCTGCGGTTCCTGCCCATCGTCGGGACCCTGTTCGTATTCATCCTGTTCTCCAACTGGATCGGCCTGCTTCCGGGCAGCGGTTCCGTCGGGATGTGGCAGGTGCATGGCGGAGAAAACCTGCTCGTCCCGGTGATGCGCGCGGCCACGAGCGACCTCAACTTCACGCTCGCGATCGCCCTGTTCGCCGTGCTCGCCTCGCACCTGTTCGGCCTGCGCGCGGTAGGGCTCGGCACGCACGTCGGCCGATTCATCCAGATCCCCGGCCTCATCAGGTCGTTCTCGAAGGGACCGATGGCCGTGATGGTGGCGCTTATCGAGTTCGCCGTCGGCTTGCTCGAGATCGTCTCGGAATTCGCCAAGGTCGTGTCGCTGTCCCTGCGCCTGTTCGGCAACGTGTTCGCGGGCGAGGTGCTGCTCACGGTGATGCTCGGGATCTTCGCCTATGGCCTGCCTATCCCGTTCCTGTTCCTGGAACTCCTGGTCGGCATCATCCAGGCCACGGTGTTCGCCATGCTGACCCTCGCGTACCTTACGGTGATGACCACGCCGCCCTCGCATGGGGAAGAGGGCGCGCACTGATTGTCGGTTGCCGCCTCTCAACCGAAAACGGCTGGGAGGCGCTAACTCGATAATGTCTGAACCCTATGGATGCTGAATCCGCAAAGTTCATCGCCAAGGCGGTTGCCATGGGCGTCGGCGCCATCGGCCCGGGCCTGGGCATCGGTCTCATCGGCGCCAAGGCCATGGAGGCGATCGGCCGCAACCCGGAAGCCACGGGCAAGCTGTTCGTCCCCATGCTCCTCGGCATGGCCTTCGCCGAAGCCATCGCGATCTACGCGCTCGTCGTCTCGTTCACGCTGTAGGCCGAAGGCCGCAGGCGGACAAGGCCCCAGGGCTGCCCTGAGGCCTTCACGCCTGAAGCCTTCCATCCAAAACCCATTATGTCTGAACCTACCGGCGGACTCGCGACCTTCGGGATCGACGGCCGCATCCTCCTCGCCCAGCTCATCAACTTCCTGGTGGTGCTGTTCGTGCTCAAGCGGTTCGCTTGGGGGCCGATCGCGGCGCGTCTGGATGCGAGGTCGAAGAAGATCGAGGAGGGGATGAAGGACGCCGAAGAGGCGGCGAAGCGGCTGAAGTCGGCCGATGCGGAACGCGCGTCGATGCTTTCCGCGACGAGATCGGAAGCGTCGGCCATCGTCGAGAAGGCGCGCGCGGACTCCGAGGCCATGCGCGCCGAACTCATCGCCAGGGCGAAGGGCGACGTGGAACGCGTCGTCATGGGCGGCAAGGCGCAGCTGAAGGCCGAGCAAGAGGCGATGAAGGCCGAGCTCAAGCGCGACGTGGCGGAATTCGCGGTGGAGGCGGCCAGGCGCATCCTGGCCGAAGGCGTCAGCAAGGAATCGTCCGAACGCCTCTCCTCCGAGATGGTCGTGGCGTGGGCCAGGAAGGAGGTATGAAGGCGAACCCCAAACAGCTGGCCGCCACGCTTCTTACGGCGGCCGAAGGGAAGTCCGGGGCGGCGCTCGACGAGACGGTCTACGCCTTCCTCGAGATGATGCATGGGCGGGGCGAGCTCCATCGGACGCGGGAGGTGATGCGCGCCGTGGACACGCAGTGGCGCAAGCGCTATGGGGTGTCACGGGTCTCCGTGGAATCCGCGCATGCGCTCCCGGTGAAGGTCCAGCAGGCCGTGGACAAGCTCGCGAAGGGCGCGGATGTCTTCTTCTCGATAGACCCCTCGCTCATCGGCGGCGCGCGCGTGCGGGTGGACGACCTGGTGATCGACAACACCGTGCTCGGCAGGGCCGACCGACTCAAGCGGCAATTGATGGAACGCATCTGATATGGCAACCAAAGCAGACATCCTGAACAGCCTCAAGGAGCAGCTCGCTTCCTTCCAGTCCGGCATGCAGGAAAGCCAGGTCGGCACGGTGCTCTCCGTCGGGGACGGCGTGGCGCGCCTTTCGGGCCTTTCCAGGCTCCAGGCTTCCGAGATGATCGAGTTCCCGGGAGGCATCCTGGGCGTCGCCCTCAACCTTGAGGAAGACACGGTGGGCGCCATCGTGATCGGCGACAGTGCGCGCATCAAGGAGGGCGACACGGTGAAGGCGACCGGGCGCATCCTCTCGATCCCGATTTCCGATGCCGTGCTCGGGCGCGTCATCGACCCGCTGGGGAACGCCAAGGACGGCAAGGGCGTCATCCGCGCCGCGCAGTTTTTCCCGATCGAGAAGATCGCCCCGGGCGTGATGACGCGCCGCAGCGTGGGCGTGCCGCTCGCCACCGGCGTGAAGGCGGTCGACGCGCTCATCCCGATCGGTCGCGGCCAGCGCGAACTCATCATCGGCGACCGCCAGACCGGCAAGACCGCCATCGCGGTCGACGCCATCATCAACCAGAAGGGGACCGGGGTGAAATGCATCTACGTCGCGATCGGCCAGAAGGAGTCCAAGGTCGCGAAGATCGTGGCCAAGCTCGAGGAGGCCGGAGCGATGGAATACACCACGGTCGTGGTGGCCGGCGCGTCCGACCCGGCGGCCTACAGCTTCGTGGCGCCCTACTCCGGTTGCGCCATCGGCGAATACTTCATGGCAAAGGGCGAGGACGCGCTCGTGGTGTACGACGACCTGTCCAAGCACGCCTGGGCCTACCGCGAGATCTCGCTGCTCTTGCGCCGCCCGCCGGGCCGCGAGGCCTACCCGGGCGACGTGTTCTACCTCCACTCCCGCCTGCTCGAGCGCGCGGCGCGCCTTGACGAGAAGAACGGCGGCGGCTCGCTCACCGCGCTGCCCATCATCGAGACGCAGGCCGGCGACGTGTCCGCCTACATCCCGACCAACGTGATTTCCATCACGGACGGGCAGATTTACCTCGAGACAGACCTGTTCTACCGCGGCATCCGCCCGGCGCTGAACGTCGGGTTGTCCGTGTCGCGCGTGGGCTCGGCCGCGCAGACCAAGGCGATGAAGAAGGTGGCCGGCCGCCTGCGCCTGGACCTCGCGCAGTTCCGCGAGCTCGAGGCGTTCGCGCAGTTCGCCACGGACCTCGATGAGAAGACGCGCAGCCAGATCGAGCGCGGCCGGCGCCTCACCGAGATCCTCAAGCAGCCGCAATACCAGCCGATGCCGTTTGAGGAGCAGGTCGCGGTCATCTACGCCGTCACCAACGGCCATTTCGACGCGATCCCCGTGGCCGACATCGCCGAGACGGAAAAGAAGTTCCACGCGTTCATGCGCTCCTCCGGCGCCAAGGCGCTCGCGGCCCTGCGGGAAAAGAAGGCCATCGACGACGAGGTCGAGGCGGGCCTCAAGGCGGCGATCGCGGATTTTATTGAAACGCTAAAGGCATGAAGGCCGCAGGCAGACAAGGCCGCAGGGAAGCCCTGAGGCCTTCACGCCTAACGCCTTAACGCCTCCTATGGCCGTCCAAACCCGTTCAATCAAGCGTCGCCTCAAGTCGGTGCGCAACACGCGCAAGATCACCAAGGCGATGGAACTCGTGGCCGCGAGCAAGATGCGCAAGGCCGTGAGTTCGGCGTTGGGCAGCCGTCCGTACGCGAAGATCGCCTGGGAGACCGTGCGCTCGATTTCCGAAGTGGTGGACGTGAGCCTGCACCCGCTGCTCATGCCGCGCGTGGGGAAGCCGGAAAAGGCGCTGCTCGTGCTCATCACCTCCGACCGCGGGCTCGCCGGCGGGTTCAACAGCAACGCCGTGAAGCATGCCCTGTCCGAAGTCCGCAAGGCCGGCGTCTCGTCCGTGTCGGCCGTGTGCGTGGGACGGCGCGGGGCCGAGGCCGTGAAGCGGGCGGGGTATCCGGTGCTCGCGAGCTTCGTGGACGTCACCAACAAGCCCACGTTCCAGGACATCCTGCCCATCGGCAAAGTGGCCGTGGAGGAATACCTGGCAGGGCGGTGCGACACCGTACTCATCGCGTACACGGATTTCGTGAGCGCCCTCACGCAAAAACCCGCGGTGCTTGAGCTGTTGCCCTTGGTCGATGAGGCGAGGAAGGCTCCGGGCGGCAAGGCCGCAGGAGAAGCTGAAGCCTTCACGCGTGAGGCCTCGAGGCCTTCCGACTTCACCTTTGAACCCTCACCGCAGGCCGTGCTCGACGCGTTGCTCCCGAGGATCGTCGAGGCGATGACCTACCAGGCCGTGCTCGAGTCGGCCGCGAGCGAACACTCGGCCCGCATGATGGCCATGCGCAGCGCCACGGACGCCGCTTCCGAAATGATCGACGACCTGAATTTCACCTTCAACCAGGCACGCCAGGCGGGCATCACGCAGGAGATCGCGGAGATATCAAGCGGCAAAGCCGCCTTGGAAAGCCAATAGCCGTCAGCCATTAGCCATTAGTAATATTTAGCGACTATCCATAAGCTGACGGCTGACGGCTAGTGGCTAAAGGCTCTACACTATTATGAAAGGAACCATCTCCCAAATCATCGGCCCGGTCGTGGACGTTCGCTTCGACGGCGCGCTCCCGGCCATCACGAGCGCGCTCACCATCGCGCACGAAGGAGGGACGCTCACGCTCGAGGTGGCCCAGCACGTGGGCGGCGGCGTGGTGCGCGCCATTGCCATGAGCACCACCGACGGCCTCACCCGCGGCATGGAGGTACTCGACACCGGCGCGCCGATCTCGGTCCCGGTGGGCCCGGAAACGCTCGGGCGCATGTTCAACGTCACCGGCGACGAGATCGACAACCTCGGGGCGGCGCGAGCCAAGCGCCGCGACCCGATCCACCGCAAGGCGCCGAGCTTCGACGAGCAGGCTACCAAGGACGAGGTGTTCGAGACCGGCATCAAGGTGATCGACCTGATCTGCCCGTTCCTGAAGGGCGGCAAGACCGGGCTCTTCGGCGGCGCCGGCGTGGGCAAGACCGTGCTCATCCAGGAGCTCATCCACAACATCGCCACGGAGCACGGAGGCTACTCGGTGTTCGCCGGCGTGGGCGAGCGCACGCGCGAGGGGAACGACCTGTACATGGAAATGAAGGAGTCGGGCGTGCTCGCGAAGACCAGCCTCGTGTTCGGCCAGATGAACGAGCCCCCGGGCGCCCGCGCGCGCGTGGCGCTCTCCGGCCTCACCATCGCCGAGTACTTCCGCGACGTGGAGGAGCGCGACGTGCTGCTGTTCGTCGATAACATCTTCCGCTTCACCCAGGCAGGCTCCGAGGTGTCGTCGCTCTTGGGCCGCATCCCGTCGGCCGTGGGCTACCAGCCCAACCTGGCCACGGAAATGGGCGGGCTGCAGGAACGCATCACCTCCACCAAGAAGGGTTCCATCACCTCCATCCAGGCGGTGTACGTGCCGGCTGACGACCTTACCGACCCGGCTCCGGCCACCACCTTTGGCCACCTCGATTCTACCGTGGTGCTCTCGCGCGGCCTGTCCGAGCTCGGCATCTACCCGGCCGTCGATCCGCTCGACTCGAGCTCTACGGTGCTCTCGCCCGATGTCGTCGGTCAGGAGCATTACGACGTGGCCCGTGGCGTGCAGAAGGTGCTCCAGCGCTACAAGGACCTCCAGGACATCATCGCGATCCTCGGCATGGACGAGCTTTCCGAGGACGACAAGCTCGCCGTCTCCCGCGCGCGCAAGATCCAGAAGTTCTTGAGCCAGCCGTTCCATGTGGCCGAGCAGTTCACCGGCATCAAGGGCGCCTTCGTGAAGCGCGAGGACACCGTGCGCTCGTTCAAGGAGATCCTGGAAGGGAAGCATGACGACAAGCCCGAGCAGGCGTTCTACCTCAAGGGCGGCATCGAGGACGTGATCACGGCGTCCAAGTAGCCCTTTTATGTCCCTCTCCCTGAAAATCGTCACGCCCGAACGGGTGGCCTACGAGGCCACCGTGGATTCGATTACCGCGATGACGCAGGACGGGGAAATCACGGTCCTGCCCGGTCATGCGCCCCTCGTGAGCGCGCTGCGGCCAGGCGAAGCCAGGGTGAAGGTCGGCGCCGACGAATCGTTCCTCGCGCTCTCCACCGGCTTCCTGCAGGTGCGCCCCGACAACGAGATCGTGATCATCGCCGACCACGCCGAGCGCATGGAAGAGCTCGAGCTTGAGGCCGTCAAAGCTGCCAAGGAACGCGCCAAGGCGCTCATGGAAGAAAAGCGCCACATCGACGACGTCGCGTTCGCGGGCGCCGCCGCGCTCATGGAGCGTGAGCTGGCCCGCGAAAAGGTGGCCCTGCGCCGACATCACGCCCGTGGTCCGCACATCGAAAGCCAGCCATAAAAAACGGGGCCGAAAGGCCTCGTTTCGTTTGGACTAACGGTTGACAAAATCGCCAAAACATGATATTTGTTCAACGCTTATGATCCTCTAAACAGGACGGGGTGGCATCGTGCCAGCAATCGTTAAACGTACTTCTGGATACGTAGTTGAACGGCTAGATTTGCGTGCGACGTGGGATACTGCCTCAGAAGTATCCGCGCTCCTCAAACGACTGAGGGGGTTGAAAATCTACAAGAAGTCGCTCGTGTATTGCGGATTCGACGCGTCCTGGATAAACCGGATTCAGGACAACCATCCTGCAGTGATGTCGAGGCGATCCACCTTCTGTTCGACGGAAAAAGACCTGCTCGATGGCGACGAGTTGGAAAGCGCGCTCTATTACGCGCACGGACATCCCCGACCTTGCATGGCTGTCTATGACAGCGCAAGGCTACAACAGGATCCAGGACACCGCGCCCTATATTTCTTCAAAGAGGAGTGTGGCGGCTACCACGGGGCCTTGATCGCGTTATTTGTTCTCGGAGGATAGCTCGGAGCGGCTCAGCAATGGGCCGCTCTCTTTTTATTCTGCCTCTTCCGGCGGGAGCGTCTTTTCGATGCGTTTCGCGTGTGCGCGGGCGCCGGCCATTTGCTTGCGTTGGTCGGCCTCATGCTTCTTGAGCTTTTTTCGGACATCATCCTTCACCCGCATGCGCAGGATGGTGTCGTACCCGCTCGCGACATGAGGCTGCAGCTCGGGGGCCGCCTTGGCGATCGCCTCCTCAAGGGCTTGGGTCTCCCCTGAGCCTGTCGAAGGGTCGCCTTCGGCAGAATTGGCCTTCAGGATGGCCTGCAACGCCATCCAGACGCGCTCGGTATATCCCGCGGCGCGTCTCTCGAATCCATACTCGGAATCCCACATACTCCTTCATGGTATCACGGCCGCCCCCCCAGGGGTTGACTTTTTGCCCACAATAGGTTAGGTTGTCAGCGGATCGGTCAACCTGTCCCCCCCAAGTCGGCGGAACGCTTCCGCCCCGATCCCGCTCCCCGAGCAGGGTGAGCGCGTGCGCACGTGTCGACCCGCTTCGGCGAAATCTCCCCCCGATTTCGTCGACCGGAAGACGCCTCGCGCACCTGAGAGACCTTGCAATAGGCCTCTCATTTTTATTTGTGCTACCATGCGGCCGATATGGGATCCGACCGGCTTTTGCATGGGCTGAACGATGAGCAGGCCAAGGCCGTGCGGCATGGGGAGGGGCCGCTGCTTATCGTAGCCGGGGCCGGGACGGGGAAGACCACTGTCATCACCAAGCGCATCGCCTGGCTCATCGAGACGGGAGCGGCAAGGCCCGAGAATATCCTCGCGCTCACGTTCACGGACAAGGCGGCGGGGGAAATGGAAGAGCGCGTGGACCAGCTGCTGCCGTACGGGTACGTGGACCTGCAGATTTCTACTTTCCATGCGTTCTGCGAAAAGCTGCTGCGCGACTACGGGACGGAGATGGGATTGCCGCGCGATTTCAAGATGCTCACCGAGATCGATTCCTGGCTGCTTGCCCGCCAGCATTTCGATCGATTTGACCTCGAACATTATCGGCCGCTGGGGAATCCGACGAAATATCTGCGTGGTCTCCTTTCGCATTTCTCCCGCTGCAAGGATTCAGCCGTCAGCCCGGAGGAGTACCTCAAGTTCGCCGAGGAGAAGCGGGCGAACCTTGATTCCGCGAATTCGGATGAAGAGGCGACGAACGAGATCCGGCGGATTTCCGAATTGGCCAAGGCATATCACACGTACCAACAGATCCTCATCGAGAACGACTCGCTCGATTTCGGCGACCTTATCGCCTATGCGCTTCGCCTTCTCCAAACGCGCCCGAACGTCCTGAAAGCCGTGCGTGCCAAGTATTCGTTCGTCTTGGTCGACGAGTTCCAGGACACCAACCTCGCGCAGTACGAGCTGGTGAAGCTCATCGCGGCGCCGAAAAACAACCTCACGGTGGTGGGCGACGACGACCAGGCGATCTATTCGTTCCGCGGGGCGAGCCTCGAGAACATCCTCACGTTCGAGAGCGATTACCCGAAGGCGGCGCGCGTGGTGCTCACCGACAACTACCGCTCGGTGCAGACGATCCTCGACCACGCCCACCGGTTCATCCAGGCAAACAACCCGAACCGTCTTGAAGCACGCGCCGAAGGGGGGCTGGACAAACGCCTGAAATCCGCACGAACGGACGCGGGGGCGGTCGAACACGTTCATTGCACGACCGTCGAAGAAGAGGTCGGTGAGGTTGCGCGACGCATCCTGGCCCTCAAGGAAAAGGATCCGGAGCTCAATTGGAACGACGTTGCCATCCTCACGCGCAGCAACGACGCGGCCCTGCCGTTCATCGCGGCGCTCGATCGTCGCCGGATCCCGTACCTGTTCTACGCGCTGCGCGGGCTGTACGTGAAGCCGGCCGTGCTCGACGTGGTGGCGTTCCTGCGCGTGCTCGACAACCCGTTCGACAGCCCCAGCTTCTACCGCGTGCTGTCGCATCCGAATTTCGGCATCCCGCATGTGGCGCTCGTCGAACTTTCGCACGCGGCGAATAGGAAAGGGAAGTCGCTGTACGAGGCGTGCCAGAACGCCCGCGCGTGGAGCGGACTCGATGCGGACGATCTCGGCAAGGTCGACGCGCTGCTGGCGCTCGTCCTGCGTCTTCGCCCGGAGGCGACAAGACGGAAGGCGTCGGAGCTGTACGTCCTCGTCGCGCGCGAGGCCGGATACGTGGAGCACCTGAACGCGCTGCCGGACCGTGCCAAGGCCGAGGCGTTCGCATTCCTCGAGCAGTTCTACCGGCGCATGAAGGCGTTCGAGGAGCGGCACGAGAACCCGGTGCTCAAGCACTTCCTCGAGGAGTACAAGCACGAGCGCGACGCCGGCGAGGAAGGGGCGCTCGCGCCGGACGTCGAGAGCGGCCCGGACAACGTGCGCGTGATGACCGTGCACGGGTCGAAGGGGCTCGAGTTCAAGCATGTGTTCGTGGTGAGCCTCATCGACCGTAAGTTTCCCACGGACGTCCGACGCGACGCGATCCCGCTCCCGGAGGGACTCGTCCCGGCCACGCACGGGGAAGGGGAGTGGCACCTTGAGGAAGAACGCCGCCTGTTCTATGTCGCGATGACGCGGGCGAAGGAAGGGCTCTATCTCACCTCGGCCGACGATTACGGCGGCGCGCGAAAACGCAAGGCGTCCCGTTTCCTGGCCGAGCTCGGCCTTACGCAGACGCAGCCGCGACGGATCGCCGCGAAGGAGATGTTCGACGCGGACGAGGATGCCGGCGGGGTCGTCCTGTCCGAAACCGCGGTAACGATCCATGTCCCGAAACATTTCTCGTTCTCCCAGCTCGTCGCGTTCCGTTCATGCCCGCTCCAATACAAGTTCGCGCACATCCTCAAGATTCCCGTGTTCGGCAAAGGGACCTTCTCGTTCGGGAAGACGATGCACAACACGTTGCACAAATATCTGCAGGCATGGCTGGAACGGACGAGCGTGAAGCAGGAGTCGCTCTTCGCGACGAACGCAAGCTATCCCTCTCCTTTCGAAGGAGAGGGCATGGGTGAGGTAGGCGTGCCGTCCGTGCCCGTTCCGTTCGAAGAGATGATGGCGATGTACGAGGAGTCCTGGATCGATGACTGGTATCGTGACGACGCTGAACGTGAAAAATACCGAAAGGAGGGTAAGGCCTCACTCAAGACCATCTTCGGGCAGTTCGAAGCGCGACGGCCGTTGCCGCACATGTTAGAACAGGCGTTCACCCTGAAGGTAGGTGACATCACCCTTAAGGGTCGCATCGACCGCATCGACGCGCTTCCCGAAGGCGGCTACGAGATCATCGACTACAAGACCGGCACGCCGAAGACGGAAGAGAAGATGGACAAGGGCGACCGCGAACAGCTGTATCTCTATCAGCTCGCCGCGCAAGAGTTGCTCGGGCTCGAGGTGAAGAGGCTGACCTATCACTATCTCAAGGACCACTCCCAAGTGTCGTTCCTCGGCACCGCGGACGACCTGCTCACCCTGCGCGAAGACATCGTGGACCGGGTGAACCGCATCAAGGCGAGCGCGTTCACGGCGACGCCGAACCAGTTCACCTGCGCCACCTGCGACTTCCGCGACATCTGCGAATTTTCTCAAGCGTGAACGTATGGCATTCGATGCGTTGAAGGATCTCCTCCCGGGCGCGATGAACCGCGGGCATATCGCCGAGCAGGTCGCGATCGCGCGGGCGCTTGAAGGGGCGAACCGCGCGATTGCCGCGGCGCTTCCGGCCGGGCGCGACGGGGACGCCCGCGCCCTGTCGCTTCGCGACGGGGTGGTCATGATCGCCTGCCTGAACGCGCCGGCGATGCGGCTCATCTCGCGCATCGAGCGCGACGTGGTGGCCGGGGCGCTGAAGGAAGCGCCCAAAAGCGACATCCACGGCATCCGCGTCCGTCTCGTGCAACGGATCTCCGCCTCCGGAGATATGATAGGATGAGTGCCGTATGACCTTACGCGGCTACCTCGCCGTCATGGCGCTCGCCTCGGTCGCGGCGTGGCTCTCGTGGATCATCGTGCTCGTGGCCATCGACCCGTCGCAGGCGGGCACGCTCGGATTCGTGTTCTTTTACCTCACCCTTGCGGCCGCGCTCATCGGTTCCATCGCCACGCTCGGCGCGGCCGTCCGCGTGTGGGCGAGGCGCGAGGAGCTTGCCGCCCGGCACGTGTCGAAGTCGCTCCGGCACGGGCTGTTCGTCACGGCGCTCGTCATGCTGTCGCTTCTCCTGCTTCCGAAAGGGTTCCTCACCTGGTGGACCGCCACCTTGCTCATCATCTTCTTTTCCTTGCTCGAACTCGCGTTCGTTTCGGCCCAAAAGGGGAGGGGATAACGGGTGCATACGCGCCCTTGTGCCTAACCCCGGGCTTGGCTAAGCTTCGGGCGGGATTATGCTGAACCGGTTGCTCGGACGCTTCTCCAAGGACCTCGGGATCGACCTCGGCACGTCGAATACGTTGGTGTACTCGCAGGAGCGCGGCATCGTCATCAACGAGCCGTCGATCGTGGCCGTGAACGTCCGATCGAACCAGATCCTCGCGGTCGGGCGCGACGCCAAGGACATGCTCGGCAAGACCCCGCCGCACATCTCCATCACTAAGCCGCTTTCCAAAGGGGTCATTTCCGATTTCGAGGTCACGGAAAAGATGCTCAAGTACTTCATCGACCAGGTGCACAAGGAATCCTTCACCATCGTCCCGAGGCCGCGCGTGGTGATCGGCGTGCCGCTCGAAACCACCGAGGTGGAACGCAAGGCGATCGAGGACGCGGCGCTCTCGGCCGGCGCGCGCGCGGTGTTCATGGTGGAAAACCCGCTCTTGGCCGCCATCGGCGCGCGCCTCCCCATCACCGATTCGGTCGGGACCATGGTGGTGGACGTGGGCGGCGGCACCACGGAGATCGCCGTCATGTCGCTTTCCGGCATCGTGACCTGGAAGTCCCTTCCCGTGGCCGGCGAGGAGATGAACAAGAACATCATCCAGTACGCCCGTGACGTCTTCAGCCTGCTCCTGGGGGAGCGCAACGCCGAGCAGGTCAAGATCCGCGTGGGCACCGCCATCCCGCCCGCCGACGGGCCGCTCACGCTCGAGATGCGCGGCCGCGACCTGGTGACCGGCCTCCCGAAGGAGATCCTCGTGAACGACGGGCAGGTCCGCGAGGCGCTTCGCCGCAGCATCTCCACCATCATCGAGAACGTGAAGGCGACGCTTGAGGTGACCCCGCCCGAACTGGTGTCGGACATCTATGAGCGCGGCATCGTGCTCACGGGAGGCGGCGCGCTCCTGCGAGGGCTGGACGTCCTGTTGAGCCGCGAGGCCGCCATCCCCGTGCGCGTGGCGGAGGACCCCCTGACCTGCGTGGTGCGCGGGGCAGGGGCGTTGCTTGACGACGAGACGCTCCTCAAGGACATCGCCATGCCGTCGAGCCAAGGTCCGGTGAGCTGATCCCTGTGAGACGTGAAACGTCGCGCCTCATCCGCTACGCGTTCGTCGCCGCCGCCCTGGGAGCGGCCGCGATCTGGTTCCGGACCCCGCTGGAACGGATGGCCTCGGCGGCCGTCGCCCCGCTCGCCCGCTCGGGGCGCTGGATCTCCGGGTCGATCGAGGAGGACGAGATCGGGAAGCTCGAGGCTCGGGTCGCGTCGTTATCGACCGACCGCGCCGAGCTGGAACTCCTGCGCGACGAGAACCTCCGGCTGCGCGACCGCCTCGCCTTTCAGGAACGCACGCGATTCAACGCGGTCCAGGCCACCATCGTCCTGCGAGACGCCTCCCGGCCTACGCGCCGGTTCGTCTTGGATCGCGGGGCGGATGACGGGGTGGCCCCGGGCGCGGCCGTGGTCGCGGGCAACGGCCAATACGTGGGCAAGGTCGTAGGGGTCACGGCCGCCACCGCGACGGTGGCGGAGGCGACGGCGCCTGGGGAAAAGACCGCGACCACCCTCCTCAACCTCACCCGGACGATCGGGCTTTCGGAGGGGGACGGCTCGTCATTGCTCACCATGCGCTTCATCCCGCACGACCAGGCCATCGCCGTGAACGACCTGGTGGTCACCTCCGGGCTCGAGGACCACGTGCCCGCCGGGCTGGTGGTGGGGGTGGTGAACGCGGTCACGGACGATCCCACCTCGCCGTTCCAGGACGCGGTCGTCGAGCCGATCGTCGACCTCAGGCGCGAGACGTCGCTCGCCATCCTCGTCGACTAGGCCTGTGCCGCGCATCGTGCTCTCGGCGGCCATCGCGACCCTCCTCTTCCTCGTCGAACGTTCGCTGTTCGGCGCGCTTCCGGATCCCTTCCCGCGCACCCCGCTCGTGCTTGCCTGCGGGACGTACCTCGTCCAGCACCTGGACCTGCGCGACGGAGCCGCCTGGATCATCCTCTCCGGACTCCTCAGCGACGTCATCGGACTCACCGCGCCGGGGGCCGTCCTTGCAGGCGCGGTGGCGGCCGCCACCTGCCTGACGTTGTCCCGATCGGTATTCACCAATCGTTCCTTGTACGGCATCGTCGCCTGCGGCGCCTGCACGATGATCGCCTGGGCCGTCACGTACGCGTCCCTCCTGGCGATCCAGGGAGCGCTTGCCCATGCCCCAAGCGGCTGGGCCGACCCGATCCTCGGCCTTCCGAGCACGCTCGTGCTCGGGACGGTCATCCTCGCCTTCCTCTTCCGCCTAGCCAAGCGCCTTCGCGGAGCCCTTTCCTCCGCCATCATGCTGAATCGATGACTTCACGCATGCTATGGTCCCGACGTCCCTGCGTAACGATGACCCGTCCCACCCGTTCCGCCTCCAGGAGGACGGCCGGTTTGGGCGGGTCGGCGCGGCCGAAGGGATCGGGCAGGACGCCGGCATCCTCCTCGAGCACGCCACGGCCGGGGAGGGAATCTCGCGCGTCGGCACGTCGATCCCGTCGCGACGCTATGTCGGCGCCGCGACAGGCGCATCCATCCTGCTGATCGGCCTGCTCGCCCGATGCGTGGACCTGCAAGTGGTGCGGGCCGCCGCCTACCGCGCGCTGGCCGAGGGCAACCGGGTCCAGGAACGCGTCACCGACGCCCCGCGCGGCATCGTGGCCGACCGCCACGGGAACGTCCTCATCCGGAACGTGTCATCGTTCATGCTCACCCTCACCGCCTCGGCGCTCCCGACCGACGAGGCGCAGCGCGACCTGGTGCTGTCCCGCGCCGCGGAGCTTGCCGGGGTAACGAGGACGGACATCGACCTGCTCCTTTCGGACGCCTCGCGCACGGACCTCCCCGTGCCCGTGCGTCGCGGCATCCCTTACGAGTCCGCCATGCGCCTTGCGGTGGAAACGTCGCGCCTTCCCGGCTTCGCGCTCGACACCTCGATCTCCCGCCAATACGACACCGACGCAAGCTCGCTCTCCCATGTCCTCGGGTATGTCGGACGGATGGACCAGGGAGAGCTTGACGCGCACCCCGGATATCGCCGGACCGACGACATCGGCAAGGCCGGGATCGAACGCGGGGCCGAGGCGCTGCTGCGCGGCCTCCCGGGCCGCCAAGTCGTGGAGGTGGACGCGCTTGGCAACGAGCTGACCCTCGTTTCCGACGTGCCAAGCGTCCCGGGAGCCAACCTCATCCTCGCGATCGACGCGGATCTCCAGTCCCTCATAGAACGGCGCCTGGAAGAGACCTTCGCGCGCAGCGGCACGTCCCGGGCGTCGGTGGTCGCGCTCGATCCGCGTTCCGGCGCCGTTCGCGCGCTCGTGAGCCTCCCTGCCTACGACAGCAACAGCTTCGCGCTTGGCATCAGCCACGCCGAATATGAGCGCCTCGTCACGGACGAGGACCAGCCGCTGTTCCCGCGCGCGGTTTCCGGAGAATTCCCGAGCGGGTCCGTGTTCAAGCCGTTCGTCTCGTACGCGGCGCTGAAAGAAGGGGTGGTGGACGAACGCACGAGTTTCCTGTCCACCGGCGGGATTTCCATCGGGCCGTGGTACTTTCCGGACTGGAAGGCCGGCGGACACGGCACGACCGACGTCCGCAAGGCGATCGCGGACTCCGTCAACACGTTCTTTTACGTCGTCGGCGGCGGGCTCGACCAAGTGACGGGGCTTGGCGTGGAACGCATCACCGATTACGCCAGGATGTTCGGATTCGGCAAACGGACGGGCATCGAGCTGCCCGGCGAGGCGGACGGGTTCCTCCCGACGAAGGAGTGGAAGCTGGAAACCAAGGGGGAACGATGGTTCGTCGGAGACACCTACCACCTCTCGATCGGACAGGGCGACCTGCTCGCCACCCCGCTTCAGGTCGCCGCGGCGACGGCGGCGATCGCCAATGGCGGACGGACGGTGCGTCCGCATCTCATCGAAGGCGTCGACGGTCCGACCGTCCCCGGGCAGGCGATCTTCGCCTCCCGCGTGCCGTCGCAGACATTCGATCCGGCCCTGGTGCGCGTGGTCCAGGAAGGGATGCGCCAAGGGGTCACCAAAGGCAGCTCGAGGGGCCTCGCGGGCATGTCCATCGCGCTTGCGGGAAAGACCGGGACGGCCCAGACGCCGGGAGACAACCCCACGCATGCCTGGTGGACCGGTTACGGCCCGTACGGCAGCCCCACGCTCGCGGTCACGATCCTCATCGAGCATGGAGGGGAGGGGTCGAGCGCGGCGATCCCGATCGCCCGGGACATTTTCGACTGGTGGAGCGTGAACGGGGAGTGATCAGGAACCTCGGACGCGGCCGACGATCGCGCAGGCCGCGAACAGTCCGGAGGCCGCGAGCACGATGGGGGCGCCGGAAGGCAGGTCGAATCGGATGGAGGCGAACAGGCCGAGGATCATCGCGAGTTCCGAGAGGAGGACGGTCATGATGAGCGTCCCGCGGAAGGTGCGCGCCACCTGCCTCGCGGCGGCGGACGGGATGATGAGGAGCGCCGACACGAGGATGAGGCCGACGAGCTTCACGCCGAACACGATCGCGGCGGCGAGGGACAGGTAGAGGAGCAGCGTGTGCAGCCGGACGTTGACCCCGCTGACCGCGGCGGATTCCTGCGAAAGGGAGAGGAACGTGAGGGAGCGGCGCGCATGGATGACCCAGGCGCCGATTCCCAACGCGGCAAGCGCGGTGAGGGCGAGGTCGCCGCCGCCCACGGACAGGATGCTGCCAAACAGCGCTTCCTCAAGCGCCTCGAAGTCCTGCGCGCCGCCCAGCGCGCCGAAGAGCACGATGCCGACGGCCATGCTCGTCGTGAATAGGATCGCGAGGATCGTATCTGACGGGAGCCTCGTCGAACGTTCGAGGCGGTACATCGCATAGGCGATGCACAGTCCCCAGGCAAGGGCGACGGGAAGCGCTGACACGCCGCCGATGACCGCGACCGCTACCCCGGCAAGGGACGCGTGGCCGATCCCTTCGCCAAACAGCGCCATGCGCTTCAACGCGGCGAACACCCCGAGCGTGCCGATGAGCGGCGCGATGATCATGCCTGCGGCGAACGCGCGGGAGACCGGGTCGGCGAGGACGAAGGAAAGCGGTTCCATAGGTCATGAGCCTCCGTGATGCGGATGGCGCTGATGTTCGTAGACGTCGGTATCCTGGCCGAACAGCTCGCCGACGTTCTTGCGCGTGAGGACCTCTTTCGGGGGACCGGCGCACAGCAGCCGCCGGTTGAGGCACAGGACGTCGTCGACGATGCGGGCGATCACGGAGATATCGTGGCTCACGATGAGCACCGTCGTCTTGTGCTCCTTGTTCAGGTGCCGGATCACGTCGTAGAACGCCGATTCGCCGGCCGCGTCGACCCCGGTGGACGGCTCATCGAGGATGAGCAGTGGCGGGTTGTTGAGGATCGCCTGGGCGATGAGCACGCGCTGGAGCTGCCCGCCGGAAAGCGAGCCCAGACGCGCGTCGAGGACGGAGAACGGGAGCCCGACGTCCGCGATCGCCTGGTCCGCCGAGCAGCTCGTACAGGCGGGCTGGCGGGAGAGCGCCATGAATTCGCGCACGGTGATCGGAAATTCGATGTCGAACGCGAAGCGCTGGGGGACATATCCGATATCCCCGTGCATGTCATGGGGATGGCGGCCGAAGACGGCGATGGACCCCTTGGTAACGGGCTGCAACCCGAGGATGGCGCGCAGCATCGTGGTCTTTCCGGAGCCGTTGGGGCCGATGAGCGCCGTGATGACGCCTTCGCGCACCTCGAAGGAGACGTCTTCCACGGCAGGGGTGCTCCCGAAGGATATACTCACGCGTTCCGCCTTGATGGCCGGCACGTGCCTATGCGAGCGGCTGTGCGAGTGGATGGACATAGTCCGGTCCATTATCGGCAAACATCCGCCTCTGGTCAATCTTCCGCGTCCCGCTGGCGGATGCTATCATCAACGCCCATGAGGCGCCTTCCCGTCATCTTCCTGCTTTGCCTGTCCTGTATCGCCCTCTCGCGCGCCGTCTTGGCGCAGCAGGACGGCACGCCGCCGGAAAGCCGCGACACGCAAGCCACGGTCACGCGGATCCTCGACGACAAGGTCGTGGACGGCAACCGTCAGATGAGATTCGAGGCGCAGGACGCCGGCGGGGCGTCGTACGAGGTTGACACCTCCTCGTCGTACACCGAAGGGCTTCGCTACGACGTCCGACCCGGCGACCGCGTGTTGCTGGTGCTGCTCCCCAACGAGGGAGGCGGATACGACGCCCAGCTTGCCGACGTGATACGGACGCGCGGCCTCCTGATGATCGTGGCGCTTTTCGCGCTGCTGACCGTGGCCGTGGGGCTCATGCGCGGATTCACGTCCCTCGTGGGCCTGGCGGTCACCATCGGCATCCTGTTCGGCCTCGTGCTCCCGCGCATCCTCTCCGGCGGCGACCCGGTCCTTACCACGGCGCTCGGCGGGGCGGGGATCCTCGCCGTCAACATGCATCTCTCGCACGGGTTCAGCCGCCGCACGTTCGTCGCCTTCCTCTCGACCGTCCTCTCGCTCGGCTTGGCCGTGGTCTTTGCCCGCCTGTTCACGGCCTGGGGACGGCTTTCCGGGATGGGATCCGAGGAGGCGGCATTCTTATCCTGGCAGATGGGCGCGGGGTGGGACGCGCATGGGATCCTCCTTGCCGGCATGATCCTCGGCGCCGTCGGGGTCCTCGACGACATCGCCGTCACCCAGACGGAGGCGGTGGCCGAAATCGCGCAGGCGAATCCGTCGCTTTCGCCGCGCGAGCTGTACGTGCGCGCGATGCGCGTCGGCCGTCATCACATCGCCTCCACCGTGAACACCCTCGTGCTCGCGTATGCGGGCGCTTCGCTGCCGCTCCTGCTCCTGTTCCTCAATTCTTCCGTGAGCTACTCGCTGTTCGCCAATACCGAAGTCGTGGCCGAACAGGTGGTCCAGACGCTGGCCGGCACCGCGGCCTTGGTCCTTTCCGTCCCGATTTCGACCTTCCTCGCGAGCCGTCTTGCGGCCTCAAATGACGGTGTGCATAAGGAACTTGACGGCCACCGCCACGCCGGGTAGTCTTTTCCCAGACAGAGAAAGACCAATGGCTCGTGGCCGATTTTCGGCCGCGAGTTGTTTTCACCCCACCTATGCCCACCTACCTCTCCAAGGAAAAACTGAAGGAAATGGAAACCGAGCTCGAAACGCGTCGGATGGTCACGCGTAAGGAGATCGCCTCCCGGTTGGAAGCGGCCAAGGAGCTTGGCGACCTGTCCGAGAATTTCGAATACCATGAGGCAAAGGACCAGCAGGCGCTCAACGAGACGCGCATCGTGGACCTTGAGGGAATGGTCAAGGACGCCGTGCTAGTGGAGCAGAAGTCCGGCGGAGAAATCGAGCTCGGATCCAGGTTCGTGGCGGAAGTCGCCGGCAAGGGCCGGGAATTCGAGATCGTCGGCAGCAACGAGGCCGATCCCATGGCCGGGAAGATCAGCAACGAATCGCCGCTCGGCCAGGCATTCATCGGGCGCGGGGCGGGGGAGGAGGTCGAGGTCGCGGTCCCGTCCGGCACCATCTCGTATCGCATCGTCGACGTCCGTTGATTCGCGTTGACAACGCAAGGCGTGAACGATAAAATACGGCGAGATTGAGCCGTATTTTCCGTATGATCGAAGAAGAAGCCGTCCGGCGCGAACGCCTCAAGGTCCTGCGTGAGGCGGGCGAGGATCCCTATCCGCCCCGCGTCACGCGCACGCATGAGATCGCCTCCTATCTCGCGCGATTCGCGTCGTTCGAGGCGTCTCGTGAACGCGTCACGCTGGTCGGCCGCATGAAGACCATCCGCAAGCATGGCGGACTCACGTTCGCGCAGCTGGAAGACGGCAGCGGCATCGTGCAGGTGGCGCTGCGCCGCGACGTGGTCGGGGAAGCGCGCTACGCGTTTTTCCACCAGGTGGCCGACATGGGGGATTTCCTCGAAGCTGCCGGGACGGCATTCGTCACGAGGAAGGGGGAGAAGTCGCTCGACGTGACCGCCTGGCGCATCATCAGCAAGAGCCTCCTGCCCATGCCGGAAAAATGGCACGGGCTTTCCGACGTCGAGATCCGCTATCGCAAGCGATACCTCGACCTCATCGCCAATCCGCACGTCCGATCGATCTTCAAGACCCGCGCCACCGTCGTGAAGGCGATGCGCGACTATCTGGACCGACACGGGTTCCTCGAAGTGGAGACGCCGGTTCTTCAGGCGGTCCCGGGCGGAGCCGCGGCGCGGCCGTTCGTCACGCACCACCACGCGCTTGACATCGACATGTACCTGCGCATCGCGCCGGAGCTCTATCTCAAGCGGCTCGTCACGGGCGGGTACGAACGCGTGTACGAGGTCGCCCGCTGCTTTCGGAACGAGGGGATCGACCACGCCCACAATCCCGAGTTCACCCAGATCGAGGCGTACGCGGCGTACATGGATTACGTGGAACTCATGGCGTTCGTGGAAGGGATGGTGTTCGACGTCGTGAAGGCGTGCGGATTGGATCCGGCTGCCGTCCCGTTCCAAGGGAACGTCCTTGACTTCACTCCGCCCTGGCCGCGCCTCACCTTCCGCGACGCGCTCCGGCAATTCGCGGACCTCGACATCGAGGCGTTTCCCACGCGCGAGGCGATCGCCAAGGAGGCGCTGCGCCTTGGCGTGCCGGTCGCGACCGCCGACGGCCACGCCACCATCATCGACAACGTCTACAAGCACCATGTGCGCACCAAGATCGTCCAGCCGACGTTCCTGATCGATTATCCGGTCGAGATCTCGCCGCTGGCCAAACGCAAGCCCGAGGATCCGCGATACGTGGAGATGTTCCAGCTTGTCTACGGCCCGGGCGTGGAGAACGTGAAGGCGTTCACTGAGCTCAACGACCCGCTCGACCAGGAGGAGCGGTTCCGGCAGCAGGACGAGGCGCGCGCGAAGGGTGACGCCGAGGCCCAGCACGGGGACAGCGATTTCGTGGAGGCGCTCAAGCACGGCATGCCGCCGACGGCCGGATTCGGCATCGGGATCGACCGCCTCACGGCGACCCTCGCCGACGCGCACGCCCTGAAGGAGGTAATCCTGTTCCCGACCATGCGGCCGGAGCATTGACCGCCTATGCGCAGCCGGAGGATCAGGTTGTCCGACCGCCTGTCTCGCGACCGTTTCCGGTCGCGACGGTTCGAGAACCCGTATTTCCGGCGCACGAAACGGGGAGACCGAAAGGGATGGCTGGTCGGCCTCTGCGTCCTCCTGGCCGTCATGGGCATCCTCGGCGCCGCCGGATACGTGTTCGCCTCGTCACGGTTCGATATCGGTGACGTTTCCGTCGAAGGATGCAGGACGATCCCGACGGACGCCGTCTCGGCCATCGTGCGGTCGCACATGGATGAGCGGGTGCTGCTCGTGCTGCACCGGCGTAACCGGTTCCTGTTCGATCCGGCCGTCGTCCGGACCGACATCCAGGCGGCGTTCGACCTGGCATCCCTCGAGATCTCGAGGGATGGGGGCCACGTGACGGTCCGGCTCGAGGAAAAGGTGTCCCGGCTCGTCTGGAAAAGCGCGGATGCCCGTTTCCTCGTGGATCGCCAAGGGACCGTGATCCGCCCGATTGCCGACGGGGAAGACCCATCCGCCGGAGCGGACCGGCCGCTGCCGATGCTCCTGGACGTGAACCGGGGCGCGGCGACCGTCGGGACGGCCGTGCTGACCCCAGACGAGGTGGACGGGATTTTCGCGTTCCACGAGCAACTCACGCGGTCCGGCATCCTGTTTGGCACCACGCGCGTGGACCGCCTGGCGGGGAAGTGGGTGAGCGTGGACACCGCGGACGGGTACGGGATCCTGTTCGACCCGCTTTCGGACATCCAGGCGCAGACGGACAACCTCAACGCGGTCCTGCGCGACCAGGTGAAGGATCCGTCAAAGCTCCAATACATCGACCTGCGATTCGAAGATCACGTCTACTTTAAGTGATATGGACTACCTTCGATACGACGATGGCAACATGTTCTCTTCCGCCAGCGGGGAAGGAGGGGTGCGAACGCACGAGGTGGGCGAACTGCACGATCGGCTTATGGCCGCGCACGCGAGGCTCGAGGGCCTGCGACGCGACGCGACGCAGGGGTTCATGGACCTGCCGGGCGCCACCGACGGCCTACGGGCGTCGCAAGAGGCGGCGCATCGCGTGACGCGCGACTTCTCCTGCCTGCTCGTGATCGGCATCGGCGGATCCGACCTCGGCGGGCGCACGCTGGTGCAGGCGCTGGGCGATCGGGAGAAGGGCGTCCCGGTCAAATTCCTCGCCTCGCCGGATCCTGACGCCGTCGCCCCGATCCTCGACGATCCGGATTTTCTCCGAGACGCCGCCATAAGCGTCGTGTCCAAGTCCGGCTCCACGCTTGAGACCGCAGCCGTCTTCTTCGCCGTGCGCGACGCGCTCATCCGCGCCGTGGGCGAAAAAAACCACGCTCGGCACGTCTTCGTGACGACGGACCCCACGGACGGTCCGCTGCATCGCCTCGCGAAGGAACGAGGATATGGAATCCTCCCGCACCCGCTCAACGTCGGGGGACGGTTCTCCCTGTTCTCCCCGGTCGGACTGTTTCCGGCCCTGTGCGCCGGAGCGGACGGCAACGGCGTGCTGGAGGGCGCCCGCTGGCTCGAGGATCATCGGCGCGAGAAGGGGCCGGATTCGATGCCGGCGCGGTTCGCGGCGCTGCAGTATCTCGCCATGACCGCAAGGTCGCAGCCGATTCACGTGCTCATGCCGTATGCGGCCCGCCTCCAGGCGTTCGCCTCATGGTACAGGCAGCTGTGGGCGGAATCCCTCGGCAAGCGCAAGGGGAACCGCGGCGTCGGTCCCACCCCGGTCGCTGCCCAGGGACCGGTCGACCAGCATTCCCAGGTCCAGCTGTATGCAGAGGGGCCCAGGGACAAGACGGTCACGTTCATCGAGACGGGACGGTTCCGCCGCGACGTGCGCGTGCCGGCGGATCTCCCGGACCCCTTCGGCTACCTTTCGGGAAAACCCTTCGACGAATTGCTGAGAGCAGAGCGTGGAGGGACGGCCGAGTCACTCGCGCACGCCGGACGGCCGAACGGGACCTTGCACATCCCGTCGATAGAGGCAGGTCCGGTCGGAGCCCTCGCCCAGTTCTTCATGACCGCGACGGCCTATATGGGCGAACTGATGGGCGTGGACGCGTATGACCAGCCGGGCGTAGAAGCGGGCAAGATGGCCGCACGTCACATCATCGAAGGGATCCTATGAGATTGACCGTCTTTCGCTCCGCGGCCGTGATGGCAGGCGTATTCCTGATCCACTTGCTCCTTTCCAGGGCATTTGACATGTACGATCGATTTCCGAATTTCGACATCCCCATGCATTTCATCGGCGGATTCGTGGCCGGCATGGTTGGAATCGCCCTGCACGTCAGGCTCTCGGGAAGGGGACACGCGCGAAACGCGTCCTATCCCGTGGCGTACCACGCGCTGTTCGTCCTTGGCATCGTGATGGCGATCGCCGTCGGTTGGGAATTCCACGAGTTCGTCCTTGACTGGTACAACCGTGAAGACGTCAGTTGGCGCCTGACGCAGCCGTCAATCGCCGATACGATGCTCGACCTGCTGATGGGCGCCATCGGGGGACTCATGAGCGTCCTCGCGTTCAGGAAACAACTATAGCGGAGAACGGCGGGTTCAGAATCCCTAATGCGTCGTATAAGATATATTGTACGACACATCATCCCTTCCGATCAAAGGGCGGCCAGCAGACTCGTCCCGTACGCAAGCGCCAGCATCCCTGCCCCGATGAGGAAGACGGAACTGAACACGAACACGAGGACTTGGACCAAGGAATCCTCTTTCGCGACCCCGATGAACATGGTCGCGCTGATGAACAGGAACAGTCCCAACGGCACGGCGACGAAGAGCCAGCCGACGATTTTCACGATCAAACTGATGGATGGCATAACGCCACATTCAAATCGTAAGGAGGCTTCGTTGTCAAGACGCCCTTCCCTACGGTTTCGAGATCATGAAAGGCATCGGGTCCACGGGAATTCCCCCCTTACGGACTTCGAAATGCAGGTGCGGGCCAGTGGACAGCCCGGCTCCTGACGTCCCCGGCATCCCTCCGGACAGGCCGATCGTCTCTCCGCGAGCCACGAATTGGTCCGCCTTCACCTTCACCTTGGAAAGGTGGGCGTACAGCGTTGCCAGGCCGTTCCTGTGGATGACCATCACGTAGTTGCCGTACATGCTCCCCACGCGCGTCCAGGCCACATAGCCGGGAGAAGCGGCCCCGACGGGGGTCCCCTGGGGCTGCGGGATGTCCAGGCCGGAGTGCTCGAATAAACGTCGGAACGGATAGGTCGGGTCATGGAACAGCGTGGAAATGCCCCGATACCCCGCATCGACGGGCCAGGACATCACGGAACTGTCCCCGACGATATCGGTCGCATCGAGCTTTTCCTGGATATCGCCCTGCAAGGCGGCGATCTGCTGGGCCACGTACGCCTCTTCCTCGCGCAGGCTTGCGACGATGGCGCGGAATTGCGCTTCCGAGGCCTGGCTTTCGGCCAACAAAGATTCTTTCGCCCCTTTTTCGAGCTCGAGCTGCCTTCGATTGGCAAGCAGCGTCTCTTGGATCGACGCGAGCCGGGCCCTCTTCCCCTCTTGATCCGTCCGGGCGACCAGGAGCTGGTCCCGTTCGGCGCGGGCGCGCTCCAGGGCGGAAGCGAGCTCCTCATTCACGTCCGCGAGCTGCTGCAGCCGGTCGAACAGGTCGGCGACCGACTCGCTCGAAAAGAGCGCCTGCAGCAACACGTCCCCGTCGGACGAATCCATGGAACGGATCAGTTCGGCCATCAGGAGCTTTTGGCGCTCCAGCTGGGATTCGTGCGCCCTGACCTGCTTGTCGAGGACCTGCACCTGCGCCGCGACCAGGTCCAGCTCGACCATGTTCCCCTCGATATCGAGTTCGGTCTTCGCCGCCCGATTCTCAAGAAGGCCGATCTGGTCGTCCAGGCTGGCGGCTTCCGACTCCTTCTTGGCGATTTCCGCCTTATACGCGCTGATCCTGTCGTGCAGGCCGTCGACGGACGCCTGTTTGTCCTTGATTTGCCCGTTCAGTTGGTTGATTTCGGCCGCGACCGTCGGATCGTCTACCGTGGACGTCTCAAACGTCGCCGACCGACCGGTTCCGATACGCAAACACGCGGCGAACGCGAGCGCCGCGAAGACGGATAATCCCGTGAGCTTGATGGAATCCCTCCTGTGACCTGTCATGCGGAAAGTAGGTCAATGGCTTTTTTCAGACGCTGGAGCGTTTCCGCCTTCCCAAGCACCCAGGCGTACTCAAACGGGCTTGGCGACGCGCTGCGGCCGCTCAGGGCCACGCGCATGGGCCAGAGCATGTTGCCGTTCGACAATCCTTTATCCGCAATATACCGCTTTACGGCCGTTTCTATCAACGCGACGGAAGAGAACTCGGATTCGGGAAGCGATTCGATGAGCGTTCGCGCCGCGGTCAGGTTTATCAAAGCGTCGGCCTGATCCGCCTTCTTCCAGACGAGCATTCCCGGGTCATACGCCGGAAGCTTCGCAAAAGATTCGACGGCGTCGACAATCCCGGCGAGCGTCACGAGTCGATTACGCTCGACCGCGCAGATCTTGAGGAGGGTGTTCGCATCAGTCCCCTTCCCTGCGGCGATCAGGAAAGGCAGGCAAAGCGCCATGAGTTCCTCCGGCGACTTGCGACGGATGTATTGGCCATTCATCCAGTCCAGCTTTTCGGGATTGAAGACGCCTCCTGACGAATTGACCTTCTCCAGTTCAAACCCCGCCTTGAGTTCCTCGATTGAATACAATTCTTGTTCGCCGCTCGGGTTGAACCCGATGAGCGCCACAAAATTCAGGAGCGCTTGCGGCAAATAACCCTTCGCAAGATAGTCCTCGACCGCGACGTCGCCCTGTCGCTTTGAAAGTTTTGATCGGTCAGCGTTCAGGATGAGCGGGAGATGCGCGAACGTCGGCACTGTCCAGCCGAACGCCTTGTAAAGCATCACATGCTTGGGCACGCTTGAAATCCATTCCTCGCCACGGATCACATGCGTGACGCCCATCATGTGGTCATCCACGACGTTGGCGAGATGATACGTGGGAAATCCGTCGCTCTTCACGAGCACTTGGTCGTCCACTTCCCTGTTATCGATCTCGATACGGCCGCGGATGGCATCGTCGATGACTGTCGTCCCTTCGGGGATTTTCAGACGGATCACGAACGGTTCGCTTGCAGACATCTTTTGCTCAACCTCTTCCTTCGACAGGGAGAGGCAATGCCGATCGTACTTCGTGGTGAGTTTTGCGAGCTCCTGCTGCTTGCGTAGCGAATCCAGACGGTCCTTCGAGCAAAAGCAGCGGTAGGCGACCCCCTTTTCGACCAGGATCCGGGCATGGTCATCGTGAATCGCCTTGCGCTCGCTCTGGATATACGGCCCGTTTTGTCCCTTCTCGACCACCTTCCCGGACGCATCGAGTACCGGACCTTCGTCATAATCCAATCCTACGGCGGCCATCGTCTTGATAAGGGCCTCGACCGCGCCAGGAACAAGGCGTTCGCGGTCCGTGTCTTCGATGCGCAGGACGAACTTCCCGCCATGTTTGCGGGCAAACAGCCAGTTATAGAGCGCCGTGCGCAAGCCGCCGACATGCAGGTAGCCGGTGGGCGACGGCGGAAAGCGGGTGACGATGATCGGCATAGGCGGACAAGGCGTTCAGGCATTGACAGGCCTCGAGGCCTAGGGGCCTGAGGGCCTTTCACGCCAGAGAATCCTATCCCAAATCACGAGGACCGGGAAGACGACGACGGCACGCAAAATCCGACCGATCCGACGCGGTTCCTGGATGAGCCGCCATGCCCATTCCATGCCCAGGCGACGCATCCAGGCCGGAGCTCGTCGGATGCGTCCTGAAAGGAACGCGAACGTGCCGCCGACTCCGATCGCGACTCGGACGGAGGGCAGCTTCGACAGGTGATCCGCAATCCATCGCTCTTGCTTCCCGTGGCCGAACGCCACGGCGAGGACGGCAGGCGCGAATGCCTGCACCCGTTCGACGAGATCAGCCGGTTGTCGCCAGGCCCCGTCCGCATCCCGGATGACCTGTCCGGGGTCGAGGGATATGACATCTGCGCCAGGAAACCGTCGAAGGGCCGCCTGGGCCGCGCGTTCACCCTCTTGAGGACCGCCCCCGAGGAACACCACTTTGAGCCGGCGCTCCGATGCGGCCGACAATAGGGCCTCAAGCGCGTCCACGCCGGTCATCCGGGTCACGGAGTGACCCAGAAGCCAGGAGGCCGCCCACTGCACCCCTGCCCCATCGGCAAGGATGATCGCGGAGCGGCTGATAAGGTCGCCTAGTGACCGTTCGGTCCGCGCCGCAAGCGCCATTTCCGGGTTGAGCGTCACCGCCTGCGATGGGTGGTCGCCATCAAGAAGGCGGAGCAAGTCGCCTTTGGGATCCTTGACGGATAGCCGTAAGAGGTCGATGCCGAACCATCTCATGCCCGACATCTTACAGGTTCCGATTGACAAGGCGAATTAGCACTCTATAATGGTGAGTGCTAATATGCTTCCCAATAATTTCACCCTCAAGTCCCAAGAAGCGCTCCAGGCCGCCCACCGCATCGCGGTGGAAAACGGGCAGCAGGCTCTCGAACCGCTCCATGTCCTTGCGGCATTGCTCGCGCAGGACGACGGCGTGGTCCCGGCGATCGTCAATAAGGTGGCCGGAGACCGGGCGGCGCTGCGTGCCCACGTGGATGATGCGATCGATGCCCTGCCGAAATCCAAGGGGCAGCGCATGCAGGCGAACGGGCAGCCCCAGGTATTCCTCACCCCGGAAACGGCCGAATGCCTGTCAGGCGCCGCGAACAAGGCAAAGCAATTCAAGGACGAGTTCATTTCCACCGAACATCTCCTGCTCGGCCTGATGACGTCGAAGAGCGCCGGTCCCCTTCTCGCCCAAGCGGGGATTTCGGAGGAAGGCGTGATGCGCGCGCTCAAGGACATCCGCGGGAGCCAGCGGGTCGATTCGGCGGAGCCTGAAGCCAAATACCAGGCGCTCAAGAAATACAGCCGCAACCTCACCGATGCCGCGCGCGCCGGCGAGCTTGATCCCATCATCGGCCGCGACGCGGAAATCCGCCGCGTGATGCAGGTGCTGTGCCGGCGCACCAAGAACAACCCGGTACTCATCGGCGAAGCGGGCGTCGGCAAGACGGCCGTCGTGGAGGGCCTCGCGCAGCGCATCGTAAGCGGCGACGTGCCGGAGCTCCTGAAGGACAAGGAGGTGGTGTCGCTCGACATCGGTTCCATGGTGGCCGGGACGAAATACCGCGGCGAGTTCGAGGACCGCCTCAAGGCGGTCACGAAGGAGATCGAGGAGAGCGGCGGGAAGATCGTGCTGTTCATCGACGAGCTGCACACGCTGGTTGGCGCCGGTACGACCGAGGGCGGCAGCCTCGACGCGAGCAACCTACTCAAGCCGGCGCTCGCCCGCGGCAAGCTGCGCGCGATCGGCGCGACGACCACGAAGGAATACCAGCGCCATATCGAGAAGGACCCGGCGCTCGAACGGCGCTTCCAGCCGGTGGCCGTCGACGAGCCCTCGGTGGAAGATACGATCGCCATCCTGCGCGGCATCAAGGAAAAATACGAGATCCACCACGGCATCCGCGTGAGCGACCCTGCCATCGTGTCCGCGGCCACGCTTTCGGACCGCTACATCACCGACCGCCGCCTTCCGGACAAGGCGATCGACCTCATCGACGAGGCAGGCTCGGCGCTGCGCATGCAGATCGATTCCATGCCCGAGGAGCTCGACGTGGTGAAGCGCGACCTGATGCGCCTGGAAATCGAACGCAAGGCGCTTGAGAAGGAAGAAGACAAGGAATCCAAGGCGCGTCTGTCCGAAATCGAACGCCAGATCGCGGACATCCGTGAGAAGGCTGACGCGCTTGAGGGCCGTTGGAGGAACGAGAAGGATAAGATCGGCGAGATGCGCACGGTCAAGGAAGAACTCGAGTCCTTGAAGCTCGCGGCCGATGCGGCTGAACGCAAGGGGGCTCTCGATGTGGTGGCTGCCATCCGCTACGGCCAGATCCCCGACGCGGAGCGCCGCCTGAAGCTGGCCGAGGACCAGCTGCACGCGCTCCAGGCCGAACGCGGCATGCTCAAGCAGACGGTCACGGAGGAGGAGGTCGCGTCCGTCGTGTCGCGCTGGACGCACGTGCCCGTGTCCAAGATGCTCGAATCCGAGCTTACCAAGCTGGCGCGCATGGAGGAGGAGCTGCGCAAGCGCGTGGTCGGCCAAGAAGAAGCCGTCACCGCGGTCGCGAATGCCCTGCGCCGCTCCCGGGCCGGCATCGCCGAGGAGAACCGCCCGATCGGCAGCTTCATTTTCCTGGGTCCGACCGGGGTGGGAAAGACGGAATTGGCCCGTGCGCTCGCCGCGTTCATGTTCAACGACGAGTCCGCTCTCGTGCGTCTCGACATGTCCGAGTACATGGAGCGCCATGCCGCGAGCAAGATCATCGGTTCCCCGCCCGGATACGTCGGGTACGACGAAGGCGGCCAGCTCACCGAAATCGTCCGCCGGCGCCCCTACTGCGTGATCCTGTTCGACGAGATCGAAAAGGCGCACCCGGACACCTTCAACCTGCTCCTGCAGATCCTCGATGACGGGCATCTCACCGATTCCAAGGGTCGCAAGGTGAACTTCAAGAACACCGTGATCATCATGACCAGCAACCTGGGGTCCGACCTGATCCTGAACGCGGGCAAGGAAGGCGGCGCCATAGGGTTCGCGGACGAACGTCCGGCGGACGGCGGTGATTCGGCCGAGGTCAAGGAACGGGTCATGGCGCTCCTCAAGGATTCCTTCCGTCCGGAATTCTTGAACCGCGTGGACGAGATCATCATGTTCCATTCCCTCGCTGAGGAGGAAATCGGGCAGATCGTGGAGCTGCAGCTCGCCCGCGTGTTCGACCGGCTAAAGAAGCAGCGGGATATCGCCCTGACCGTGTCCCCGGCCGCCAGAAAGCTGCTGGCAGCCAAAGGCTACGACCCGTCGTATGGCGCCCGGCCCCTCAAACGGGTCATCCAGAGCCTTATTCTCGACCCGCTTTCGCTCATGCTCATCAAAGGCGAGGTGGCCGAAGGAGCGAACCTCACGATCGGGGCGAAAAACGACGAGATTGCCATCAAGAAGGAATAGCAGGGAAAGCGGCCTTCATCGGCCGCTTTTCGATTTTCGATAATTTGGCTGAACACAGCATAAATATCCATCGTCCCCCCTTGACAAAATGCCCAAAAAGTGGTATATTCGTTGCGTCGAAAATGATTCGACATTAGAGCGATGGTCCGAAAGGACCCAGGGAGTTCGAAGGCCCTGCCGCTCGCAAACCGAATCTTGAGGAGAGAGATAGGACCTGTTTGTAAGAGACCTGTCTCTGCTGTCTAACAAACTGGTTTTTTATATCCCTATGACGATCTTCTCCACCATTCTCGCGACCCTCGTCTTCATCGGCGTTTCGGCTTCCCCGGTCCCCTTGGACCAGGCCCCTGCCCGCCAAAGCCTCGGCGACGGCGGGGCGACCCCGGCGTTTACGCCGGTGCCCGTGGCGGAGTCCGCCTCCGAGGTCGGTCCGGACCTGTCCGAGATCGTAAAGCCGGCTCCCAAGCCGAAGGCGATCGGCCGCAAGGTCACCGTCACGGCCTACACCTCGGAGCCCCGCCAGACCGACTCCACGCCGTGCATCTCCGCGGATAACTCCGACATCTGCGTGAAGTACGCCGCGGGCGAAAAGATCTGTGCCACCAACGACCACCCCATGCACGCCAAGCTCCATATCGAGGGGTACGGCGAGTGTACGGTGCGTGACCGCATGAACAAGCGCTACACCGGCACCGGCCGCGTGGACATCTACCTCGGGATGGACACCCCGGCCGCCCGCGTGTGGGGCGCGAAGTTCGTGAACGTGTCTCGGATCTAACCGGGAACGCCGAGGGCCATCGCTCTCGGCCCTTCCCTTCGGAGGCGAAGCAAGCGCTTAGCCTCCAAAGACGAAGGTTCGACATCCGCGATTCTTTCCCAATCCAAAAACAACGCAGAAACAGATCCTGGAGGGTCGCATGGCAGATAAAAAGAGTCCTTCCGTCTCCTTTGGAGACGTGCTCGGAGTGGTCGCCCTCGCGATCGTCTTGTTCGTCGTGGTGGGAAAAGGTTGTTTCCCGGACACGGCCAGGGCGGCGACCATGACAGAGCAGGCGACGGCTTCGGCGCCTGCTCGTGTGCCGATGCAGTGGCACAACATGTTCTACTCCGTCTCGGCCTATTCGCCCAGCGAAGACGAGACGGACTCGACACCCTGTGAGTCCGCAGACGGGACGAACCCGTGCGAGCTGTACGCCCTCTACGTCGCGACCGACGGCGAGGAGGGCGAGCTCACCTGCGCACAAAATGAACTCCCGTTCGGAACGCCCATGGACATCCCTGGGTATGGTCCCGAACACCTGCAGGAGAACGGGTTCGGACGATGCGTCGTCCATGACCGCATGAACGAACGGTTCAACGGCAAGTACCACCTCGATGTCTTCTTCCCCACCAAGGAAGAGGCGCTGAAGTGGGGCAGGCAGACGCGGAGGGCCGTTTACTGGACCCCCGTCTCCAGTGATGACGGCACCGGTTGGGCCTGTCCGACCGAAGAACAAGAAATGACGTCCGGCTGGGGCATGCGCAAGCTCAAGCAGCGAAAGCATGCCAAATTCCACCTAGGCATGGACCTAGAGGCGGACGCGGGCGACAAGACGTTCGCGGTCACGGCCGGGAAGGTGACCCATGCCGGAAGCTTCGGCGATTGTGGGCAGACGATCGACGTCACCCATGATGACGGAGTGATGACGCGCTACTGCCACCACGCAAGCCTGACGGTCCAGGATGGACAACGGGTCGAGCGCGGACAGCAGATCGGCATCGCCGGCCGCAGCGGAAACGCCCAGGGCATCCATCTGCACTTTGAGGTGCTGAAGGGTGGCACCAGGGTCAATCCCGAAGAGCTGCTTCCGCGGCGCTGCTGGGATCCTGGCGGCGAACGGATTGCCAAAAACTGAGTCCATACGGGACTCCCCGCATCCATACTGTCGTGAGACAGGATGGGTGCGGGCCTCCACCCGGGCGAATAATGCTCGACCTTGTTCTCCCGGGACGGGAATCGTCCCATCAACAACCAGCAACCAAGAGGTACGCGATGCCCACGACCCCGTTCGCCGACTTCCGCCGCCTGCGCAGCGTCAGTCGAATCAGTTCGTTCGTCGGCGCGCTCGTCATGCTGGCCGTCGGCATGTCCTGCTCCGCCGCCGTCGGCGCCCTCGTCCTCTCTGCCCCGGCCCGCAAGGCCGTCGTGCAGGAGTTCGATGAAGGGTTCCAACAGGTGAAGCTCGACTTCGGCAGGCCATCGTCCCGCAAGACCGGCCCGGTCAAGCAGGGCGAGACCGTGGTGCTCGAGGTTACGGCGTCGACCACCGGCTACGGCGTGTCATGCGTCGGAACCGACGGCAGCGACGTGTGCCGCCTGTTCATGGACGGCCACGAACGCGTCTGCGGCTCAAACATGTTCCCGATCGGGACCGTGCTCAAGCTCCCCGGCTACGGCGAGTGCGTCGTGCGCAACACGATTCACCGCAAGTCCGGGAGTCGCCTCACGGTGTATCTCGGTTACGACCACGACGCCGCGCGCCGATGGGGCGTACAGCGTCTACCGGTCATGGTGATCGGCCAAGGCCTCGCCTTCGACGAACGTCTACTTGCGGCGCTGGTCAAACGGTCGGAGGAAACGTTTCCCGTGTCCTGCCGACCCGGCGAACGGCGCTGCGACTTCGCCAGATGATGCCGAACCTGGAGGGTCGAGCGACGGTACGCGTCGCTCCCCTCCCGCCCACGCCCTCCGAAGCTTCATCAGAAGCGAAGGAGGGCCTCTACCCGAGCCCGCGTGCAATGTCGTACGCTGTCATAGGAGGAGTTCACATGTTCGATTCGCGCTCTAGGCCACCAACGGACCTCAACAGGGTTCCCCGCAACAGGGACATGGTCCCGTTGATCTGGATGGTGGGTGTGATCGGAGTTGCCATCATTGTGGCGCTCGTCATGCTCATCGTCGTCCTGCTCAAGTGAGCAGGATACCCTTCCCCCCTTCGGCTTCCCCCCGCCCGACACCTGTCGCGGCGGGGGCGTTTTTTTATCCGTGCGGATGCGCTACAATATCGCCATTATGAATCGTGGGGCCGCGGCAATCCTTTTAGGTTCCCTGTTGGCGGGATTCTTCCCGACCGCGCCTGCGCGCGCGCAGGCGTACGTGGATCCGAACGAACTCCTCTCCGACCGCGAGATGACCGATTCCACGGCCATGTCGCTGTCCGACATCGAAGCCTTCCTGGACCGTGGCACGCTTGGCACGTATCGGACGAGGGACCTGGACGGCGTCATGCGCAGCGCGGCTGACATCATCTGGAACGCCGCGCAGGAGTTTTCCTTGAGCCCGCGTTTCCTTCTCGCGCTATTGCAACGCGAACAGTCCCTCGTGGAAGACCCCTTCCCCAGCCGCGACCAGCTTGACTGGGCCATGGGATACGCCGTGTGCGACGACTGCGCGAAGGACGACTCGAGCATCCAGAAATACCGCGGGTTCGCGCCCCAGGTGCACTACGCCGCGCAGCGCATCCGCGAATCGTTCCTTGCCGACGTGGAAGTGTTCGGCCGGACCCTGTCCGGATTCGGGCCTGGCCTCGTGAGCCGGGTGGACGGCCGGGCGATCATGCCCGCGAACGCCGCCACGGCCGCGCTCTACACCTATACCCCGCACCTGCACGGCAACGAGGTGTTCGTGCGCGTATGGGAACGCTGGTTCGGCTCCGGCGGTCCGCGTGAACAGATCGCCAACTATTCCCTCGTGCGCAGCCCGCGCGGGACGGTGTTCCTGCTGGTGGGGGACATGCGTCGCGGCTTCCCTTCCCGGGAGGTGTTGCGGGCGCACGGGTTCGTCCCCGACGAGATCCAGGACGTGTCCTTCGCCATGCTCGACAGCTACCGCGAGGGGCCGCCGGTCGGGTTCCCCGACGGCACGCTCGTGCGCAGCAGCGTCGATCCCACGGTCTACGTCGTGAGCGAGGGAGCCCGTCGCCCGATCCTGAACGAACGGGCCTTCCTGTCGCATGGCTGGCGCTGGGACGACATCCTCTGGACCGACACGCGCGCGCTCGCCGTGCAGCCGCTTGGCGAGCCGATGGGCGTCCTCACGCTCTCGGGCGCTTCCCTATGATCTGCTTCGCGGCCTTCACCCCGCACACCCCCCTGCTGCTCCCGACCATCGGCCGCGACGCCCTTGAACACATGAAGGCTACAAAGGGGGCGATGGACCGATTAGCCGAGGATCTCTACCTCGCCATGCCGGATACGGTGATCGTCCTTTCCTCCCACAGCGTGCAATTTGAAAAGGCGTTCTCCCTGAACCTCCACGACGAGTACGCCGCGGACATGAGCGAGTTCGGCGACCTCACCGTGCACCGCACGTTCAAGCCGGACCTGGGATTCATCGACGCCCTCCAGCGCGCGGTCCGCCGGCAAGGGATCCCGCTCGCGCTCAACTCCTCCGGAAGGCTCGACCACGGGACGAGCGTCCCGCTCCTCACGCTGGCCGAACGCATCGGGCGCGTCCGCATCGTCCCCGTCTCCTATTCGGGACTCGGGCCGAAGGAACATTTCGCCTTCGGCCGCGCGCTCAAGGAGGTGATCATGCATTCGCCCCGGCGCATCGCGCTCGTCGCCTCCGGGGACCTCTCGCATTGCCTCACGAGCGACGCGCCGTCGGGGTATCGGCGGGAAGGCGCCGTGTTCGACGAGCTCGCCCGCCAGGCCGTGGAGGGGGTCTCGTCGGCCAAGCTCCTGTCCGCATCATCCGAGCTCATCGCCGCGGCGAGCGAATGCGCGTATCGGCCGCTGCTCATGCTGTTTGGCGCGCTCGACCACATGAACGTCCGTCCCGAGATCTTGAGCTACGAAGCGCCGTTTGGCGTGGGGTACATGGTGGCGGAATTCCATCTTTCCTAAGGTGGTAGGGGGTAGGGAGTAGGTGGTAGGGTATGGACGTGTGAAATTCGCCGAAGTATATCCGCTCAAGCGATTCCCGAGACGATTCCGCGCCTTCGACTATTCCGTCCCGGAAGGGACGGTGGTCGGGCGCGGAGATTTCGTCATGGTCCCCTTGCGCGGGTGGTCGGTCGTCGGGATCGTCGCGGCACTGAAGGATACGCCGCCCGTCGGCATTGACCCGAAGCCCGTTGAGCGCGCGTTAGGGGCATCGTTGACGGGGCGAGAACTGGACGCCTATGAGTCGTTGGCCGCGGATCTTGTGCAATCCCCGTCGTCGGTGATGCATGCGGTGTTGCCGGTGCCGCCGAAGCGGACGAAACCGTCAGTCTTCGACTCCGAGGTCGCTCAGACTCGAGGAGCCGTCAGCGGTCAGCCTGCCGCGGTCAAGGCGTCAGGACCGTCCCCGGGGTTGCGGATACGCACGCAGGACGCGCCGGATATCACGGAGGCGGTGCGGTTCATCACGGACCTCCCGGCGAGTTTCGTCCGTTCGCCCGACCTGCGGCATGGCGCGGCGCTGATCGCCACGTATCGACGCGCCTGCCCGGGTCCGATCAGGATCGCGGCCCCGAACGTGCGTGATGCGCGCCTGCTGCATGCCGCCCTTGGTGGGGAAATCCTGACCGGCGAGGAATCGAACGGCTCCCGATTCGCCGCATGGCAGGGATTTCGTTCGACGAAAGACGGGCTGCTGATCGGCACTCGTCTCGTCTCCATGCTTGAACATCCTTTGGGTTCAACGCTGTTCCTCGTCCGAAGCGGGCACGAGAACCACCGCCAGGCCGACCGCAACCCGCGGTATGACGCGCGTCGAGCCGCTGTGCGATGGAACGCTTCCGGCGACAGGATCGTTTTCCTGGATGCCTTTCCCCGCCCCGACGACCTGCACCTGTTCCCGGATTCCCTGCGCTGTCCTGCGCTCGACCCGATCCGGGCCATCGCCATGACGGGACGGGAATCCTGGCCGCACGCCTTCATTTCCCCTCCCGTGTTCGAAGGCGTGCAGGACGCGATGGAAACGGGAGGTCGGGTGCTGCTCGCGTTCAACCGGAAAGGGATGGCGCGCGTATTGTCCTGTCAGGGATGCGGGTGGACCGTCCCGCTCGCCGGCGCGGCCCCGCCCAGGTTCTGCGACTCCTGCCACTCGTCTGACCTGCATGAGCGCGGATTCGGCACTCGTGCCATTCGGAAGGCGCTCCAAGGCGCCTTCCCGGACGCGACCGTCGCCGTCTGCGAAAAAGGCGAGGGGGCGACGGATGCCCGCATCGTGATCGCCACGAAGCACTATCTGGAAAACGCCTTTGACCCGTTCGATCCGGAACCGTTCGCCATGGTGGCCGACCTGGACGCGGATGCCGGACTCGCGGACAGGTCGCAACGGGCGGTCGAACGGACGCTGTGCACGGCCGCCCAGTGGCAGGCCGTGGCTCGCGCCGCACGCGCGCCATTCCTCATCCAGACGGCCAGGCCGGAGCTGTTCGTTCGGGCGTTCCACGACCCCGTAAGGATCCTCCGCGAAGAGCTCGAGACGCGTCGCGCCTACGGGCTGGAACCGTTCGTCCGCTGGATCACGGTCGACGGGGTGGAGCAACCCCTTTCTGACTCTTCATCCCTTTCCGCCCTCCCTGACTCCGTCGTGATTGACACGAACGCGTTTTTATGACATTTTGGTCATCGTTATGACCCGTTTGGCCGTCCTCCGATCGCCCGCTCCGACCCTCCGCGAGCCCTCCGTCGAGGTGCCGGTTTCGGCGATCAAGACGCCGCGCATGGAGAAACTGGTCGCCGACATGGTAGAGACGATGAAGCTTGAGAACGGCGTCGGCATCGCGGCCCCGCAGGTGGGCGTGAACGAACGGGTCATCATCGTGGAAACCGGCGCCGGGCCGGAGGCGTTCGTGAACCCGGTCATCACCCGCCGTTCGCTGCGCAAGGCGGACAGCGAGGAAGGATGCCTGTCGGTGCCGGGCGTGTACGGGATCGTGAAGCGCCACAAGGGCATCCGCGTCGAGGCCCTCAACGCGAACGGGGAAAAGATCGCCTTGGACGTTAAGGGCTTCCCGGCCATCATCTTCCAGCATGAGATCGACCATCTCGACGGCATCCTGTTCGTCGACCGCGTCGAGCGGTATACCCAGGCGCCAAAGCTGTGAAAATCGTCTTTTTCGGTTCCCCTGAACTCGCCGTCCCGTTCCTTGCGGCGCTCAAGGCCGATCCTGCCTTCGAGGTCGTCGCGGCAGTCACGCAGCCTGATAAGCCTTCCGGTCGCGGCAAGACGATGAGCGCTGCGCCCGTCAAGGAGACGGCGACGCGCCTGGGAATCCCGGTCTTGCCGTTCGTCTCGCTCAGGAAGGACCCGGCGGCCGCGGAAGCGCTCAGGGCGCTCGGCGCCGACCTGTTCGTCGTCGTCGCGTACGGGAAGCTCATCCCGAAAGGGATCCTCGAGCTTCCGCGTCTTGGCTGCGTAAACGTGCATCCGTCGCTCCTCCCCAAGCACCGCGGACCGAGCCCTATGCAATACGCGCTCGCGCAGGGCGACCCGACGACCGGCATTTCCATCATGTCGCTCGACGAAGGGATGGACACCGGACCGATCCTCGCCTTCGAGTCGATCGGCGTGGATGACGTGGAGACGCTCCCTTCCCTGTCCGCGAAGGTGATGCGCCTGGGCCCGCCCTTGCTCGTCTCGACCCTCAAGCGCCTTGCCAAGGGCGAGATCGTCCCGATGCCGCAACATGACGCGAAGGCCACGGTCACGAAATTGCTCGAGCGCGAGGACGGGCATCTTGATTGGGCCAAGCCCGTCGCAGAGGTCGAACGCCTTGTGCGTGCCTACCTTGGCTGGCCGGGCACCTTCGCCGTCTGGACGCGAAACGGGTCGCCGCTGCGCCTGAAGGTCCTTTCGGCGCGACCGACCGACCTGCGCGCGGATTTCCCGCCCGGGACCGTACGGGTTGCGGACGGACGGCTCTTGGTGGAAGCCGCGGACGGGACGCTTGAGATCCTTGCCCTGCAGCCCGAAGGAAAAGCGGCCATGACGGCCGCCCAGTTCCTTTCCGGCTACTCGGACATCAACGGCGCCGTGCTCGCTTGAGCCGCCACGGGAGCCGCCGCCTCCGTCGCCACGACGGGGGGTTTCGTTTTCATGAACGGGAGGACGAACAGGAGCAACCCGAGCCCGAGCGGATGGTTCAGGTACGGAGAGAACGCGTGCGTGGCCGCGAGCATGGCAAGGGACGCGATCAATCCCGCATGGAGCCATGCCTGGTCGCCTGCGAGCCCGCGCGAGAGGGAGCGCGCGGCGGAGGCGAACACCCAGACGAACGCCGCGAGCCCGGCAAGGCCCGTCTTCAGCCACACGTCCAGCCAGCCCCATTCGAACGCATAGGTGGTCCAGATGCCCTCGGGATCGCGCGCACGCACGCGCGGATCGTCGGACACGAACGTGATGGCATGCCCGAACCCATGGCCCGAAAGCGGGCGTTCGCGGATCCCGTCGATCATCGGGAGCAGCAGTTTCCGGCGGCTGTCAATCGCCGCCTCGGCCGTCCCGGTCGCGCGCTCCGAGAACAATCCCGCGAGTTCCCCGAACGTCACGCCGTTTGGCGGAGGGATCGGGAAGAATAACGCGGCCGCGAGCAGCGCGACGCCGAACAGCTTCCCCCCGACCAGCGCTGCGATTCCCGGGAGCGCCCGCTTGAGGCGGATGCGCGATGCGAGCGCGAGGAGAAGGATGAGCACGAACGCCCCGGCGACGCCACCGACCCAGAATGAACGGGACAGGCTTGCCAGGATCGCCACGGAAACGGCCGCGAACGAGGCGACCGTCGCGACCCATGCCCGCCGACCCTTCACGCCCGAGAGCGCGAGCGAACCGAGCAGGAGCGCCGCCACCACGGTCGAGAATTGCGCCTGAAGGAACACGCGGAAGATCCCGGGAGCCATCTGCGTGAGCTCGCCCGTGCGCGTGTCGCGGATGAACGTATAGACGTCGGCGAGGGCAAGGCCGGAAAGATGGCTGAAGGCGTACACGAGCCCGAGCGTAAGCGCGGACACCCATGCCGCGCCGGCGGCGAGCGTCTGCAGGAGCAGGCGCTTCCCTGCCGCATCCCAATGCGCGGACAACACCGGCAAGGCGTACAGGGCGTAGAGGTAGGCGTTCCCGTCGCGAAACGCGTTCCCAAACCCGTTCAGCCTTATCCCGATCAGGAACGCGGCGAACGCGACGGCGTAAAGCAGGATGTATGGCGAAAGCCGGGTGTCGCTAAGAGGAAGTCGAACGCGACGACGGATCAGATGGACACTGTAGGCGGCCATCACTCCGAAGAACACGGCCATGCGCGTCGAAAGGACGAATCCGCCGATCGGCAGGTCCGCCAGGTGGCCGTGCGAGTTAGCGAACAGTTCGGCGAAGGCAAAGGCGATTCCCCACTCCAGCCGCTTGAGGGCGACGGCGAATGCCGCGATCGCCGTCGCCGCCACGAGCGCGCCGGCGAACGGGGTCTTGAACGCGAGCGCCGCGAGCAGGAAATACCCCGCGAGGCAGGCGAGAATGACCCTGAACTCTTTCCCGAAAAACTGTTCGATCATACGGGCCAGTGCCAATGCTTACGGGCGTACCGGCGCAAGCTCCTCAACACCATCGACTGCTTCCTGATGGTCGCGATCGTGAGGAAGCTGCTGCCGCGCGCGTGCCGGGCGGACACGTCGGCATAATACCTTGTCTTCCAGCCGGCGTCCGCCGCGCGCTTCGCAAAATCCACCTCTTCGTACCACATGAAGAACCCGTCATCGAGCAGGCCAATCCCGTCGAGGAGCTTGCGGCGGATGCAGAAGAACGCTCCCATCACCTGGTCCACGTCCTGCGTCCTGCCATAATCGAAATCCAACATCCGCCACCGACGGATGGGTCCGATGTTCGGGAACAGATGCGGCACCTTGAGGAGCATCAGCAGCTGGTCGAGCGGCCGCGGGAACCGCCACACGCACGCCTGCTGGCTCCCGTCCTCGTTCTTGAGGCTGATGCCGCCGATGCCTACCTCCGGATCCGCGTCCATGCGCTTCATGATTTCGCAGGCGGCGTCGGAATCGAAGACGACATCCGGATTCACGAGCAAGACGTAATCCCCCTTCGCCTGCGCGATGGCGAGGTTGCATCCTCCGGCAAACCCGAGGTTTTTCTGCGAAACGATGAACCTCGCGTTCGGGAACCTCGCCTGCAGGTCGGAGAGGTCGTCACCCGAACCGTTCTCCACCACGAACACCTCGGCGTCGCATGCGAGGTGCGCGAACAGGCTCTCGAGCATGCGCGCGAGATACTTCTTCGTCTTGAAATTTACGGTGATGATGGAGACCATGCGAGTGCGTAGGGGGTAGGGGGTAGGTGGTAGGTGGTAGGGGGTAGTTTTTCTACGCACGAAGTCCATGCTTCTCAACGATGACCGCCTTCGCCTCGAGATATTTCCGAATCGGCGCAGGAGCCCACCCGAGCCGTTCCCACGGGACATGGAGCAGGATCGACGGGAACCACTGGCTGATTCCCGCACGCCCGCTCATGTCCAGGATCGAGAACAGCTCCTCGGGCACGTACGTCCCCACATGGCCGTCCTCGAGCATCGTGAGCCACACGTCCCAATCCTGGAACCGGCGGATCGCCTCGTCGAATCCCGGAAAATGCTCACGACGGACAAGAGCCGTCGTGTGGATGTAATTCATGCGCCGCAAGAGCGGCGCGTCGAACGGGTAGCTCGGCATCCGTTTCCATCCGAACCGGAACGCGCTATAGGCGTAAGACGCGCCCGGCCGGTCATCGAGCGCGGACGCGAGACGTTGAAGCATCTCGGGCCTCATCCATACGTCCGCATCGCAAAAGATGACCAGGTCGCCCGTGGATGCCGCGAATCCAGTATTGCGGGCCGGATTGCTTCCGCGATTCTCCGTCTTGATCACCCGCACCCCGCGCAGGAGGTATGGCTCGAGCGCGGCTTGGGTCTTATCGGTGCTGCCGTCGTCCACCACGATGATCTCATCCGGCTTGCGCGTCTGTGCCAACACCGAATCAAGGCAGAAGCCGATGGTTTCCGCATGCTGATAGGTAGGGATGATGATGGAGATTCGGCTCATAGTCAGTCGACACTTCGTGTCGACTCAAAAGGAATCAAACAGGCTTTTAAGAGGCTGAAAACATTGGTCGGGAGTGAAATCACGCATCGCTCTTTCACGAGCCGCCGACCCCAAATCGTGCCGACACTTCGTGTCGGCCTTCAGCCTGGCAATCGCGTCAGCAAGCGCCGCGACGTCCCCGTCCGGCACGAGCACGCCCGTTTTCCCGTCGAGCACGGCCTCGTCCACACCCGGCAGGCGCGAGGCAATGCTCGGCACGCCGTGGCGCGCGGCCTCGAGATACACCATGCCGAACCCTTCCCGATCGGCCCCTTCGCCCGACGTGGGCATCACGAACAGGTCAGCCCATTCGTACAGTTGCCCTAATTCCTCGTCCGAAACCTCCTTGAGGAAGGTCACGACGTTGTCGAGCCCGAGCTCGCGCGCGGCCCGTCGCAGCTCCCCTTCCATCGGCCCGGCCCCCACGATGCGGTACGCGGACACGACGTCGCCACGTCCCGCATCCCGAAGCGCCTTGATCGCGTCGAGCACGCGACGGTGTCCTTTTCGGGACACGAGACGCGAGACGGTGAGCAGCCGCAGGCCGGCTATCCCCTCCTTGGCAAGGAGGGGCATAGGGAGGTCGGTGCCGCGAAGGGGCGGGTACGCCACCACCACGTTCTCCGCCTCGAACGTCTCGCGCGCCTCGCGTTCGGTCGCTCGCGAATTCGCGACGACGAGCTTCGCGCCTCGAAGCACGCAGCGAGCGAGCCAGCGTTTCCATGGGTTGCGCGCGGCCAGAGCCAGGTCCATCCCATGCACGATCACCGCGTACGGCTTGTCCGTAAACGCCTTGGCGATCATCGCCGCCGTGCCGATCGGCAGCACGTGGCTCACCACGGCCACATCGTACGACCCCTTCCGCGCGATGAGTTGCCACACTGCCGGGAACCAACGGGGGTTCGTCCAGCGCCGGATCAGCGTCCTGCGGACCACGGGGTACCCGCACGAGGCATCGAACGCCCGCGCCCCCGCCTCTCTCGGCGCGACCACCGTGATCGTATCGCGGAAATGCGAAGCGAGCGCGTCGAGATACCGCGCGACGCCGCCACGCGTTGGCGGGAAATCAAGCGTCAACAGCAGGAGCCGGGGCATAGGATGCTTCCTTCTTGCGGAACAGTCCGACCAGCTCGCGCAGGTCGGTACGTTTCACGGCGCCGGTCACGAACAGCATCGCCACGTACGTCGCGGCACCGACGGCCACGGCCGCGACCAGTCCGACGACCCCCGCCCCGAACGTGTCCGAAGACAGACGCGCGCAGGACGCCATGACGGCGCCGCTCAAGAGCATGCGCGCGAATGTCGGGATGATCTGCGAAACACGGTAGCCTGGAATGATGGCTGGCACGAAACGCAGGCCGCACACCACCAGCACCCAGGTACTCGTGACCGACGCGGCCGCGGCGCCCATCATCCCGAATCGCGGGATGAGCAGCCAGTTGAGGAGCGCGTTCACCGCCATCACGATGCCGAAGATGGCGGTCTTCGTCCCTTGGCGCCCGGCGGCGTTCAGCAGCGACCCTACGGGAAAATCCAGGAAGGCCGGGATGAGCACGAACGCGAACAGGCCGAGCACGGGCGCGGCCGCCGCGTATTCCGGGCCGACGAGCGCCACGGCGCTCCCGGCGATGGCCCATAGGCCAAAGGCAAGCGGCATCGCAAGCAGGAGCATGTACCACACGGCGCGCTCGAACAGCCGCGCGAGCCCCGCCGGGTCCTTCCCTACCCTGGCGCTCATCCCCGGGTACAAGGCGGCCACGAACGCGAGCGGGAGGAACTGGAAGGCGTAGGTATACTTGTATGCGATGGAGTACACGCCCACCGCGGAGGGTCCGAGATAATGATTGAGGAACTGCACATCCACGTAGCTGTACACCTTCACGAACAGCCCCGCGAGCAGGAACGGGAACGCCGCGCGCAGGAGCGGGCGCGACCCGGACAGGTCGAACGTCGGCACGAGCACCATGGATCCCAGGCGTCGCGCCGCCATGGTCGCGGCAAAGGCGAGATTGAACGCCGAGCCGACGAACAGCGCGAGGATGAGCATGGGCAGCGTCGGGGAGAACGCAAGCGACAGCGACCCGACCGCGAGCGTCGATCCCATGCCCACGAACAGCCCGACGGATTCGTAGCCGAGCCGGCGCAGCCCGCGCAGCACGCCGTAGTAGAACTGCGAGAAGGTGTCCGCCGCCATCACCGCGACGGCGAGCAGGACGAGCGTGCGCACGTCCGGCGCGTACCCGAGCGTCGTCGCGGCCAAGAAGGCGAACGCGCTGCCAAGGATCGTCGTCAGGAGCTTCAGCGCGAGCGCCCGGCGGACCAACCCCACGTCGTCCGGCTTCTTCGCCACCTCGCGGATGATGACCGAGTTCGTGCCGAAGTCCGACACGACGAGCGCCACCGTGATCACGGAGAGCGCGAGGAAGTATCCCCCCGTCGCCTCCGGCTTCATCACACGAGCGATCAGCAGGAAGTAGACGAACGAAAGCAGCTTCTGCCCCACCGAAGCGATCGTCAGGTACAGCGTGTTTTTGGCAACGTCAGAACCGCTCACAGTGGGCAGAATGTACCGCATTCCTGGTGGATTTTCAATGAACGTGCCATGCTGTCGGAAATAGAGCCGTGGCTATGCAAGACACTATCAAGCGGTGGATTCCCGTCATCGTGCTCGTCGTGCTTGTCGTAGGCTCTCGATTCCTTCCCGACGGGCCGACGCTCGCGGACCAATATGATGACATGAGCCTTCAGGACATCATCGAGAAGGAATGGGAATTGGCGGGAAAAGCCACGGGGAGCTATGCCGTGACATTCGATGATGCCATCCGGGCTTCCCTTCCGATGGATGATGGTCGTTGGCAGGATCGCATCGCTTTTTATCACTCCGTGGGACTGCTGAAAGACATCGCGGGAAGGACCGACGCGGAATCGGCGAAAAAACTGCAAGAGGCATTTGCGTACGAGTGGAGCGACATTGCGGAACCGTATGACGAGATCTTCATGCTCGGCCTGGATGCGGATCACGTCCTCGTGACCGACCCGGAAGCCGACGTCCTCGATGGGAATGAGATGTACGTCGAGACCTTGGACCAGCTGGCAAAGCTGTCTGACAGCGCGTTTGCCCCAAAGGACATCGAGGAGCGCTGGGCCGGAGAGGAGGGTCCGGTCACCGTGTCGTTCAAGGTAGCCGGAACGTCGCATACGTTCTCCCCTGCCTATCTCGACGACTGGCTGGACCTTGGCGCCACGCTCGACGCGGCGAACGCGACCCTGCCGGCCGACGGATCTCGGTTCTGGATGTTCGTCGACGGGAACACCGCCATCATCGCTTTCCTCACCGCGGCCCAACATGAAGCCATCAGGACGAAGCGCGGCATCGAGTTCGTAAGATAAAAAAGCCCCGAGCGGAGTCGGGGCATGCGTGGGCGGACTCTCGTGCGAATCCGCAGCGCGTCAGCGCTTGTTCGCGCGGATGCGCTCGAGCGGGCCCATCCAGAGCGAACGGGGCCGTGGCCGGTCAACGGCCGGATCGGGCGCCTCGGCCTCGTCGGCGTCATCGTCTGACGGGACCGGGGGAGGGCCGGCCGTGGAGGAAGGGGCCGGCGGTTGTTCTTCGCGTCGTGGCGGCTTCTTGAATCCTTTGAAAGACATCGGTCCTCCGTCTGTATCGTCTCGGCACACGGTGAGCTGGAAGCCCATAAACGGTACGCCTGGCATTTGCAGCCGTCAAACGTAAAACCCGCCATGAGGCGGAATGAATTGTGTTATCCACAGCCCTAGCCTTGAAGCACTGAACGAGTCATGCTAGTCTTCAAAATAGGCCGTTTTGGCCGTCATAAGTCTTTATTGGCAAGTGCTATGAAGGACTTTTTGATCGCTCCCACCTCGGAGAAGGATGAAATCCGGTAGCCGCGTGAATTCCAGTTCACAAAGCTGCTAGACAGAGGCCCGAACCTTTCGTTTGGGAGCAACATGGCACAAAGCGTCGGATGCTTGCGTGATGAAAGCAATAGCGTCTGGAAAACGCGCGGCGATGGATATGCACTGGAAATGCTGGGCCATCGCGTATATCACGACCCTGAGGAACGCAGAGTGAATATTGGCGGGGCTTCCAACCCCGTCTTTATTTTTGTCAACAAATAATTACTTTGTTGAAACATTACGAACAAGCGAGACGACGCCCTTATAAAGGCAGTACACGACTACCACGTCTCCGAAGATCGCCGCGCCAGTACCAATGATATCTGCTGTCGCGTTGCCAGTATTACTTAACGCATATCCAAGCAATGCAATACACAGACCAATGACGAAAATAACCCATATCGATATTCCACGCTTCTGCTTTCCCTTTTCTGCTTTCCCTATTTGATTGCCAAGGATGATGTAGAGTGTCGCCTGCCTGATACCAAGAAATACAACTATAACAATGAGAAGAGCTAGCAATCCGATACCGACGGCTTCACCGCTACCATCTTCCTGTTGATTGATGCTGTTCGGTACGCAAGATTCAGTCGCGGCCACGTCATTCCAGTAGACCGGATAATAACTAAGAAAGGCACACCCGAATTCAGCATTCGTTATCCATGGATTTGAAACTTCTTTAGCAAAATCTTCGCCGAGAAATTTTTGCATCTCGGCATTATCTGCGTATGCCTCCCCAACCTTTAAACCGAACTCATCAAGTGACAGTTCACCGGTTCCCAAACACCCGACACAGCTTGGTGTATTTTGATCCTCAGTGGCGACTGCTAGTGTCACACCCAGAACGACTATGACCGCTAGCGAAAAAACAAGCCCATACACGACTTGCACCAAACGCCACCACGACGTTTTATTTAGCTGTTCGTACGTCATAGGTAAGCATCATTAATCGTTTGCAGTATAACACAACACCTGTCTTTCGGCGGGTATTTACTTATTTCAGTGTCGTGACCTTGTTCGACCACCGTTCATGGAGTGCTATATGCGGGATCTGGAAAGACTCAGCCAATCTTACTACATCAGCCATCCATATTTCGGGAATTGCCCCGATCTGTGTAATGATTAGGTTGACCCGACAGTTCGTCTTCTTCATCAGGGCGAGCTCAATTTGTCGAAATGGATTTGTTATTGAACTAGCAGGCAGACTAACAACTATAAGCCCTAAATTGTTCTCCTCGCATCGCCTGATCCACTCAGCATCTGATAAATCCAACTGTTTATTCAGAATTTTCTTAAGTTCCTGGATCGCTCGACCTTCATCCCTGTGTCCCTTAGGAAGTTTTTTTAGAATTAGCGAGAGTCCTGCCGCTCGTTCTGTTGCTATGGGTAAAAATACCTTACCCAACCCTTCCGACTTACGTTGATAGATAACATTATTCGGGTCGCCGCCAGCCAAGGTGTGCTGGAAATATGCTTCCAGGCCATTAGCGTCTATAACCTTAAAGTCAGATTCGGGTGACTGTCCCAATCGCATAAACTCTATAACTGCTGCCCCATACACTGACTCATACCAACGATCGAAGGAATTTCGAAAAAGTCGAATTTCATCCTCAGTCCACTGTTCAAAGGCGTTGATTGAAATTACTTCTCTAACATTCATAACCTAGACAAAACCCGCCGTGAGGCGGGTTTTCGGTTCGCTTAACGCTTGGCCCACTGCGGGGAGCGGCGGGCGCCTTTCTTGCCGTATTTCTTGCGCTCGCGCTTGCGCGCGTCGCGGGTGAGGAAACGGTTCTTCTTGAGCACCGCGCGGTATTCCGGATTGAAGACGAGCAGGGCGCGGGAGATGCCCAGGCGGATGGCGTCGGCCTGGCCGGTGATGCCGCCGCCTTCGGTGGCGGCGGTCACGTCGAATTTCCCTTCCATCCCGATCGCGGTGAACGGACGGACCACGTTCTGGCGCAGGATGTCGGTGCCGAAGTACTGGCCCAGGTCCTTGCCGTTGATGGTGACCTTGCCGGTTCCCCCCGCGATGAGGTGCACGCGCGCCGTGCTGGTCTTGCGGCGGCCGAGGCCGTAGTACTGGTTGTCTTTCGTTTCTGCCATACGTTTAAGCCTTCACGGTGAGCCGCTTGAGTCGCGGGGTGCGGTGGCTGTTTTTCGGGAGCATGCGCGAGACCGCGCGGGTGATCACCTGCGTCGGGTCCTCTTCCATGGCGGTCTTCATCGCCTTGGTGCGTAGGCCGCCTGGGGCGCCGGTGTGGTGGTAGTAGGCCTTCTGCTCAAGCTTGCGGCCCGTGACCTTCACCTTGGCGGCGTTCACCACCTCCACGATGTCCCCGGCGTCGACGTTGGGGAAGAAATCCACCTTATGCTTGCCGATGAGCAGGTGCGCGATGCGCGAAGCGAGCCGGCCCGGGGCCTGGCCTTCGGCGTCGATCACGTGCGTGGCGCGGGAAATCTTTGCCATATCAGACGAGTTCGATTTGCACCATGTCGGCCGCGTCGTTGGCGCGATGGCCGAGCTTCACGATGCGCGTGTAGCCGCCCGGACGGGTGGCATAGCGCGGGGACACCACCTCGAGGATCTTCTTGACCGCGTTCTCGGTATAGAAGAACGACAGGAGCGCGCGGCGGGCCGCGAGGGTGTTGCGCTTGCCGGTGGTGATCATCTTCTCCACGATCGGCTTTACCGCCTTGGCCTTGGCCTCGGTGGTCTTCACCTTTTCGTACAGGATGACGGAAGCCGCAAGATTGCGAAGCATGGCTTCGCGCGGAGCCTTTTCTCGACCGAGGATTGCGCCTTTCTTACGGTGTCGCATATGAGGAAATTACTCCTTGGCCGGTTCCTCCACCGGCATTTCTCCGCCTTCGGCGGGAGGATTTTGGAGCAGGATGGAAAAATGGTCGATGAGGGTGTTGGCGGCGCTCTTCACGGCCTCTTCGGGCGTGATGGTGCCGTCGGTCTCGATGGTCATCGTGAGCTTGTCGTAGTTGGTGATCTCGCCCACGCGCGTGTTTTCCACCTTGTATCCCACGCTGCGGACCGGGGAGAACAGGGCGTCCACCGCGATGGTGCCGAGCTCGGCGGCCCCGGAGGGGCGCTCCTCGGTCGGGCTGTAGCCCCGGCCGCGGCCCACGGTGATTTCCATGTCGAGGACCGCCTTGTCATCGGTGAGCGTGGCGATCGTCAGGCTCGGGTTCGCGATCTCGACGTCCGCGTTCTTCTCGATGTCCTTGGCCGTGACGACCTTCGCGCCCTTCACCTTGAGCGAGAGCTTGACCGGCTCCTCGCTGTGGGACTTGAGGCGCAGCCCCTTGAGGTTGAGGATCATCTCAAGCACGTCCTCCTTGACCCCGTCAATGGCCTGGAACTCATGCGTGGCGCCCTTGATGCGGATGGCGGTGACCGCCGCTCCGGTAAGGGACGAGAGCATGACGCGGCGCAGGGCGTTGCCGAGCGTCGTGCCGTATCCGTGGTAACACGGTTCCACCACGACGACGCCCTCGTTGGGGCGCTCGCCGGCTTCGAAGCGGATGGCGGAGGGGAGAAGGATGTTCTCCATAGATGGGCGTGGGGGTTTATCCCGCCGAAGTTAGCGGGAATAGAATTCGACGATCATGGTGGGATCGAACACCGAGCGGAGGTCTTCCCCGTCGGGCACGGCCGTGACCTTGCCCGAGAGCGTCCCGATGTCCAAGGCGAGCCACTTGGGCGGCTCGAGCTTGGCGATGCGCTCGGCAAGCCCCTGCAGGAGCCCCTTGCCTTTCTTATTCTCCTTGAACGAAACCGTGTCGCCCACGCGCAGGCGGTACGAGGGGATGTTCACCGGCTTGCCGTTCACCAGGAAGAACCCATGGCTCGCCATCTGGCGCGCCTGGCGGCGGGTCTTGGCGAAGCCGAGGCGGTAGGCCGCGTTATCGAGGCGCAGCTCGAGCATCTGCACGAGGCGCGTGGCCGTGTTGCCTTTCTGGCGGGAGGCCTCCTCGAAATAGTTGCGGAACTGCGTCTCAAGCACCAGGTACAGGCGCTTTGCCTTTTGCTTCTCGCGCAACTGGGTGCCGTACGAGGACAGGCGCGGCCGGCGCAAGCTTTGCGCGGGGCCGTGCACGCCCGGCGGGAACGCGCGGCGCTTGACCGCGCATTTCTCGCGCCCGCACAGGGACACCCCTTCGCGGCGGCACATCTTGCAGGTGGTTTTCAGCGTCTTGCCCATATCAGGTTACACGCGGCGGGCGCGGCGAGGCCGGCAGCCGTTATGCGGAAGCGGGGTGAGGTCCTTGATGGAAAGCACGTTGAACAGGTTGGCGTTGAGCGCGCGCACCGCGCTGTCGCGGCCGCTTCCCACCCCTTTCAAGAACACGCTCAGGTCGCGCATGCCATAATCCTTGATCTTGTCCGCGACGGCCTTGACGATGACGCCGGCCGCGTACGGGGTGGCCTTCTTCGGGCCGCGGAACCCGCATCCACCCGAACTTGCCCAGGCAAGCGTGTTGCCGTTGAGGTCCGTGATCGTGATGATGGTGTTGTTGAACGTGGCCTGAACGTACGCGCATCCGTGCGGCACGGAGCGGACGGCCTTCGCCTTCTTCTTGGGCTTCCCGACCGGCTTGGCGCCTTCCTCCGCCACGGCCGTGCCTTTCATCTGTTCGGACATAGGGAGGTTAGGTCTTGGTGAGGATGCGCTTGCCGCTGCCCGTGGTCTTGCGCACGTTGCCGCGCACGGAGCGGGAGTTGGTGCGGGTGCGCTGGCCGCGCGCCGGCAGGCGCTTGGTGTGGCGCGTGCCGCGGTAGGAACCGATGTCCTTGAGACGCTTGATGTTGCCGAGCACGTCGCGGCGCAGGTCGCCTTCGAGCTTATAGGTCTTTTCGAGCAGCGTGCGCAGCGCGTTCACGTCGGCCTCGCTCAAGTCCTTCACGCGGACGTTGCCATCCACCTTGGTCTGCGCAAGCACGTTCTTGGCCGTGGTGTTACCCACCCCGTAGATATAGGTGAGGGCGATGACCGTGCGCTTGTTGTTCGGGAGAGTGACTCCGGCGATACGTGCCATAGGAAAAGGTTAGCCCTGACGCTGCTTATGGCGCGGGTTCTTGCAGATGACAACGACCCGGCCTTTGCGGCGGGTGGTCTTGCAATCGCGGCAGATCGCCTTGACGGATGCGCGGACCTTCATAGAGAGGGGTAACGAGAAACGCCGTCAGGCGGCTGCCTGATGGCGTTGGGGACTCTAGAAACGGTAGACGATGCGTCCCTTCGTAAGGTCGTAAGGGCTCATTTCGACTTTCACCTCGTCGCCTGGGAGGATGCGGATGCGGTTCATGCGCATTTTCCCGGAGAGGTGGCCAAGGATCTCCTGGCCGTTCTCGAGACGGATTTTGAAATTCGCCGCCGGCATCAGCTCAAGGACCGAACCGCGCATCTCGATGAACTGCTTCGAACCGTTGTCGGCCATAGTCGACCGAAATGCTATCAGTTGAGCGCAATTCTGGCAAGCGAGCTGTGGATACGACGAGTGGCCATATGGTACTTGCGCTCCCAGCACATGTCAAGCATCCGTGCCAGAGCCGCCTGTGGATGGATTTTTCCGCTTATTTCAGCGATTCATTAGCTGATACGGTCGCCTTGATGCGCCGGACTCCGGAAGCCACTGCCTCCTCCTTTTGGATGGTAAAGGCCTTGAGCTCGCCCGTATGCTCGACATGGGGGCCGCCGCAAACTTCCGCGCTCGCTACACCCCCTTGCGCTTGGTCCCCGACGAAATACACCTTGATCTTCCCGCCGAGCTCTGCGTACTTGTCCTCGAACAGGCCGATGGCGCCTCGGCGCTTGGCCTCCTCGATGTCCAGGATCTCATAGCGCACGGGGAGGTCACGTCGGATGGCGTCGTTCACGATCTCCTCGACGCGCCTCACCTGCTCCGTTGTCATCTTCTCGGGGTGCGAGAAATCGAACCGCAGCCGCTCGCGCGTGATGTTGCTCCCCTTCTGCGCGACGTGCGGTCCGAGCACCTCGCGCAACGCCTGATGAAGGAGATGCGTGGCCGTGTGAAGGCGCGCGCACTCCGCGCTGCTGTCCGCGAGCCCGCCGGTGAATTTCTGTTCGGCGCCGGCGCGCGAGAGGTCCTGATGCTTCCTAAACTCCGCCTCGAACGCGGCACGGTCTACGTTCTGGCCCTTGTCCTTGGCGAGCTCCTCGGTAAGCTCGAGCGGAAACCCGTAGGTGGAATACAGGACGAACGCGTCGTCGCCCGTGACCTTCCCTTCCCTGGCAAACAGCTTCTCGAACTCCCGGAGCCCCTTTTCGAGCGTGCGCCCGAACTTCTCCTCCTCCTTGGTGAGCTCGTCGACCAGGCGCGCCTTCTGATCGAAAAGCGCCGGATAGGCCCCGTCGAAGGTTTCGACGATCACGTCGTACAGCTTGCCGAGGAACGCGCCGTGCAGGCTGAGCGACAGGCCATGGCGCACGCTCCGACGTATCAACCGTCGGAGCACGTATCCCTGGTCCTTGTTGGATGGGATGATGCCGTCGGCGATCATGAACATGGCCGTGCGCGCATGGTCGGCCACGATGCGCATGGAACGCCCGGCATCGCTCGCATACGCCTTGCCGGACATCTCCTCGAGCGCCTTGGCGATGGGCGCGAACAGGTCGGTCTCGAACACGTTGTCAAAGCCGTTCAGCACCGCGGTGATGCGCTCAAGGCCCATGCCGGTATCCACGTTGCGCTGGCGCAGCGGCACGAATTTCCCGTCGGCCGTCTTCTCGTACTGCATGAACACGTCGTTCCAGATCTCGATGAACCGGCCGCAATCGCAGGCAGGATGGCAGGTGGCACCAAAGGTCGGATCGTGCATTCGGCCCGTGTCATAGTACATCTCGGTGTCCGGGCCGCACGGGCCGGTGATGCCGGCCGGTCCCCACCAGTTCTGCTTCTTCGGGTACGAAAAGATCCGTTCGCCGAGTTTCGCGTCGATGCCGGCCGTCTTGAACGCCGCCTGCCAAAAGCCGATGGACTCGTCGTCGCGCGGCGCGTCCTGGTCGCCTTCGAATACCGAAACGTACAGGCGCTTGGGATCGAGCCCGAGCCATTCCTTTCCCGTGAGGAACTCGAAGCTCCAGGCGATCGCTTCTTGCTTGAAGTAGTCGCCCAGCGACCAGTTGCCGAGCATCTCGAAGAAGGTGAGGTGCCGGTTGTCTCCCACGTCGTCTATGTCGCCAGTGCGCACGCACTTCTGCACGTCTGCAAGTCGCTTTCCCCCTGGATGCGCCTCGCCCAACAGGTACGGCACGAGCGGATGCATCCCGGCCGTAGTGAACAGCACCGTGGGATCATTTTCCGGAACGAGCGAAGCCGACGGGATCACGGTGTGGCCCTTGGAACGGAAGAACTCGAGGAATTTAGACCGGATCTGGGCAGAGGTCATATCGACGGCATCATGCAGGATTCGCGGTCCGGAATCAACTTCACGCCGTCCCTTCGGCGGGCGGGATGGCCTCCTCGGGGGCGGCCTTGCGCAATACCTTACGACGCATCCCTTCCATGAGGTCGTGAAGCTCGCGCGTGCGCAGGAGCCGACAGATCGCCACGTACGCCGCGAGCCCGAGTCCGCCGGCGATGAATCCCTGGCCGAACACGCCGAAGAAGGTGTCAATCGAGAACAGGGAGAGCACGAGCGGCTTGGTGGCCTGCATCACGGCGGAGGCGACCATGGACGCGAGCGCGATACGGACGAGCGAGGGGAACATGCTCGCCTCGCCCAGCGTCCCCACGCGCCCGCGCAGCGTGGCCCACAGGAGCGCCGCGTTCGCGAATGACGCGAGCGAGAACGCCATGGCGAGCCCCGTGACCCCGAAGGGGCCGGTGAGCCAGAAGGCGGTCACGATTCCCAGGATGCCGGACATGATGCCGGCGACAAGCGGAGTCGCCGTGTCGTGCAGGGCGAAGAACGCGCGTGAAAGGAGATACACGAGCGATTGCGGGACGAAAGACAACGCGAAGAACGCGAGCGTATCCGCCGTGACGATGGTCGCGGGCCAATCGAACGCCCCGGCGCCTACCACGACGCGCACCACCTGGGCGCGCACGACCAGGAACAGCGCGGTGAGCGGGACGATGAAGAACAGCATCTGGCGCACGGACGTCGCGAACGTCTCCACGAACCGATCGTCCTCCTTCCTGGCCGCGTGCTCGGCAAGCGATGGGAACGCGGCGATGGCGAAGGACACGCCCACGATCCCCACCGGGAAGAACTGGATGTTGTAGGCGAACTGGAACACGGTCACCGATCCTTCGCTGAGCGTGGACGCGATTCCCGCGAGCGCCACGAACGTGAGCTGCGCGACGGCGATCCCGATCATGCGCGGAGCGGTGAGGCGGAACACCTCGCGCGCGTCCCTGTCCAGGATCGGCCGCTTGAACGCGGGCCGCCATCCGGCGTTCCATACCCCGATCCCCTGCACGAGTGCGTGCAGCAGGGCCCCCAGCACCACGCCCCACGCAAGCCCGATGGGCCCGATGGAGCGCGCGAGCGTCACGGCGCCGACGATGATTCCCAGGTTATAGAGCACGGGCGCGCTCGCGTAGAGCACGAACCGCTTCATCCCCTGCAAGGCGCTCCCGAACACGATCGAAAACGAAAGGATGGCCTGCGCGAGCAACATCACGCGCATGTGTCCGGCGACCATCAGCTGCTTCTGCGGCGCGAATCCAGGCGCGACGAGCGCGGCGAGCGGGTTCGCGAGCGCGGCGGCCACGAGCGCGACCAGTCCCATCCCGACCACGACCACGGCAAGCACGTGCGAGGTGAGCCGCCACGCGCGCTCATGCGCGAGAGGATTCCCCCAGTACGAGGTGAACAACGGGATGAATCCGGCGGACAAGGACCCCACCACGATCAGGGCGAACAGGAGGTCCGGCACCTTGAACGCCGCGTAGTACGCGTCGAGCGTGTCCCCGGCGCCGAATTCGCCGGCAAGGACGCGGTCTCGGATGAGACCGAGGAAGCGGCTCGCGAACGAAAGGACGCCGACCACGGTGGCGGCGCCCACGATCGATTTTGACTCGGCGTTCAGGAACTTGAGCACATCAATCCTCGCGGCGGACGGAGAGCCTCTTTCCCTTTCCCGTCTCCCCCCGTGGCGCTTCTGGGACCTCCTTCGGACGGATCGCCTCGGGCAGGTCGATCGCCAGCTCGTAATCCCGTTCCTTATGCACCGCGAAGGTGGTGCGCACGAGGGTGAACAGCCCGCACAGAAGCAGCACGCAGAGCAAGGCCACGGCCCCTTGCATGATCGGATTCCCCAGGCTGAAGAACGGCACCTGGACCTGCGTCTCATCCTTGGTCTCCCGACCGTCAGGATCGGTCACGCTAAGGCGGATGCGGTAGCTGCCGGAGGCGGCGTACGCATGTTCGAGGGCGTATTGGTTTGACGTGACCCCGTCGCCGAAATCCCACTGAAACCGATAGCCGGGCAGGTCGGGAGTGAGCGCCTTCACGGCGAAACGGTTCCAATCCAGGCGATCCGTGCTGAACACGGCGGAAATCATCCCGACGTCTCCATCGGGCCGTCCTGTGTCCTCTGCCGTCGGTTCGACGGGGGGTTCCGGCGGCGGCGTTTCTGAAGTGACGGCCGCCTCGACAGGCGCCGGAGCGGATGCGACGGGGGCCGGTTTTGCCGGCGCGGGGGCCGGGGCGGGCGCGGGGGCTGGAGGCGGCTCCTTCGTCCTGGTCGGATCGGTCGGGAACACGTCGTCCTTGTCGGACACGCCGTCGCCATCGGTATCCTTCTTGAGCGGGCTGGTGCCGATTTCCCTTTCCACGTCGTCGGAAAGGCCGTCATCGTCGTCGTCCTCGTCGCAGGCGTCCCCCTGCCCGTCCTTATCCGTGTCCTTCTGGTCCGCGTTCTTCTTGGAAACGCAATTGTCCTTCTCGTCCACGACCGCGTCGTGGTCCTGGTCCGCGATCGGGGTGAACAGCCCGGTGATGGCGACGTCATTGCCGGCGTTCGTATCCTGCGGATCGGTCCCCTTGATCTCGGCGCGGATGTTGAACGACCCCGCCGGGACGGTGAAGTCCACGAACACGTCCTCGGGCACGCCGTCGGCCCGCACCGATATCACCTGGCTGTCGCCGACCGGGATGGACCCCTGGAAGAACGACACGTATCCGCTCATGTCCTCCGTCCCCACGTTGCGGACCTGCGCATACAACCGGATGCGATCCCCGGCCACCAGCGTCTTCACGGAGAAGGAAATGTCGCTCGATCGGATGCTCAAATCGTTCGTCGCACAGAGGGCGGCGACGGGGGCGAGGGTCAGCGCGAGGATGATGAGGAAACGGCGGAACATAGCCACATGATACCACTATCCGACCTTGCGGACGGAGGCCCGGTCACCCGCGGTTACCCACAGTTCGGCCGCCTCGTCGGGAGAGAGGTGGCATTCGAGGGCAAAACTTGGATGCACGCGCACCAGGACATGCTCGACGTGCGCCCCCGTCTTGTAGAGTTCGAGCGTGACCACGTCTCCGTCCTTCACCCCCAGCCGTGTGGCGTCCGCGCCGTTCGCATGCAGGTGCCGGATGGGGATGATGGCGCATTTGCGCCGGACCTGGCCGTGCGGCCCGCGGAGCGTGACCGTGGCGGCGCCCGAAAGCTCGCCGCTCGCGCGCACCGGCGCATCCACCCCGAGCGCCGCGGCCTCCACGGGCGACAGCTCGAGCTGCGTGGACTCGCGCGCCGGGCCCAGCACGCGCACATGCTCGAGGATCCCCTGCTCGCCGATCACCGCGACCGTCTCCTTGAACACGTGCTGTCCCTTATGGCCGAGCTCGGCGATCGGCGCGAGCTTCGAGCCGAACAACGCGTCCATGTCCTTTTGCGACAGGTGGACGTGCCGATGATGGACGATGATCGGGATTTTCATACGTCTCGATGCCTCAGGAATCCCTGAAGCCTTCACGCCTGCGGCCTTCCCGCCTTTCCATGCCCGAACGAATAGTTGAACAGGTCGTGCTTGATCGGCCCGAGCGTGGCCAGGTGCAGCTCGGCCAGCATGAACTTGAGCGCGATGTTCACGCGTCCGTCGCGGTCGAGCCGGCGCACGGACACCGGCACCTTGAACGGCAGGAACCCGAACGAGCCCGCGCGCGCGCCACGGCGCGCGTAGTCGTGGTCTTCGCAGAACGTGACGCTCTCGTCGAACCCGCCGATCGCGTCATGGAGCGACCTGCGTACGAGCAGGCAGAACCCGGGCGCATGCGGGAACGCCTTGCCGAGGGCGCGGACGTAGCGGTTATAGGCGCCGTGCATCACATGGTCGAGTGGGGCGTCGGAAAGGGGGAACACGTCGCATGTGGCGAGGTCGAGCTTGCGGTCTCGCATGCACGCGACGGCCTGCTCGAGGAACGTCGGGTCATCAAGCTCCACGTCGGCGTCGAGGAACAGGATGAGCTCGGTGGATGCATGCGCGGCGCCGCGATTGCGTCCGGGACCTGGCATGCCGCCATCCACCACGCGCGCGCCAAACGAAACCGCGACCTCTCGCGTTCGATCGGTCGAAAACGCGTCCGCCACGATGATTTCGGCAGGCTGAAGCGTCTGGCGACGGATGGACGCGAGAAGGCGCGGCAGGTAAGTCTCTTCGTCTTTGGCGGGGATGACGATGGTCAGCACACTACCACCCATCCTAGCCGATTTTGCGTCCAAGGACAAACAACGCGACCCCTGTCGCCACGGCCACGTTGAGCGACCGTTTGGCGCCAGGAAGCGGGATTTCCACGGTCGCATCGCAAGCCGCAACGACTTCTTTGGGGACGCCTTCCACCTCGCTGCCCAGGATCAGGGCGAGACCGGGAGATTGCTTCGTCCCCTTCGACAAGCTCAGGGTCCTCGCAAAGACAGATAGGTCAACTGCCCCTTCGCGATTGTCGAGCGCGACGACCGTCATCCCCTTTCCCTTCAATTCCACGATGAGCGCCAGCACGTCTTCCCGCTTTTCCCACGGCATACGGTCCTGACTTCCCAAAGCCGTCTTCGCGATCTCATTCCTTGGCGGAGTCCCGGTGTATCCGGTAAGGTACAATTTCTCCACGCCAAAGGCATCGGCGCTCCGAAAGATGGAACCGACGTTATGGAGGCTGCGGATGTCGTGGGCGATGAGGAACATGGGGAAAGGTTTGAAGGGTTGTAAGGGTTGTAAAGGTGTAGGATGTCTTTTTTGTGAAATTATATCAACCGATAAGCGGCAAGATCGAACGTCTCGCGCATGACGGCAGCGGGGAGATTTCGCGTGCCGAAGGAAAGCCGTATTTCATCTACAACACGATTCCTGGCGAGACGATCACGGCGCTCCCGTTCAAGCGGGCGAAGGAAGGCGTGCGCGCGGAACTTCAGTCCGTGGCCGAAGCGTCGCTGGATCGCGTCAAACCGACCTGCCCGTATGCCGGCACCTGCGGCGGATGCAAATGGCAGCACATGGGCTACGAGCGCCAGCTCGCCGAAAAGCTTGCTGGCATCCGTGACGCCTTCGAGAAGGCCGGCCTTACATGTCCCGTCTCTTCCGTGATGCCCTGCCCGGACCCGCTGTACTACCGCAATCGGATGGATTACGTGTTCGGTCGCAACGGGGAGCTCGGGCTCAAGCAGCCCAACAAGTGGTGGGCCACGCTCGATCTGGAAACCTGTTATCTCCTTTCTGAAGAGTCCGTCGAGGTGACGAGACGCGTCCGTGAATGGACACGAAAGACGGGTCTGCCCTTCTGGGACGCGAAGACACAAACGGGATTCTTCCGCTACCTCGTCATACGCGAGGGAAAGAACACGGGCGAGCGCATGGTAATGATCGTCACCGCTCGACCTGAAGCTCCCCAAGCTCATCAAGCTCTTCAAGAACTCCCCGCTCTTCTCGACAATCTGGCGACGTCCGTCATCTGGGGCATCAACCCGCATCTGACGGACCTTTCGATCGCCCACGAGATCATCCCGCTCAAAGGCAACCCGTGGATCCACGAACGGGTGAACGGCGTCTCCTACAAGATCACGCCCAACGCCTTTTTCCAGACCAACACGGTGATGGCCGCGAAGCTGCAAGACACGGTCCGTGATTTCTGCGGCGACCTGTCGGGCAAGACGCTGCTTGATCTGTACTGCGGGTCAGGATTCTTCTCGCTGGCGCTGGCGCGCGACCCCCTCATGCTCCCCCTTTCCAAGGGGGAGGTAGCGCGAGTGATCGGCATCGAGCTGTCGGCTGAGGCTATTGAGTGTGCGAAGGAGAATGCGGTCGCGAACGGGATAACTGCCGAATATTTCGCCTCATCCGCCGAAGCGTTCGACTGGAAAGGCTACGCGCCGGACGTGGTGATCCTCGACCCACCGCGCGCCGGGATGCACCCGAAGGTAATCGAAACGATCCTTGAGGCCGCGCCTCCAGTCCTTGTGTACGTATCCTGCAGTTATACGCGTTTTATCCAGGAATTCACGAAGCTCGGCGATAAGTACGTCCTCGACTCCGCCACCGCCCTCGACCTATTCCCGCAGACGCCGCACGTGGAGTGCGTGTTCAAACTCGTCCGTCGTCAATCATAAATGGAATGGTCGCCGATCGAATGGAAAAGTGCATGATGCCGGTCGATGAGCCGAAAGATGATCCGATAACGAAAATTAATCGAGAACGACCAATATTCCTGGAGTCTGCCGGTCAATTTATGCGTCTTGAGTGTAGGCTCGAACGGGTCAACCAAGAAACGCTCGACGCGGTCTTTCACGATGGAACGAAGCGATGCCGGCAGCTTCTTCGCTTCGCGCGCGAACCTGGAGGTATAGCTGACTTCCACAGTCCCTAGGCCCAAAGTTCATCGATCTTTTTCAGCTTCTTCGCCTTGCCTGCCGTGAATTCCTTCTCGCCTTCCTGCAGGTCAACCAGCAACCGTCCGGCCATCCAATCACGGAGCAGGTGCCTGAAAAACTCGCTTTTCGAAGCATAGTGCTTCCCCTTCACCTCCCGGTCCACGACCGCGTTCAGTTCCGCGGGCAAAGAGATGTTCACGACGTTGCGCATATCCAAGGCTGTAATAATATGTATTACAGTATGTCATCGGGCAGGCTCCGTCAAATCGCCGCCACCCTCGACCTGTTCCCGAACACGCCGCATGTAGAGGGCGCGTTCAAGCTGGTGAGGAAATAAAAAAACAGCTCCCGAGTCGGGAAGCCGTTGAGACAGTCGGACGTCAAAGAGGTGATTCAACCCCATCGCGAACCCGAATTACTTTGCCACCAGGCAAATGGCAGAAGGCAGGGTAGACGTCGAAGGACCAATGTATTTGGCCGTTCTCCTCGTCATGCTCGAATTCCACTGTCGGAAACGTGTCTCCTACGTCCCCATAAGGACCGTAAATCTTTCCATCAGCCACTATAGTCACGTGAATGCCTTCTCTCAAAAAGATAAAGGTGTGACCGGCAAATGTCCGTACCGATTTAATGTGATTGTCCGGATGGAACGGCCCAATCCTCCAGCCGTCTCCGATAAGGAATAATTCATTCGGCTCGAGGATCGCAGCGATGATGCCGTATTCTTGATACAACGTGATCGAATCGCGTCTGAACGGTTCGCTCAATGTCCCGTTCGTGATGAGGAACGATTGTCCGCCGCGTTGCACAATGAATCCGTTGCCCCACCAACCGTCTGGCAGGACTTTCTCGACATCGAACGGCACGCCATTCACTTCCCCCGTCACCACCGTGGCGACGGCCCCATCGGGATACGCCTTCAGGAAGCGGTCTCCGTCGGCAAGCAGCAGATATTCGTCATTCTCCTTTTTGGACGGCCTGCCACGTGATTTCGCAAGGATGCCGAGCATCTCATCAGGCATCTCGAGGAGCGCCTGAATATGCGCCGGCGTGATTCGGCCAGCGTTGAACTGCTGGAGCAGTTCGATGATCTGGTTTGGAATGGACGCTTTCGCCACGATGCACCTCTTTACCGTTCGGAAGCGCGCAGGTGTTCCCACGTTCGCTTCTCCGGGCATGGCATGACCACACGACGGATGTCGCACGGGTCCAGTTGGACACGCGTAAAATAGCTCAATCTTGCCAAAATGTCAATCCTCTGCTAGCCTACGCGTAATTTATGGCTGAAACGCAGAAGAAATCCGGGTTCGCCGTGATGGTGGGGCGCTCCAACGTGGGGAAATCCACGATCTTGAACGAACTCGTTGGCTCCAAGGTGGCCATCACCACGCCAAAGCCGCAAACCACCCGCCTGCCCGTTCAGGGCATCGTTTCGCGTCCGGAAGGACAGGTGGTGTTCGTGGACACGCCGGGGATCATCCAGAAGTCCCGCGATTCCCTCACCCAGCGGATGACCAAGTCGGCAAAGGACTCGCTGCGCGACATCGACGTGGTGCTGTATGTCGTGGACCCCACCCGTCACATCGGGGACGAGGAAAAGGCCGTGATGCGCATGCTCGAGGACGTGACGAAACCCAAGTTCCTCGTGATCAACAAGATGGACCTGCCCGAGGGCGAACGGGAATTCCAGGACTATTACGACGACCTTCAGGGGCTCTACGACGGGACGTTCGAGGTATCCGGCAAGACCGGCAAGGGCCTTGATGCGCTGCTCGCGGCGGTGTTCGAGAAGCTGCCGGAGGGCGAACCGTATTATCCGGAAGGCCAGCTCACCAACATGCCGAGCGAGCGCTGGGTGGCCGAGCTCATCCGCGAGAAGCTGTTCCTGCGCCTACGCGAGGAAGTGCCTTACTCCACGCACGTGGAGGTGGAAGAGCTGGAGCGCCGCGAGGACGGGACGATGTACGTCAAGGCGACCGTCTACACCACGGAGGAGCGCTACAAGCGCATGATCATCGGCGCGCGCGGCCAGGGCATCAAGGAGATCGGAAGCAGCACGCGGCATGAGCTGGAGGCCGTGATGCAGACGAAAGTGTTCCTGGACCTGAACGTGGACACGGACCCGCATTGGGTGGACAGGATGGAGTGAGCGAAAACTTGAAACGTGAAAACTTGAAATCTTGAAAGGAAACGTGAAAACTTTTGAAAAGGCGAAACGGATAAACCGCTTCGTCTTTTTTCATCGTTTCAAAGTTTCAAGTTTTTCACCCAAAAAACCCCATGTACCACGTGAGGATCGGTCGTCCGAACAGCAGCATCACGAGCGTTGCCAGGGTAAGGAACGTGCCGAACGGGACCTGCGTCTGCCAGGCCGCCTTCTCGCGCTGGATGAGGAAGAGCCCCACGACGGCACCCAGGGCATAGGCGATGAACAGGGCGCCCAGCGCGTCCTTCCAGCCGAGCATGAATCCCATGAGCACGCCCAGGCGGATGTCCCCGCCGCCGATCCAGCGGCCTTTGGAGAACAGGTATTGGGCCAGGAAGAATCCGCCCAGGATCAGCCCTCCCGACAGGAGATCGTACGGATGGAAGGTGCCAACCCACACGTTGAAGGCGAACGCGATCGCCATGGCCGGGACCGTGAACCGATCCAGGATGAGGTAATACTTGAGGTCGTAGACGAACAGGAGCATCAGGGAGGTGACGAACGCCAGGTCGCGCAGGAAGAACGCCACCGACTGCATCGGGGAAAGCTCCGGCGGCAAGCCGAATCCGTACATGAACCGGAGGTAAAAGACGAAAAACAGCAGCCCGGTGCCGAATTCCACCAGCGGGTACTGCCAGGAGATGCGCTCGCCGCAGCTTCGGCACTTGCCGCGCAGCGCGATGAAGCTCAAGACCGGGATCAGGTCCTTTGGGGCGATTTGCGCCTGGCAGGACAGGCAACGCGAACGCCCGCCAAAAGAACTCCCGGCGTTCGTGCGCAGGATGACCACGTTGAGGAAGCTCCCGACCGAGAGCCCGATGACGAAGGCCAAGAGCGCGCCCATCATCATAGCTAGAGGCGGCAGGCGCCGGCCGAGAGCCCGTCCGGACTCGCGCAGTTGAGGCCCTTCGCGAGGCCGGCCTCGGGCCAATTCCCTTCGAGCTCGAATTGGATGCGGTACGTGGAATCTTCCCGGATGGAGAGGTAGCACAACGCATCCGCCTCGCCGGCGCAGGAGGCCAGGCCATCGAGCCCCTTGACGACCGTGGCCGGGACCCTGCGCAGGAACGTGGCGCCGGCGCAGGAGGCGGCGAACCCCTCTTCGCCCAAACATCCGGTCTCAAGCACGCCCAGCGCGATCCCTTCCCCTCCCGGCGGGTAGGCGTTCTTCTGGTTGAAGTAATTCTCCATGGCCGCCTGGACCTGGCGAACGTTAGAAAGACGCACGGCGTCCCGCGCCTGCGCGCGAGCCGCGTTCACCTCGACCGCGGCGAACGCGCCGATGAGGCCGATCGCCAGCAGGCCGGCCAGGATCTGGATGATCTTGCGCTGTCGTTCCTCCATAGGGTCTGGATGAAGAATGTGGGATGAAGGATGTAGGATTTCTTTGCGTATCCTACATCCTACATCCTTCATCCTACATTCTAACCCGTTCCTTTACGAGCCGCTCCACGTGCGCGCGCGTTTCCGTCGGCGTGACATGGCCCTTGAGCAGGTATCCGTCCGTGCCGCAGGCAAGCGTCTCGCGCACATGCTCGCGGTCCCCGCGCGCCGTGAGCGCGACCACGACGATGCCGGAGCTGGTCGGGTCTTCCTTGAGCGCGCGGACGAGCGCGAACGCCTCCGGCACCGTATCGGCGTCGAGGAGCATCGCGTCCGGAGCCTTCTTCGCGACGAGCTTGCGCGCCTCCTTCGCGTCCGGCGCGAGGCGCGCGACCCACCGGGCCGCCTCGAACCGCCGCGCGTAGATGCCGGCGAACGTCGCGTCCGGATCAACGATGAGCAGCTGGCGCTTGCGGGCAGGCACACTACTCGATGTCGCGCATCGCGAGCCCGATCGACACGGCCATGCGCGGTCCGATCTCGTCGAGCACCGGACGCAGGTCCGCCGGGTAGGACACCCGCGCCCACGGGTCGCCGCGATAGACGTTCAGGTTGAGCGAGGCGGAGAGGAACTCGGGCACGCCCGGGAGATGCGCGCTGCCGCCGGTCACCACCACCTTTTCCACCTTCTTGAACTCCGTGAGCTCCATGCGCGCGTACAGCTGGAGCGCGTACTGGATCTCGTGGAGGATGGGTCCCATCGCAGCCTCCACCGCGGGCGGGAGCTTGCCTCCGGGCATGGCCGGCTGGTTCCCCAGGTCGGTCTTGATCTGTTCGGCCTCCGATTCGGGCACCGACATCTGCTCCATGATCTTCTTCGTGACGGACGATCCTCCCACGTTGATGGACCTGGTGAGGAACGGGATGCCTTTCTCGACCACGGTGATGTTCGTGCGCCCGAACCCGATGTCGAGGATGAGCACCGCGCTCTTGTCCTTGCCGATCAGGCTGCGGATGAGGGCGAAGGACTCGGTATCGATCGCCTGGAGCTCGAGCTTGGCCGTGCGGAAGATCTCGATGTACTTCTGCACGAGCGTCTTGGCCGCGCCCGTGACGAGCACGCGCACGTAGTCGGACGGCTTGCCAGCCGGAACCGTTTGTTCTTTTCCTGCGGCCTTCGTGCCTGAGGCCTTCCCCGCCTGCAGAGGATCGATGAACGTCGAATAGGTGATCATCTCCGAGATGGGAAGCGGGGTGAGCTTGGCCACCTGCGCGTCGATGAGCGGTTTCATCTCCTTCTCGTCCTTGCGCCGCGGCACCGCCACGATCGTCGAAAAGATCGAGGACAGCGGGAGCGCCGCCATGGCCTTGTTCGTCTTCACCCCGGCGCGCTTGCACAGTTCGGCAAGCGTCTCCCCGGCGCCCTTGACGTCCTCGAACGGCGAAACCACGGCCTCTCCCGGCTTGCGCTCGGAATAGCCGTAGGTCAGCAGCGTGGCGCGGCCCTTCTCGTTGGAAAGCTCCACCACCTTGACCCCCCCGGCGCCGACGTCCACGCCGAGGAAACTTTGCTTTTTCGGAGCGCCGAACAGGGCCATAACCGGCTCAGTATACCACAACGGTCAGGTGTGCGCGTCCAGACACGCATTCACCGCCGCATCCGCCTCCGTGTTCTGCTCGCGTCGCACGTGCTTGAACGTGACGCGCTTGAAGCCGAGGGCGAGGTTGTGCACCTGCATGAACAGCTTCGCGAGGTCCGGATTCTTCACCTTATACTCGCCCTTGAGCTGCTTCACCGCCAGTTCCGAATCCATGCGCATCTCCACTTCCGTCGCCCCATGCCGCTTGGCCGCTTCGAGCGCGATGACGATGCCGGTGTACTCCGCCACGTTGTTGGTGGCGCGACCCAGGAACCGCGAGAGCGTCTCGAGCACTTCGCCGTCCGCGGTCTTCACGACCGCGCCGCCGCACGCCGGCCCCGGGTTGCCGCGCGATCCTCCGTCGGAATAGGTGATGAGTTTCATACGGATAGGCAGGAAGGCCTCAGACGTGAAGGCGTTAAGGGTAATCCCTGAGGCCTTGTCCGCCTAAGGCCTTCACGCCTTCAAGTCAACGATCCTCAACTGCAATTCCCGGTTCCCCTTCCACTCGTTCACGCCTAATTCGAAGGCGACGTCCAATGCCTGCCCCGGTTTCAGTCGCTTCACCCATTCCCCGAACCGGAACCCGATGAACTTGGCTATTCTCCCACCCTTGCCGCGCGCCGACAACCGGAGATGCTTCCCGTCCGCGCCGACCGTGTCAAAGGCGACGACGGTCGCGCGCGAGGCGAACAATGGACGCGGGTTCTTCTCGCCGAACGGTTCGAGTTTCTGCACGGCCTCGAGCAACGCCCAATCCACGTCCTCGAGGTCGAGGTCGGCGTCCACGCGCAGGATCGGACGCAAGTCATCCGGCTTGATGTGCGCGTCGGCGTGCTTATGGAGCGATTCGACGAGGAACGCGAACCGTTCTTCCCCGCTCACCGAAAACCCGCACGCCTGCGGATGCCCGCCGAACCGATCGAGGTGTTCCTTGCACGCGTGAAGCGCCGCGGTCACGTCGAACCCGCCGAAGCTACGGCCGGAGCCGACATAACGCTCGCCATCTTTTCCGACCGCATACACCGGACGACAAAAATCGTTCACCAACTTGCCCGCGACGAGCCCGACGAGTCCCGGCGACCAGCCGGCGCTTGAGACGATGACGCACTTCGTGTCACCGGGATCGCCGACGAGACGCTTCGCCTCCTGATACATCGCCTCGGACGCCTTCTGACGATCTGCGTTCACTTCGTTGAGACGCATGGCAAGCTCGGCCGCTCGCGTCGGGTCTTCTTCGAGCAACAACTCGACCGCGCCACGTGCGTGCTCCATGCGTCCAGCTGCATTCAGCCGCGGTCCGATCTGAAAACCTATGGTCACGGTGTCGAGCTCCCCGCCCTTGTTACCAGCCGCCTCGAGGAGTTTTTGGATGCCCACGCGCCGCGTCTTGTTGAGCACTTTGAGCCCATACGTCTCGAGCACGCGGTTCTCCCCCATGAGCGGCATCACGTCCGTGACGGTCGCGATGGCGACGAGGTCGAGCAGCCATTTCTCATACCCTTCCGCGAAGCTCGCACCACGTTTAGATGCCTCATGGATAAGCGCGCTCGCCAACTTAAAGGCGACTCCTGTCCCGCACAGCGTCTTGTTCGGATACGTCTCCCCTGGCACTTGCGGGTGCAGCAGGATGGCCGCGTCCGGGAGCGCGTCGGGCACGGCATGGTGATCGCACACGATGGTGTCCACGCCCAGCTCGCGGCCCCGGTCGATCGCGTCCTTGTTGGAAATGCCGCAGTCCACGGTGATGACCAGCTTTGTCCCTTCGGCCGCAAGCTTTTCCATGGTCGCGACGGACAGGCCGTAGCCTTCCTTCTCGCGGTGAGGGATATAGGAGGAGAGCTGAAAGGCGGTAGAGGCCCGCAGGCCCGCAGGGTTTTCCCTGAAAGCCTTGTCCGCCTGGGGGCCTTGTCCGCCTAACGATCGACAGATGTCGCACAGCGTGGACATGAGCACGGTCGTGCCGCACACGCCGTCCGCGTCGTAGTCGCCGTGGACCGTGATGCGCTCGCCGGCCTCAAGCGCCGCGAAGACGCGCTCAACGGCCGCTTGCATGTTGCGAAACATCGAGGGCGAGTGCGCATCACGACTCCAATCCGGCCCCAGGAACACGTCCATTTCGGCTTGGGTCCTCACTCCCCTGTTCCACAGCAACCGTAATGCCACCGGATGCACGTCCGGGAATGCCGCCCGAGCCTCGTCGGGCACGGCCGGATCGGTTATCCACACGCGCTCTTTCATGGCACGAGGATAGCACAAACGGACCCGCACGGGTCCGTTTGCCTACCCCCGTTTCAGCACGCTCATGTACGCCTCGCTCGGGATGTCGACGGAGCCGCGGCCGAACTCGGCCATCTTGGCCTTGCCCTTCTTCTGCTTCTCGAGGAGCTTGCGCTTGCGCGTGACGTCGCCGCCGTAGAGCTTGGCCGTGACGTCCTTGCGCATGGCGCTGATGCGCTCGCTTGCCACGATCTTGCCGCCCACCGCGGCCTGCAGCTTGATCACGAAGTTCTGCGCCGGGATGCTTTCCTTGAGGCTCTCGAGCATGCGGCGGCCCACGCGGTCGGCCTCGTCGCGATAGACGAGCGACGCGAACGCTTCGACCGGTTCTTCCGCGACCAGGATGTCCAATTTCACGACGTCCGCGACGCGAAAATCCATCAGCTCGTAGTTGAGGCTGGCGTACCCGCTGGTGACCGACTTGAGCTTGTCGTAGAAATCCACGATCACCATGGCGAGCGGGATCTCGTAGTGGAGGATGACCCGGTTCTCGGACAGGTATTCGGTGTCCTTGTAGATGCCCCGGCGATCCGTGACCAGCTGCATCACGCCGCCGATGTGGTCGCTGGGCGTGACGATGTCGGCCTTCACCCACGGCTCCTCGATCTCCTTGATGTGCGACATGTCGGGAAGCTCCGAGGGGGACTTCACGACGAGCGTCTCCCCGGACATCTTGAGCACCTTGTACGCCACGCTCGGCACGGTCACCACGAGCTCGATGTCGAACTCGCGCGACAGGCGCTCCTTCACGATCTCCATGTGCAGCATGCCCAGCAACCCGCAGCGGAACCCGTAGCCGAGCGCGGGCGAATGCTCGGGCTCGTAGGTGAGCGAGGCGTCGTTGAGCTTGAGCCGCTCCATCCCCTCGCGCAATCGCGCGAAGTCGAACCCTTCCTTGGGGAACAGCCCGGCGAACACCATGGGCCGCACCTCGCGGTACCCGGAGAGCGCCTCGGTGGCCGGCACCTTGAGGCTCGTGACCGTGTCGCCCACGCGGCAGGCCGCGATGTCCTTGAACCCGGTCACGACGTAGCCGATCTGCCCGCATTCGAGCTCGGGCATGGCGTCGAAGCGGCCCGGGCGCAGCGCGCCCACGTCGAGCAGCTCGCCGTCGCTGCGGCTGGCCATCATCAGGATCCTGTCGCCCTTCTTGAACGCGCCGTCCACCACGCGCACGTACGCCACCACGCCCTTGTAGTCGTCGTAGGCCGAGTCGAACACGAGCGCGCGGGCGCTCGCCGCGGGGTTCCCTTCCGGCGCAGGCACGCGCTCCACGATGGCGTCGAGAAGTTCAGGAACGCCCTGCCCCGTCTTTCCGCTCACCAGCAGCACGTCTTCCTCCTTGCATCCGATGAGCTGCACCAGCTCGGCCATGCGCCGTGGCACGTCGGCGGCGGGCATGTCGATCTTGTTGAGCGCCGGGATGATCACGAGGTCTTCGGCGAGCGCGAGGTACAGGTTGCCGATGGTCTGCGCCTGCACGCCCTGCGTGGCGTCCACGAGCAGCACCGCGCCTTCCACGGCCGCGAGCGAGCGCGACACCTCGTAGTTGAAATCGACGTGGCCAGGGGTGTCGATCAGGTTGAGGATATGGCCCTTGTGGGTCATGCGCGCCGGAGCGAGCTTGATGGTGATCCCGCGTTCGCGCTCGAGGTCCATGGAGTCGAGCATCTGGTCCTTCATCTGACGCTTGTCGACCGTCCCGGTGACCTCAAGCAGCCGGTCGGAAAGCGTGGACTTCCCGTGGTCGATGTGCGCGATGATGCAGAAGTTGCGGATCTTGGACTGGGGAACCATACGTGCGCGCATCCTAATAGAAAAAGCCCTGGAAATCCAGGGCGCGAAGGCGCGGGGACGGGCCGAAGCGGCGGGTCAATCCTCTTCGATGAGGCGTACGGCGCGCTCGAGATCGGCACGCGAGTCCGAATCGAGCTGTTCGCGGGCGAGGACGAAGCCCGCATCCGCGCTGTTCGCGAGCGTCTTGTCCACGTCCGAGCGCACGGCATGACGCACTTCGGCGTAGCACAGCGCGCGCTGGTAGGCGCTTTCCATCCTCGACGCGAGGGCGAGCGCTTGGGCGTACTGCCCGAGCCCGACGTGCGCGTCCACGACGAAACCGCGGGCCGCGTCGCGCAGCCACGGGTCGCGGATGCGCGCGATCTCCTCCAGCGCGGCGACGAACACCGCCTCGGCCTGGCCCGGCTCGACCTGCGTGGCGAGCTTGGCGAGGCGCGCGGCGCGGCGGATGGGATCTCGCAGGGCACGGGTGCTCTCGACGAGCGAGAGGATTTTGGAAGGTCCGTGGTTCTTCGACATGCTTCCTCCTTGGGTTGAAGCCCCACGAAGATACCCGCTTCGGACGCGAGCGTCAATCCGCGGAAAAAGAAAACACCCTGGGACCCAGGATGCGAGCGTCGTGGTGGCGCGCGGCATCAGGCCATGGAGCCGCGTGGCACGATCGAGGACTTGGTCGGGACGCGCACGTCCATCATCACCACCTGCGCGCGACGCCTGGGATCCCTGATGTACGGCACCAGGTCGTTGGCCGCGTCGACCGCCCCGATGCGCACGAAGAGCTCGAGCGCCTTCTCGATCCTCGCCTCGAGCGCGTTCGCGTCGAGCCGTTCGAGGCAGTACGACGCCCGGTTGGCGAGATTCCTCGCCTGCGACCTCTTGTCCATCCTCTCGGCGAAGCGCACCACGAGCAGCATGGCGTCCGCCTTGCGCCGCGGTTCGACGGCGCGCAACGCCTGCTGCTCGGCCTTCCACAACGGCACGTCGAGGTGGGCCCACCCGTCGCCGGTCTCGACGTAGCGCTCCACTTCCTTGAAAAAAGGATCTAACGCGAACACGGACATCGTTTCCTCCATTTGGCAACGCGGATGGTACGCCCGCGTGAGACGGGCGTCAACCGTCAGACCTCGACCGTCTCCCCGAAGCTCGGGGCGTGGACCTCGGTCTTCAGCTCGTGGCGCAGATGCGTCTCGAACACGTCCTGCGCCTCGGGGTCGCCGTGCACGAGGAAGATCTTCTTGGGCACCCCGCCCTCCTCGGGCATGAGCCAGCGCGTGAGCTTGTTCATGTCGCCGTGCGCGGAAAACGAACCGATGGCGGACACTTTGCAGCGCACCGTCACCTCCTCACGGAACACCTTCACGCGCTTGGCCCCCTCGTAGATCTTGCGGCCGAGCGTGCCGGCCGCCTGGTAGCCGATGATGAGCAGCGTCGATTTCGGGTCAGGCAGGTGGCGGATGAGGTGGTGCAGGATGCGCCCGCCGCTCATCATGCCGCTCCCGGCGATGAGCACGTACGGCGGCTTCACGTCGAAGATCGCTTTCGACTCGGGAACCGTGAGCGTCTCGCGCAAATTGGGGAAGCTGAAGAAGTCCCGATCCGGCTCGGACAGGATGGAGCGGTCGAACAGGAGGTACTCCTTGAACTGCCGGTAGATCTCGGTGGCGCGGATGGCCATCGGCGAATCGAGGAACATCGGGATGTCCGTCCGAAGGTCCTTGAGCAGGTTATTGATGGCATACAGGAGCTCCTGCGTGCGCTCGATGGAGAAGCTCGGGATCATGAGCACCCCGCGGTCGCGGATGACCTGCTCGATGGCCGCGCGCAGCTTCTCCCCGCGCTCCTTCATGGGCTCATGCACGCGGTGGCCGTAGGTGGATTCGCACACCACGGCGTCGGCGCGCGAGAGGCGCTCGGTGGGCGGAAGGATCGGGACGTTGTCGTTCCCGATGTCGCCCGAAAAGACGACGCGCTTCCCTTCGGCCTCGATCGAGACGAACGAGCTGCCGAGGACGTGGCCGGCGTCGTGGAACATCACGGTGATGCCCGGGGCGATCTCGACCTGCTCGTGGTAGCCCACCCCCTCGCAGCGGGAAATGAGCGCATCCAGGTCTTCGGGCGCATACAAGACCGGATCGCCGCAGCGCTTGGCGTTCTCCTCCATGATGTGCGCCGCGTCCAGGAGTACGATGCGGGTGAGCGCGCAGCACGGGCGCGTCATGATCACGCGGCCGGCGAACCCTTCCTTGAGGAGCTTGGGCAGGCGCCCGGTGTGGTCGGCGTGCGGATGCGTGACGAACACGGCCTCCACGGACTCCGGGTCGAACCCGAACGGCAGCATGTTCTTGCTCCCGCACAGGCGCTCCTCGCCCTGGAACATCCCGCAGTCCACGAGGAACCGGTGCGCCTGTCCGGCGCTGTCCGCCGCTTCGACGAGGTAGCAAGAGCCCGTGACCTCGCGCGCGGCGCCGTAAAAGGAGATCTTCACAGCTGCGGCTGCTCCGTGTCCAAGCCGATCGCGGCCTGATACTCCGCGAACCGTCCGCGAAGCGCTTCGGCCATGCCCACGGTCGACGAGTCGTCATGCATTTCGCCGAATCCGCGATGCCGTTCGATCACTTCGTCCACGAGGTCGACGTATTGCTCCTTCGTGTTGATGCCCTCGGCGCGGCCGAGCTCGACGATCTCCAGGAAGATTTCGGACGGGTCGACGTTGAGGAATTCGATCATATGAGGATAGGCGTTAAGGCTTCAGGCGTGAAGGCGTTAAGGGATTTCCTGAGGCCTTATCGCCTGAGGCCTTCATGCCTGAGAAGAATGACGCAAAGGATGAGGATCGTCAGAATGGAGACTTGCGACGTCACGCACAGCAGGCACCAGCTCTTGAGCACGAACGCCTCGATGCCCGAAAGGTAAAGCGCGAAGGCCGTCCCGCCGGCGGCGGCGGCGAGCAGGATGCGCGTGAGGTTCTTGTCCTGCATGTCGCGGCGCTTGAGCGCCGCGGCGGCGAGCAGGAACAGGTATCCGAGTACGCCGATGCCTGCCACGGGGATGCCGAACAGCACCGAATACGGCCCCTTGTTGACCACGTCGCAATTGAACGTGTCGCCGATGGTGCAGAACGACCCCGACGAGAACCCGCGATTATGAAGGAAGGCGTAGGTCGATATCGAAAGGCCGATGGCGGAGAGGAGCATCACGAGGTGCAGGACGTGCTTGTCTTTCCCTTCCATATCCTGCCTATCGGGCCGTCTCCGCCGGAAGTTCGCACCCGACCTTGGCGCCCAGCGCTTCGAACGACTGCTCGCCGGAAAGGCGCGTGCCGTCGGGGAACGTCCAGGTGGGATATCCTTCGACCCCGTCGTCCTTGCACTTTTGCGACATGGCCTTGGTGCCGCCCGGGGAACATTCGACGTAGTCCACCTTGGAGAAGGCGTTACCGAACAGCGCCTTCTGCTTGGTGCAGTGCGGACACCACCAGGCGCCGTACATCTTCGCCCCTTTCTCGGTGAGGCACTGCGCGAAGGCGGTCGCGGGAGACGGGACCTGCCCGTTCTTCACCACGAAGCCGATGAGACCGATGGCGACCACGGCCGCGACGAGCATGAGGATCTGGGAGGACGTGACCTTCGCCATACGGGGATTGACCCGGCAGCTGCCAGGGTTGAGGAATCAGGGAGTTTCGGCTAGTATACGCGGATTCCGAAACGTATGGCAACGCTCGACTGGAACAGCCTGCCCCGCCCGATCGTGGCGCTCTCGCCCATGGCCGACATGACCGACTCGGCGTTTTGCCGCATCGTGAAGTCCATGGCGTCGCCCGTCGTGTTCCGCGAGATGGTCTCCTCCGAGGCGGTCGTGCGCGGCAACGACAAGACGCTCGGAATGACCGGCATCCATCCGGCCGAGCGCCCGCTCGTACAGCAGCTGTTCGGCTCGGACCCGGCCGTGATGGCCGAGGCGGCGCGCGTCATCTACGAGTCTCACGGGCCCGAGGCGTTCGACGTCAACATGGGCTGCCCGGTGTACAAGATCGTGCACAATTTCAACGGCGCGGCGCTCATGAAGGAGCCGGCGCGCGCCGCCGCGATCGTGAAGGCGATCCGCGAGGCCGTGCCCGTCCCTGTTTCCGTGAAGATCCGCACCGGCTGGAGCGACCCCGCGGACTGCCTCGCCTTCGCGCCTGTGCTCGAACAGGCCGGCGCGGCGCTCATCACCATCCACGGCCGCACCAAGGCGCAGGGCTACGCCGGCGTTTCCGACTGGGCGCGCATCGCCGAGGTGAAGAGGCTGGTCTCGATCCCCGTGCTCGCCAACGGCGATGCGCACACCGCGCCGAGGGTCGTTGAGATGCTCGAGGCCACCGGAGCCGACGGCGCCATGGTGGCGCGCGGCGCGCTCGGCAACCCGTGGATCTTCGCGCAGGCGGACGACCTGCTCGCCGGACGTCCTCCGAGAGAGGTCACGACGGAGGAGCGGATTCGCGTCGTGAAGGCTCACGCCAGGCTTCACGTCGAACAGTACGGGGACCCTTCGACTTCACTCAGGGTCGGGCTGAGCCAGTCGAAGCCCGAACGAGGAGTCCACACCTTCCGCAAACACCTCTCGTGGTACTTCAAGGGCCAACGCGGGGCGAAGCTTTTCCGCGAAAAGCTCATGCGGGTTTCCACGCTTGCAGAGCTTGATGCGGCGCTGGATGCCGTTTCCGCATCGGCGCCCTGAAAAGCAAAATGCCCGGCCCCCACGACCAGGCATCCTGCGAAGAGCGCCGGAACGGATCAGCCGATGCGGGCGGCGGAGAGCCGTCCTCATCACGCGTCCATTTCAGCGCTGCCATTGTACCGAAGGGCCTGAAAACGGGCAAGAAGGGATATCCACGGCGCGGATTGACAGGGCCGCATGCCTTGTCAGGACGACGATCCCTTGGTACTCTTTCGCCGTTCTCCGGGATCGTCTAATGGCAGGACAACAGACTCTGAATCTGTTTATCTTGGTTCGAATCCAAGTCCCGGAACCAATATTCCTCCATACGCGATGATGGAGGAATTTTTTTCTCGGGACGGGTTCGAGTCGCCTGTAGATAAGTGCCCGAACCCCAATGAACCGGGGACGTTGACCGTGCTTTTCATTCGTCTATAATCAGGAAGCGATGTGTGTCACTTGTGCTCCCCGAATTCGGATGTCTTTTCTGCTCTACGCTCCTGTCGAAGGACGTGGTGGGAGAGGCGGGAATCGAGGCCGCATGCAAGGGACGCGTAGCTCGTGAAGCTCGCGGTTCAGCGGGCGTATTCCCCCACCGTATGCCATCTCCATCCACCATCGACGTGACCGGCACGGTCGAAGAGTACCTCGGACGCGAGGACTGGCGCGTGAACGCGAACGCCAACCAGGGCTACTCCCTGGGCGGCATGATCCTGAACATGGCCGGAAAGGTGACGGCGAAGTACTGGCTGCACAACGTCTATCCGGAGGCGATCCGGGACGCCCACATCGACGGGGACTTCCATATCCATGACCTTGACATGTTTTCCGGCTACTGCGCCGGATGGAGCCTTCGCCAACTCCTCGAGGAAGGGTTCAACGGGGTGGCGAACAAGGTGGAATCCGCCCCGCCCAAGCATTTCGACACCGCCCTCGGGCAGATGGTGAACTTTCTCGGCACCTTGCAGAACGAATGGGCCGGCGCCCAGGCGTTCTCCTCGTTCGATACCTACCTCGCCCCCTACGTCAAGGCCGACGGCCTCACCTACGACCAGGTGCGGCAAGGGGTCCAGACCTTCGTGTTCAACCTCAACGTCCCGTCGCGCTGGGGGATGCAGACCCCGTTCACGAACATCACCCTGGACTGGACCTGCCCGGAAGACATGCGCGAGAAGCAGCCCATGATCGGGGGAGTCGTGCAGCCCTTCACGTATGCCGATTGCCAGCCGGAGATGGACATCATCAACCGCGCGTACATCGACGTGATGAGCGCCGGTGACAATAAGGGGCGCATCTTCACCTTCCCCATCCCCACCTACAACGTCACGAAGGATTTCGACTGGGACCATCCCAACGCCCAAGGGCTGTTCGAGATGACGGCCAAGTACGGCATCCCCTATTTCCAAAACTTCCTCAACTCCTCCCTCAACCCGAGCGACGTGCGCAGCATGTGCTGCCGCCTCCAGCTGGACCTGCGGGCGCTCAAGGCGCGCGGGGGCGGCCTGTTCGGCTCGGCGGAAATGACCGGGAGCGTGGGCGTGGTCACGATCAACCTGCCGCGCATCGGCTACCTCTCGCGCACGAAAGAGGAGTTCTTCACGCGCCTGGGGACGCTCATGGACCTCGCGCAGACCTCGCTCGAGCTCAAGCGCAAGGTGGTGCAGGAAAACATGGATCGCGGCCTGCTCCCGTACACCAAGCGCTACCTGTACTCGCTGCGCAACCATTTCTCCACCATCGGGCTCAACGGGATGAACGAGGCGTGCCTCAACTTCCGCGGATGCGACATCGCCTCGCAAGACGGCAAGGCGTTCGCGGAGGAGGTGCTGGTCTTCATGCGCGACCGGCTCGTGGAATACCAGGAGCATACCGGCCACCTGTACAACCTCGAGGCCACGCCGGCCGAAGGGACGACCTATCGGTTCGCGCGCAAGGACCGCAAGCGGTTCCCGGACATCGTCCAGGCCGGCACGCCGGACGCCCCGTACTACACCAACTCCTCCCACCTCCCCGTCGGGTACTCGGACAACCCGTTCGACGCGCTCCGGCACCAGGACGACCTGCAGACGAAATACACCGGCGGCACCGTGCTCCATCTCTTCCTCGGGGAGCGGGTGGAGGACTGGAAGGCGTGCCGCGCGTTCGTCCGCAAGGCCCTGGAAAACTTCCGCCTCCCCTACATCACCGTCACGCCGACGTTCAGCATCTGCCCGACGCACGGATACCTGCGCGGCGAGCTCCCGACCTGCCCGACCTGCGCGGCGGAATGCGAGGTGTGGTCGCGGATCGTGGGGTATTTCCGGCCGGTCAGCCAGTGGAACAAGGGAAAGAAGTCGGAGTTCGCCGAACGGGTCGAGTACCGCACGGAAGCTTCCCTTGAACCGGTGTGCGCCTAGGGGGATTCATCCCCGTAAGCCTGCTGGATTATCCGGGCAAGGTGGCCGCGGTCGTGTTCACGCAAGGGTGCCCGTTCCGCTGCGTCTATTGCCACAATCCCGAACTGATCCCGTCCGACCGGCCCGGAGCGATCGACGAGGAAGAGGTCATCTCGCGGCTCGCCGTCGACCGCGCCCTGCTCGACGGGGTGTGCGTCACCGGCGGCGAACCGACGTCCCAGCCGGACCTCCCCGCGTTCCTCGCCCGCATCAAGGCGCTCGGCCTCGCGGTAAAGCTCGACACCAACGGGATGCACCCGCGCATGGTGGCGTCCTGCCTTGAGGCCGGCCTCGTGGATTGCCTCGCCATGGACCTCAAGCACCGGTGGGAGCGGTATGCGGACGTGATCGGCGAGCAGGCCGCGGCGGCCGTCTCGCGATGCCGCGAGACGTTCGCCCTCATCCAGCGCTCCGGCATCGACCATGAGTTCCGCACGACGACGTATCCCCGACTCCATACGGCCGAGGACCTGCACGAGATCGCCTCCCACCTGAGGCCGGGGGAGCGGTATTTCATACAGCCGATCCGTTACGGCAAGACGTTCGTGCCGGATCTTGAGCGGGTGCCCATGGACTACGCCGAAACGGTGGCATCCCTTCAGCGGGCCTATCCTCTCCTGGAGATCGCCGTGCGCGGCCAGGCCTGAACCGCTCGCTTAGAGCCCGGTCTCGCGATTTATCCACCGTTGACAACCATGCCGGATTCAGGCATCATTTCGGTTCCATCGAACATTTTCGCGGAGGCTAGATGGACATGAAGTGCCCTACGTGCGCCCGTCCCCTTCCTGACCTTCCCTCTTCCTCCCCTCCAGGCGTGTGCGCCCAGTGCCAGGAGGGGTTCAAGGCTCTCGACCGCGCGCTCCAGAAAGACCGCGCGAGGCTCCGACGCCGCAAGCCGCTCGCCGACGTCCTTTCCCGCCATCTGCGCCAGGGCAAACGACCGCCCTGAGTTCCTTCGCCTGCCTGCCGGTAGGCAGGTCGCAGAGACTCCTCATGATGACCCTCCCCTCTGCGGGAAGGGTCTTTTTTCATGCCGCGCTGCCGCCGAACTCCTCGAGAAGGAGGTCCACGGCCTCGTCCGGATCCGTCGCTCGCGCATACGTGCCGTGCAGGTGCAGGCGCGCGCCGTACACGCGCTCGAGCACGGGATCGAGGATGAGGCGGTTGCGGACGGTATTGAGCGTGTCGGCGTGGAGCGAATAGGCGAAGCTGATCTCGATGCGGTCGCCATCCACCCTGGAGATCTCTCCGGTCCGCAGCACGACGGGCAGCGACGCGTTTGCGGCCTTCACCAGCTGGAACACGTCCGGCCATTTGGCCTTGACCTGGTCGATGGAGAGGACGGGGACGGTGCCGAGAGCAGTGGGGGGAGAAGGCGGTAAGGCATCAGGCGTTGAAGGCCTCAGGACGGGCGAATCGGAGACCGAAATAGTCTGAACTTCTACGTTCCCTTCGGCCTTGTCGCCTACGGCCTTCACGCCTCCCTCTAGCCTCACCGAACCAACCCTCGTCCTCCTAAAATCCGCGCTTCCCTGCGGGCCTTGTCCGCCTGAGGCCTTGTCCGCCTCGCCGACGCACGACTCCACGATCGCGATCTCTAACGGGAGCGATGGAATGGATTCGCCTTTGGACTGACGCCGCGCCTTTTCAAAACGATCGATGAGCACGGCGATCGCACGCGGATTCGTCTGCCCAAGCAATGCGGTAAGTCGTCCTGCGCTGTCATGGTCGAGGCGCGAGGGGAGCGCTTGCGCGTCGCCAAGGCTCGCGTGGAGCAGGGCGCGCAAGGCGTCCACCACGTCGGCGGCGAAATGCGGGAGATCGACCCCCTGCTCCGCCACCTTCCCGACGAGGGCCACGGCCGAGGCCGCGTCGCGCTTCACCACGTGTTCGACGAGTTCGGCGGCCGCCAGCGCGTTGGTCGCGGGCAAGACGAGCGAGGCCTCTTCCATCCCCACCTTCTTGCCGCCGATGGCGAACAGCTGGCCAAGAAGCGACTCGGCATCGCGCAATCCTCCTTCGGCATGACGCGCCACGGCCGCGAGCACGGCTTCCTCGACCTCCACCCCTTCCTTCTTGGCGATGCCACGGAGCGTCTCGACGAGTTCCGCGACGGGGATGCGTCGGAAATCGAACCGTTCGCAGCGGCTGATCACCGTCGCGGGGACCTTGTGGATCTCGGTGGTGGCCAGGATGAACACGGCGTGCGCGGGCGGCTCCTCGAGCGTCTTTAAGAGCGCGTTGAACGAACCGGCGGAGAGCATGTGCACCTCGTCGATCACGTACACGCGGCGCTTGAGGCGGTTGGGCGCGAAACGCACGGCCTCGATCACCGTCTCGCGGATGTTGTCGACGCCCGTGTGCGTGGCCGCGTCGATCTCGAGCACGTCCATGGCCGAACCGGCGGCGACGGACTGGCAGGACTCGCACGCGTTACACGGCTCGCCCCCCTTCGACGCGAGACAATTCACGGCCTTGGCCAGGATGCGGGCGATGGTGGTCTTCCCCACCCCGCGCGGACCCGTGAACAGATACGCATGCGCGACCTTGCCCGAAACAACCTCGTTTCTGAGCGTGGTCTTCACGTGGTCCTGGCCGACCACTTCGTCGAAGCAGGTCGGACGGTAGGTTCGATACAAGGCTTCGGACATGTCAGCTCTTCATCACGTTCTCCATCGCCGCCCACACGGATTTCGCCCCTTTCGGGACCAGCACCGCCGCCTCGTCGCCGGGCTCGGCGCGATAGAAGGTGATGCTCGCGGTAAGTACCTTGTACACCGCCCCGGGCGTGCTCACAAGGTAGGAATCCGTGCTGGGGTCGAACGCCACTTTTCCCGTGACGCGCCGGCGCTCGACCGGGCTGATCTGCTTGAAAAGGTGCGCGCCGTCCGCGCGGATGCACAGCTTCAGCACGTCCCCTTCCACCAGGCGGGATTTGGACGCGTAATTGGGCGGCACCCGATAGCTGCGGCCGTCGTTGCCCACCATGGCGCACCCGTCGAACACCCCTTCCACGACCTGTCCGCCGCCTTGGAGCGCCTCTGCGGCCTGCCGCTTCCCCGCGACAAGCGAGGCGATGTGCCGGTGCGCCAGTGCCCCGTCGCCGCCCTCAAGCAGGGCGAGCGCGTTGCCGATCGCCTCGTGCGCCTGATGGAGGATCCGCGCCGCCAGTTCCGTCCGGCCTTGCGCACAGAGCGCCGGCGCCGACGGATCGCCCGCCTCGTCGGGTTCGGGCTCGAAAGACGTGAAATCAGGCTGGTCGGTTGGCATATTGGTGTTTGTCTGGATTTATTTCCCTCCCACGTCCGACTGGATGGGCGCGGCGGCGGCGATAGACGTGCGTTCCAGGATTTCCGCCTCCACGAGACGCTTGTCGCGGCCGTACTTGAGGCGTGAGAGCTCCTTGATCGCCTCGGCAAGCTCGACGTTTCCCTTGGGCGCGGGGGTGAAGCCCATCGTGAACGGCTTCACCGAAGCGTTATCCACGATCATCTTGGTATACCAGGTGAACTTGTCGCTGTTCTGCATGTCGTACCCGGAAAAGTCCGGCGCGTAGATCTTCTCGAAGATCTCCACGTCCTCGGGACCGATGCGGCCCACCATCATGGTGCCGGCGTTGCCGAACACGGCGTCCTTGATCTTCGTGTCGTTGTCCTTCACCAGCTGTCCGACATATTGGTGGGCGATGATGAGGTCGAGCCGGTACTTGCGCGCCTCCGACAGGATGGTGGCGATCGAATCCGTGATGAAATTCTGGAACTCGTCGATGTAGAGGTAGAAATCGCGACGTTCGCTCTCCGGCATGTCGGCGCGGGCGAGCGCGGCCATCTGGAGCTTGGACACGATGATGAGGCCCAAGAGCTCCGCGTTGACGTCGCCAGTCTTCCCCTTCGACAGGTTCACGAGCAGGATCTTCCCCTCATCCATCACCTCGCGGAAATCGAAGCTCGACTCCTGCTGGCCGATGATGTTGCGCATCATCTCGTTCTCCACGAACCGGCCCACCTTGGAAATGAGGTATCCGAGCATCTCGGACTTGTGGAAGTCGCTCGTCTTGTCCACCTCGTTCACCCAGTAGGACATCACCACCGGGTCCGTGATCTTCGCCCGCCACTTGTTCTGGAAATCCACGTCCGAGAACATGCGCGGAATCTCGATGATGCTCCCCGCCTGCTCCGGATCGGACATGAGGGTGAGCATCGCGTTGCGCATGTGGTGCTCGAACATGGGCCCGATCATCTCCGGCGGGAACAGCTTGTAGAAGATGGCGATCATCTCCTGCACGGCCATGTCCTTCTGGCTCGGATCCTTGCATTCGAGCATGTTGAGCCCCATGGGCCGGTCCGTGTCCGACGGGCAGAAATGCACGACGTCGTCCACGCGCTCCTTGGGGATGTTCGCGAGGAGATGCTCGATGAGGTCGCCGTGCGGGTCCACCACGGCCACGCCGCGGCCGGCCTTGATGTCCTGGACGGCGAGCGAGGCGATCAGCTGGGTCTTTCCCGCGCCGGACTTGCCCATGACGTACATGTGGCGCTGGCGGTCGGCCTCCTTGATCCACACCGGGGTCTTCACCCCGCGGTACACGTTATATCCCATCTCGAGCACGCCGCCGTCCTGCGGACCGGTGGGCACGTTGCTTGGCACGGCGCCGGCGCGCGCCCCGAGCCACTGGATGTTGGGGGTCTCGGTCCAGGGCGTGGGCATGTGCCAGAGCGTGGCCATCTCCTCGGCGTTGAGCACGATCCTCGCCTTCTCGTCGAACGCGCGCGCGATGAACTGGCGCACGATCTTCGTCTTCGACCGGGGCACGCGCTTCTCGAAGGAATTGCCGTACTCGTAGATGTTGAACGGCGAAAAGGCGTTCAACATGTTGGACAGCGTCGACTGCGCGCTCTGCGCGTCCGGTCCGCTTACCATGAGGCGGATGTTGGCCTCCATCCCGGCCTTGCTCGCCTTTTCCTCGAGCCCCTTCACCAATTGCTCTTCCTGCGGCGACAGCTTGTGCTCCCTGGGCGGCTCCTGCCCTTCCTTCGCGGACGCGAATCCGGAGAGCTGCGCGACGCTGCTCCCTTCGCCCTTGCGCTTGCCCTTGATCGCCTCCTCAAGCGTCATCCCCTGCTGCATGTTCTTCGCGATGCGCACGCCGGCCCTGCGCCAGCCGCCCGGGGCGGAGCGGACGACGAACTGGAACGCGGCCCCGCTCCCCTCGGGGATCTTGGCGATCGCGTTGGTGATGGCGGAGAGCGGATCCTTGTCCTGGCCGCGGTACGTCTTGATCGGGAACACGCTGTCGCGGCGCAGCGCGAGGTGCGCGCCAAGGATGACGCCGGTAGGCGCGAAGATGTTATAGTCCTCGACTTCTTCCACGTGCGCGTCGTGATAGCTGGCGGAAAAGGTCTGCTCGACGAACGCCTGCAGGTGGCGGGGAGCGGCCACATAGAACCGGATGAGCTTCTCATGGCTCACGATCTCGAAGGACATCTCCTCATGGTTCCCTTTGAGCCAGGTGAAGAACCCGTGACGGGGCTTGAGCCCGCCGATCGCGGAGAACATCGTTTCCGCCGCGGCCACGGCCTCGATGAGCTGCTCCTTGGTGCCCGTGCGCGTGCTCTCCTCCTCGTGCCGGAACTTCGGGAGGCTCACGGACAGCACCACGTGGTCGAACCCGCCGCGGCGGGCGCGGATCCGACGGCGGATGAGCAGGAGGACGAGCCCGGCGAACGACAGGATGCCGACGCCAACCGCCGCCACCCACCCGTACTGGGCGATGGCGTCGTTTGCCGCCGACGTGTCGACGAAGGACGGGGGAACGTCCGTTTCGAGGCCGAACTGGAACATGGTTAGACGGCGTTGCCGCGCTCACGCTTCTCCGCTTCCGCGAGCAAGAGGAGCTTGTCGGTCTTGATCTTGGCTTCCTGCTCCAAGTAGAACCTGTTCGCCCGGTCGGAGAGGAGCTTCAGCCAGTCGCGGATGGCGTCGAACACCTTCTTCACGTTCACCTTGGTCTGCATGAGCAGCTCCCGCACCGAACGCGCGGTCTCTTCGCCCTGCTTCTTGAAATGCGCGCGCTCCTTGGGAGAAAGCTGCTTGTAGATTTCTTCAAGCCCTTCGGAAAGGACCGCTTCGACCTCCGCCGTCATCCGGTCCTTGGGGGCCTGGATGACCCGTTGCACCATCTGCACGGGGGTCGGTGCCGCGACAGGTTCGGTCGCAGCCTGCTCTGTCGTTGGCTCCTCAAGCTCTTCAAACTCCTCTTTCCCTTCCGGCGCAGCTTCAACCCGCCTGCCCGCCGTAGCTTCAGCGGAGGCGGGTTCAACTCGAATCTCCCCGCCGACCGGGGCAAGACCTTTCTTTTCGGGCTCCAAGGCCATAGATGGGGCTATTGTAGCACAAAAGGCGGACAAGGCCTCAGGCGTTGAAGGCCTTAGGAAGTCTTGATGACGGGTCCGTTCGCGCCGTCTTCGACGGCAAACCCTCGAACGGCGATCTCGTCGCGCAGCCGGTCGGATTCCTTCCAATCCTTTGCCTTCCGCGCCGCTTCGCGGGCCTGCACCAGCATATGGACGTCGTCCGGGACTTCGATCGCCTTTCCGACGAGATCGACGAGTCCCAACCCGAATACCGAGTCGAACACGGCGAGCGACTTGGCCTTCGCCGCGCTCGGGAGCGACGCGTCCTCGACCATGTTCCACAGGGCTGCCAGCGCTTCCGGCGTGTTCAGGTCGTCTTCGATCGCCTTCCAGAACGCACGCTCGTGATCGGCACATCCGACCGTGCCAGGCTCATCCCAACCTCGGACCGTGTCGCGCAGGCGCTTGAGCGCATTCTGCGCCGCCGTGAGCGCTTCCCAGGTGAAATTCAGCTTCGTCCGGTAATGGGCGCCCAGGCAGAAATAGCGGAAGGCGAGCGGATCGAATCCGCGGGTGACCAATTCCTCGAGCGTGAACAGGTTGCCGAGCGACTTGCTCATCTTGCCGCCGTCGACCGTGAGGAACTCGCCGTGCATCCAGACGTTGGCCTCGAGGACGCCGTCGGCCCCTTGCGTCTGCGCGAGCTCGTTCTCGTGGTGCACCGGCACATGGTCGATGCCGCCGGTGTGGATGTCGAACGGGACGCCGAGAAACTTCTTGGACATCGCGGAGCACTCGATGTGCCAGCCCGGGAACCCTTTTCCCCAGGGAGATTCCCACTCCATTTCGCGTTTCCCGTCCGTCGGCGAGAACTTCCACAGGGCGAAGTCCGTCGAATTCCGCTTTTCGCCCATGTCCACGCGCGCGCCCGCCTTCTTGTCTTCCGCTTTCTGACCGGACAGCCGGCCGTAATCCGGGAGCTTCGACGTTTCGAAATACACGCCGTCGGACGTGACGTACGCGTACCCGTTCTTCTCCAGTCGACGGATCATGTCGATCTGCTCCGGAATGTTGTCGGTGGCCCGCGGATACGCATCCGCCGGCAGGACGTTCAACCGCGCCAGGTCCTTCATGAACGCCGCCTCGTAGAACCGGGCGATGTCGTAGGCGGTCTTCCCCTCGCGACGCATCGCGAGCAGCATCTTGTCCTCGCCCAGGTCGGCGTCATCCGTGAGATGGCCCACGTCGGTGACGTTCATGACGAGCTTCGTCTTCAGGCCGGCCATCGACAGGGCACGTCGCAGCACGTCCACGAACACGTATGTGCGCAAATTTCCCACATGCGCGAACCAATACACGGTGGGGCCGCAGGCATAGATGCCGACATTCCCTTCCTGGATGGGCTTGAATTCCTCGACCTTGCGTGTGAGCGTGTTGTAGAGCCGGATCATAGTCGCACGCAGTATATCGGGAGCGACCCTAAACGCAAACCCCGCCTGGACGGCGGGGTTTTGCTGCTTAGTCCTCGTCTTCGTCCTCGCTGTCATCATCCTCGTCTTCGTCACTCTCGTCGGTATCCTCATCATCATCCTCGTCTTCGTCCTCATCCGCATCCTCCTCCTCGGCATCTTCCGGCTCCTGCTCGCGCACAATATCCTCGGCGTGGCGCTTTCCGTGGGCGGTCTCGATGCGCTCCTTCACGATCTCCTTGAGCGGCCGCTCGCGCTTGAGCGGGTGGAAATCGGCCGACGTGGCGTGGATGAAGGAGGCGGCGACCGTGTGCAGGGTGGCGTTGGCGACCCCTTCCACGCGGACGATGTCCCCGACCTTGAGGTCGGCCTCCGTGGCTTCCTTGCCATTCTTCTTGATCTTCGTGTCGTCCGTGTACGTCACCTTCCACGTGACGCTCGTGTCGATCCGGGAAACCCCTTCGTTCTGGGCATGGATGGACCCCTTGAGCTCCTTGCGCAGGGCGAGCTCGACCGTCAATTCGTTCTTGGCCGTGTCGATCGCCTTGATCTTGCCCAGATGGCGGGCCACGCCGCGCTTGAAGATGGATTCGTCCTTGATGAGCCGAGCCGTGATGGTGCCGTCGTCGTCCACGCGGCCGACCACGAACAGCGTGTCGCCGACCGTGAGCTCGTCGAGCGACGCCTCTCCCTTGTACTTTCGTACGAACTTGGTGTGCTCATCCACCTTGACGGTGACCAGCTCTCCCGGGACGCCCACCAGGTTGTTCACGTCGTCGGCGCGCAGGCGCTTGTCAGCCGCGAGCTCCACCGTGAGCGTCTTCGCGGACTCGTCGATCGCCTTGAGCGTGCCCGTGAACGGGCGCGTGCGGGCCTTCAGGAAGATGTCGTCCCCGCGGCGAAGCGCCACGATGATGCTCGCCTCGTTCGTGGCCGTCCCTTCGACCAGGCGGGCGCGGACGCGGTCTCCGACCTTGAAATCGGCAAGGACGGCCGGGTTCTTGGGCGGGACCACGAGATGCGTCTTGCCCGTCACCTTGAGCACGGTGTCCTTTTCCTTCCACGTGACCGTCATCGTCGATGCGGCCGTATCGATCGCCTTCACCCAGCCGTTCACCCCTTCGCGGCCGGAAAGGCTCAAGGAAAGGTCCTTGACCTCGCGCGCCGTCACGACGAGGGTGTTGTCGTTGAGCGTCCCTTCCACCTTGAGGGAATCCCCGGTGATCCAGGTGGACATGGCCGGTTTCACCTCGGCGCCGACGGGCACCTCCACCGTGTAATCCTTGAACGCGCCGGTCGGGTTCACGCGCACGACGATGGTCGTGGGCAGGTCGGTGGAGGACAGCTCGATGAGCTGGCCCTTGAGCTCGATCTTGGTCGTCGTCTCCTCCGTCGCTTCCGCCTCGGCGGAATCCTGGGCGGCCGCGGGCAATACCGGCAGCACGACGAGGGCGGCGGCGAGCGCGAGGCACGCGGCGATCCACGATCGCTTGAGGACGATGGTCATCGTCATAAGAGAAGGGTTAATTTTCGTAAGATGGATGATCTTCGTCCCGGTCGCGTCCGTCCATGCCGCCGCGACGGTGCGAGTCGATGAGCTTCTTCGCCTCTTCCTTGAAACGCTTGCGCTTTTCCTCGCGGGTGCCGTCGCCGTCGCGGACGCGCTTCACGAGGTCGCGGACCTCCGGGCCGAGCCGGGACTTGGACTCCTCACGCAACTTTACACGCTCGCGCACGGATTCGTAACGCTCCCGTTCGTCCGCCGCCCGCTCGATGAGGCGCTCCTGCCGCCCGTTTGCGATCCGCTCCGCTTCCTTGAGGCGTTTTTCCAGCATCTTCGCGTAAAACGCTGCGGCGCGTTCGGGGCTCGTCTTCGCGATCGCCGCCTCGGCCGTCTCGATCCCCTGCTTCATCGCGAACAACGGGTGCCCTTCCACCACGTCCGGGCTCTCATAGGCGAACGCGCCGGTGCCGGAGACGAGCAACGCGAACGCGCACAGCCCCACCGCCACCGGACGAAGGCGCATCGCGGGACGCGCCACGAACCCGCCCTCGGCGGCGAGCCGCGCATACAACGCGACACGAAACGCTCGGCGCGGGGAAAGGCGCCGGCGCATCCGGTTGAGGTTGAAACGTGTCAGCCAATCCATACGATCACAGCAATCCGCGGAGTTTCTTGATCACGCGATGCGTGGCCATCTTGAGCGACGTCGCGGGCCGGCCGAGCAATTCGGCCATGTCCGCGTATCCATACCCCTCAAGGTACTTGAGCGTAACAAGGCGTCGTTCCTCGGGTTCCAGCGCCGAAAAGGCCCTGGCCACCAGCCGCTGGTCGTCGGTCCGCTGCTCCAGGCCGCGACCGTCCTGTCCCACGAGCAGGTCGCAGACGTCATCGAGGTCCACATGCATGCGCCGGTCGCGGTACCAGTTGGCGAGGTGGTTATGCGCGATGCGGTAGATCCAGGCCGAGCGGGACACGGCCTCGTCGTAGCGGTCGAACGCCGCGAGCGCCTTCAGGAAGATCTCGCTCGTCAGGTCCTCGGCGGTCGGCTCGTCCGGGACGCGCAAACGGACGTATCGGTAGATACGATCGATGTTCGCGCAATAGAAGCGGTCAAATGCCCTGCGATCCATGGATGAGGCGATAAGGCCTCAGGCAAGAAGGCCACAGATTGACGAATCCTTCAAATCCCTGAAGCCTTGTCCGCCTGAGGCCTTCACGCCTCCCTACGCCGGATCGCGCCGAATGCCACCATCGCGACGATGGGGAGCAGGGCCCACACGCTCTTGCCCCCGTCGCTCGTGAAGACGGTGCGCGTGAGCGGCGACAGCCAGGGCGACGTGTCGGCCGGGAAGAAGGACAGGGTGACGCTGATGAGCAGGCCCGCGTGCAGGACGGAAAACGCGGCAACTTGCATGAAGCTCCCCTGCTCGGCCGACGCGCCGAACGCCTTGAGGAGCGCGGACTGCGACAGGAGGAAGAACAGCAGGATGAACGCGCCCAGGAACACGCTCACCTTGAGCGCGAAGGTGTCGTTCACGGAGATGCTCGCCTGGAACTCGCTGATGAACGGCACGTACTTCACCACGGCGAGCGCCATGTAGATCGCCACCATCATCACGAGGATGCGGTCGCGGCCGAGGCTGATGCCGTAGAGCAGCGAGGAAACGAGGAAGAACAGGATGATGAACACATCCCACGACGGCTGCAGCCAGTTGATGCTCGACAGGTACTGGGCGGCCTGGTGCGTGTCGATGACGACGGTCTGTAGCATGGATCCCCCTTATGGGCTGAAGTATAACACAAAATGGCCTCTCGGCCATTTCGGGATCATCGGGCGAGCGCCACGCTCGGGCGTCCCGCCTCCACGTAGGCCGGCGCGTCCGCTCGCACGAGCCCCATCATCTTCACGGATTGTTCCAAACGGACCAGCGACTGCGCCTTGCGCGCCGCCACCTCCAGCTTCTCGTTCTCGAGCGCGAGCGCGTCCACGCGCACCTCAAGGTCGCGCAGCGCATACCCGGCCGCCACGGACCCGTTGATCTGCGCGATGTACGCCGAAACCCCGCACAGCACCGCGACGAAGCCGAGCACGTTGAACGCCACCACGTGGCGTCCGAAAAACTCGGACGCGGCGCGGATCGCATGCTTCGGCGCTCCCGAAGGAGGCGTTTGCGTCGTGGGGGGGACGTTGTTCACAAAATGATTCAGGTCTTTTCCGCGACGCGCAGCTTGGCGCTGCGGGCGCGCGGGTTTCTTCGTGCTTCCTCGTCGGAAGCGGGGATGGGCCGTTTGGTGATGAGACGGAGGCCCTTCCCGTCCTGTGCCTTGAAAAACCGTTTCACGATGCGATCCTCGAGCGAGTGGAACGAAATGACCGCGATGCGGCCGCCGGGGGGCAATAATCCTACGAGCTCCGGCAATGCGCGCGCGAGCCCGCCCAACTCGTCGTTCACTGCGATGCGCAACGCCTGGAACGTGCGCGTGGCCGGATGGATCCGCCCCGTGCGCCGCACGACCGTTCCCACGATCTCGGCCAGGCGGCCGGTCGTGAGGATCCGCTCTTCCCGTCTTGCCGCGACGATCGCCTTCGCGATCCGTCGCGCGTTCGGCTCTTCTCCGTAAAGCCGGAGCATCTCGGCAAGTTCCTCCTCTCTCCATCCGTTCACCACCGCCGCGGCGGTGAGCTCAGCCCCCGGGTCGTAACGCATGTCGAGCGGCCCGTCGTGGATGAACGAGAATCCGCGCGACGCATCCTCGATGTGCGCAGACGAAAACCCAAGATCCAGAAGGATCCCGGAAAATCTCCCAACCATTGCATGCGCACGGGCCACCTCGGCCGCGTCCGCGTAATTCCCTTGCACGGCGATCACCCGGTTCCCGAACGGCTTGAGCCGTTCCTTGGCAACCTCCAGGTTGCGCGGGTCCCGATCGATCGCGAGCACCCTTCCCAGGGGTGCGGTTCTCTGAAGGATGGCAACGCTATGGCCACCCTGCCCCACGGTTCCATCAAGGAAGTCCTCGCCTGGTTTCGGATCTAAGGCTTGGAGGACTTCGGTCAACATCACTGGAACATGCACGATTTCGCTCATACGGGACGCGCTCGAGTGGCGCGGTACCGGTACGGATGCGGGAAAAGGTTCAGTAAACCCGCATCCATGCCGGAGCCGCGCCACTCAAGTCCTGGGCTGACCCTCCTTCGCTCCTGATCCACCTTCGTCCTGCTGGACTTCGGTGGACGGGTGGAGCTTCGGAAGGGCTGACAAGCTACACGCCCAGCTCCCCGAGCTTCTCTGCGATGTTCCCTGCTTCCGCTTCGGTCTGGACCTTGTAGGCCTCCCAGCGCTCCGTATCCCAGAGCTCCAGGCGGTTATAGAGGCCCGCGACCACCACGTTCTTGGCTATTCCGGCGTACTTCCGAAGATATTCCGGAACCACGAGCCGTCCCTGCTTGTCCACGTCCACGTCCATTGCCCCCGCAAGCATGAGCCGGGCGAATGCGCGCGAATTGGACTGCCCCAGGGGCAAACCTGCCAGCTTTTCGGCAAGCTTGTCCCACTCCTCCTTGGGGAACAGGAACAGCGAAGCGTCAAGACCTCGCGTAACCACAGCCCCTCTCGCGAGGTCTTGGCGAAACTTCACCGGGATCGCCAGGCGTCCCTTCTCGTCGATGGTGTGTTTGTACTCACCAATGAACATGGGACTGTGGGTGGGGTAGAACTGCTTAAGAAAAAGCGAGCACTGAACCGAAGTTCAATCCCCACTTCGTTCCACCTGCAACCACTATATGCCACTGCGTGACACGGGTCAACACGTTCCACCATCGCTGAATCTTGGCTAATCCTGTATCATTTATAAAAATTATCCATGTTCTGTGGATAACTAATCATTCCCCACTATGATGTACGGATACTTCATGGCCGGCGGCCTGGGCATGCTCGCCTTGCGCCTTGCCCTTGCCGCGATCTTCATCGTCCACGGCCTCCCCAAGATCCAAAAGCCCGAGGGCATGGCAACGGCGATGAAATGGTCGAAAACGCAGGTGCAGGTGCTGGGCATCGCGGAGCTCGTGGGCGGATTGGCCGTTGGCACGGGGATTGCCATGAGCCTTGGCGCGCTCGTGCTCGCGGCGGTCATGGTGGGCGCGATCTACTACAAGACCCAGGTGTGGAAGACGCCGTTCACGGCGCACGACAAGATGGGCTGGGAGTTCGACCTCATCCTGCTCGCCGCGGCGCTCGCGGTGTGGTCCTCTTCCGGTTGGGGCTGGGGGATGATGGGCCGCTGGTACTAGGCAACCAAAACGCCCGGCGCGTGCCGGGCGTTTTTATGTCGCCTTACTACGATTTCCGCAATCCCACCATTCCGCCGAGAATAGCGCCGAGGACCGAGCCGCCGATCATCGCGATTTGTACCGGAAGACCCTCGACGCCTGGTTCACCGCCTGGCAGGACGCTCGCGAGACCAATGATGAGATAGAGGAACAGGATGCCGCACACCATTCCGATCAGCCCCCCAAGGACAGCATGGATGGTGGTGACCGTAAGCGGATCGCGCTTGAGATCGTAGGACATACGTTCGAATTACCTTTTTCCTAAAGACTTTTTCCCTCGCACGTTGCGATGGTACTTTACCGCGAACCGGTGCGCCTCGTCACGGACGGCCTGGAACAGCTCTTTGCCGCGATGGATGACCTTCACGAGCTCGGCATCGTCCTTGTCATACACCAGTCGATCCTGACGACGATCGAACCCCTTCGCGATTCCCAGCACATGAAGCTCCTCAAGCTCCCCAAGCTCCTCGATTACTCCCTCGACGGTGTTCACCTGCCCCTCTCCCCCGTCGATCACCATCACCTGCGGCAGCTCCCATCCCTTCTCGCCGCGGATGCCGCGCACGAGGCGACGGCGCACCACCTCGGCCATGGACGCGAAATCGTTGGCGCCCTCGACCGTCTTTACCCTGAACGTGCGGTACAGCGTCTTGTCCGGACGGCCTTCCACGAACACGGTCATGGACGCCACGTTCGACGTGCCGGAGATGTTGCTGATGTCGAACGCCTCGATGCGGCCGTCCAGGTCGATTCCCCCGTCCGTTTCGGGCTTCGAGAACGGGAGCTCCACGTCCTCGCGCGTGATGAGCGCCACGTCGCGGATGTGCTCGAGCGCATAAATCCCGTTACGCAACTTTGCCGCCTCCTCAAACTGATTCGCTTTCGCCGCCGCTTTCATGTCGCGTTCCATCTGACTGACAAGGAGCGCCTTCCTCCCCTCAAAGAACAGCACGAACCGACGTATGATCTTCCTGTAGTCTGCGGACGAGATCGCTCCCGTACACACGCCCGGACAGCGGCCGAGGTGGACGTCGAAGCAGGGGCGGGAGTTGGTATGTGGGAGTTGGGAGTTGGTATGCGCAGGCGGGATGCAGGTACTCCACGGAATCACCTTGCGGATGAGGTCGAGCGCGCGCTTCAGGGACAGGCCGCTCGTGTACGGGCCGAAGACGCGAAGGAACTTCTTTTTCGCGGCGCCGGAGAGCGCGGCGTCGAACGGGTTCACGCCCAGCTTCTCGAGCTCGTGGCCGCGCATGATGAGCGGGCGCGGGAATCTCTCGTTGGTGACGACGAGATAATTGAACGTCTTGTCGTCCGTCATCAGCACGTTGTAGTACGGCTTGAGCGCCTTGATCTTATTCGCTTCAAGCACGAGCGCCTCGATCACCGTGGGCGTCTCCACGTAGTCGATGCGGGCGATCCGACCGACCATTTCCGCGAGACGGGCGTTGTGCGCCTTGGTGAAATACGACGCGACGCGTTTCTTGAGCGAGGTGGCCTTGCCGACGTACAGCAACGCGTCGGCCGCGTCGTAATAGAAATACACCCCGGGAGAATCGGGGAGCGAACCGTCCTTGATGGTTATGGATGCCGGGAGCATAATTGCTTCAATTGATACTAGCCTCAAACTCGCTATGAAGAAAGCGCTCCTCGTCCTGTCCGCCCTCGCGCTCGCCGGCGCCGGATGCTCATCGGCCGCCCCCGCCACGACCGAAACGGCCCCGACGCCGTCCATCGCGGTTGGCGAACCGAACCCGTCGGCTCCGGACGGGGACGTCCTCAAGGTGGACATGGAGGTCGGCAATTTCTTCTTCTCTCCGACGACCATCACGGCCAAGGCCGGGCAAAAGGTGGACATCACGTTCACCAAGAACGAGGGGTTCCACACCTTCGTGATCGACGGGGTCGCCAAGCTCCCGATCGCGGTGGGAACGACAAAGTCGTTCACGGTGCCGACCGCGCCGGGCTCTTACGAATTCTGGTGCGACGTGGGGAGCCACAAGGCCAAGGGCATGGTCGGCACCTTGATCGTGGAATAGTGTGACCGCTTTCGCCATCCTCTTCACCATGGCCGCGATCGGCATTGCCGAGACGAGCTACCTCATCCGCGCCCGCAAGGCGGCCGAACGGCCGGTGTGCGTGCTCGTGAACGGGTGTTCCAAGGTGCTTGAGAGCCGGTACAATTCCCTCTTCGGTGTGCACAACGACCTGCTGGGCCTCGCGTTCTACCTCGCGATGAGCGCCCTTACCGCGCTGCTGGTGATAGGCGCCGGTCCGGTGCCGTGGTGGGAACTGGGCGCCAAGCTCCTGGTGGGCGGCGGCCTGGTCATGTCTGCGGCGCTCACCTTCATCCAATGGCGCGTCCTCAAGGCCTGGTGCTTCTGGTGCCTCATGTCAGCCGGCACGGTGCTCGTCATGGCCCTTGTCCTCTTGCCTGCGGCCTTGTCCGCCTGAGGCCTTCAATGCCTATCCCTATGTCAAAACCTTCCGCCTACCACATCATGCGCGTCGCAATGGGGATCACCTTCGCCTGGATCGGCATCCTCATCTTCAAAGAGCCGGAATCTTGGGGCGGGTTCATCCAGCCTTGGGCCGCGAACCTCCTCCCCGTCCCGCTCGAACTCGCCATGATCGGCACGGCCGTGCTCGACCTCGCTATCGGCTTGCTCCTGCTCGTGGACGCGTTCGTCTGGATCGCCGCGACCGTGGCCGTTGCGCATCTCGCCATCGTCCTTACCGTGTCCGGCATCGATTCCGTCACCGTGCGCGACATCGGGCTTCTCGGCGCCGCCATCATGCTGTTCTGGGAAGACGCGCCCGAGACGCTCAAGGCGAAATTCCGCCGATTCCAGCACTAGGCGACCGAAACCGTTTCGTCCACCGCTCGTCGGGGTTGACCCGCGGGCGGTTTTCGTCTATCATTGCGATTCCACGTATGGAGGCACGTGCATGAAGCAAGATGACGCCGGAGGCGATCGCCCTGACAACCGGATCGACAGCTACGACGCGCTCGTGGAAGAAGCCGCGAAACGCCGGATCCGCAGTGCCGAAGGGTACGACCGGGCGGCGCGCGAAGACCCGCAGTTCCCGGCGCAGCCGTACTACGCGTTCCGCGAAGAATGGAAGCTCCACGGCGACTGGCCGGGGTTCCTCAAGAGGGTCGACGCGCACATGAAGCTCGGCGCCAGGAAATCGTCCAAGCGCATCCCGCCGCCGAGGATTCCGCCGCACGCGGTGCGCGCCAAGGATCCGGCGATCCGCGGACGTCTCGTGCGCGTCGCGGGCGCGGACATCGAGGACTGACTTCCTCCTCGCCCGTCGGACCGCCGCCTCCACGCAAGGGGCGGCTTTTTCTTCATCATCCCATTGACACGGACGCGAGGTTCCGATAGAACGGACGGAGCCCCCTTGAAAGGAGGCCGCATGGACGACCGAGCAAGGCGCGATACGCCGCCGTATGAGACGTTCGAGGAGGCCTCCGCGGAGGCGCGCGCCCTTGGGACGCGGAACCGGTTGGAATACGACTACTTCGTCGAGCTCCGGCTCGACCCGCGGCTTCCGGAACATCCGGCCGCCCAGTATCTGGACTTCCACGAAAAGGGCGGATGGGACGCGTTCCTCGGCAAGACGCCGATCGTCCGGCCGAAGCCGCAACCGCCTCGCCCCGCGTCCCAGACGCCCGAGCCGGAACCGCCGGCCCCGACTCCGGCGCCTGCACCGCCAATGGCACGACCGGAACCGGAAGCGGTCGTGATGCCCAGCGGCGCCAAGGCGTCGGTGCGCACCGGACGGCCGAAACGGCTCAAGCCGCCGCCGGCCGTGGAGGCGCACGAGGAACCGCTTCCGGTCGCGAAAAAGCCTCCGCCGGAACCCAAGAAGCCGTCCGTGCCGCGGATGCGCCGCAACGACCTCAAGAGCGAAGAAGCCAAACGCGTGTTCGATATGTTCTCCTGCATCACGGGAGACTGGGACGACTGAACGAGGTCCTTCGCCGCTGACGCGTCTCTGGATGACCGGATCCTCTGCGGATCCGGTCATTTTTCATTTCAGCAACCGCTTGAGGTAATGGCCGGTGGCGCTCCTCGCGTTGCGCGCGATGTCCTCGGGCGTGCCCGTGGCCACGACCTCCCCGCCCTTGTCGCCGCCCTCGGGGCCGAGGTCGATGATCCAGTCCGCGGTCTTGATCACGTCGAGGTTGTGCTCGATGACGACCACGGTGTTCCCCTTCTTGACCAGCGTATGGAGGACCTCCAGCAGCTTCCGCACGTCCGCGAAGTGCAGTCCTGTCGTCGGCTCGTCGAGCAAGTACAGCGTGCGGGTGGTCGAGCGCTTGCACAATTCGCTCGACAGCTTCACGCGCTGCGCTTCCCCGCCCGACAAGGTCGTCGCGCTTTGGCCGATCTTGAGGTAGCCGAGGCCGACTTCGACCAGGGTGTCGAACTTGTCCGCGATGGGCGAGATGTCCTTGAAGAACTCCGCGCCTTCCTCGACCGTCATCTCGAGGACATCCCAGATGTTCTTCTCCTTGAATTGCACCTCGAGCGTCTCGCGGTCGAACCGCTTGCCGCGGCACACCTCGCACGCCACGTGCACCGTGGGGAGGAAATGCATCTCGATCGCGATCGTGCCGTGGCCCTCGCAGTTCTCGCACCGGCCGCCCGGCGTGTTGAAGCTGAAGCGCCCCGGCTTGTACCCGCGGAAGCGCGCCTCCTCGGTGGCCGCGTACAGGTCGCGGATGGGGCCCCAGGCTCCGGTGTAGGTGGCCGGGTTGCTGCGCGGCGTGCGGCCAATCGGCCCCTGGTCGATGAGGATCGCCTTGTCGATGTATTCGATGCCGAGTACGGCCTTGTGCTTGCCGGGCGTATGCGCCGTGCCGTAGAGGCGCCGCGCGATCTCCTTGTACATCGTCTCGTACGCGAGCGTGGATTTGCCCGAGCCGGATACCCCCGTGATGCACACGAAGCGACGCAACGGCAGGTCCACGTCCACGTTCTTCAAGTTGTTCTCTGAGGCCCCGCGTATCTTGATGACGTCCTTGGCCGGGCTGCGGCGCTCCTCGGGGACCGGCACCATCTCGTCGCCGCGCAGATAGGCGGCCGTGAGCGACTTCTTGTCCTCGAAGATCTTGGGCGTGGGCCCGGCGGCCACCACTTCCCCGCCGTGCACGCCCGCTCCCGGCCCGATCTCGATCATGTAGTCGCTGGCGCGGATCGTGTCCTCGTCATGTTCGACGACAAGCACGGTGTTGCCCGCGTCGCGCAGTTGCAGCAGCGTCTCGATGAGGCGGTCGTTGTCGCGCTGGTGAAGTCCGATCGTGGGCTCGTCGAGCACGTACAAGGCGCCCACGAGGCGCGAACCGACCTGGCTCGCGAGACGGATGCGCTGCGCCTCGCCGCCCGAGAGCGTTCCGGCCATGCGGTTCAGCGTAAGGTAATGCAGCCCCACGTCGAGCATGAAGGTGAGGCGCGAAAGCACCTCCTTCATGGCCGCGCCCGAGATCTCCTTCTCGCGCTCCGACAGCAGAAGCGTCGACAGGTACGAATGCGCTTGGTCGATCGAGAGCTTCGTGAGGTCGACAATCGACATCCCTGCGGCCTTCCTGCCTGGGGCCTTGTCCGCCTTGCCCCCCGGCAGCCAGACGTGCAGCGCCTCCTTTCTCAGTCGGTCGCCCGTGCACAACCCGCACAGCTCCTCGCTGAACAGCTCGGCCGTGCCCAGGCCGTGGCACTCGGGGCAGGCGCCGTAGGGCGAGTTGAACGAGAACAGGCGCGGCTCGATTTCGGGGAACGAGAACCCGTCGTCCGGGCAGGAGAACTTGGCGGAAAGCAATTGTTCGCGCCCGTCCGGGAAGATCGCCGTCACCACGTCCTCGCCGCGCTCCACGGCCTGTACCAGCGCGTCAGCCAGGCGTTGGCGCGCGGCCTTCTCGTCCTTGGCGAACAGCGAGAGCGCGATCGTGTCCACCACCACTTCGATCGTGTGCTGCTGGTAGCGCGACAGCTTGATCTGCTTGCTCAAGTCGTATTCCTTGCCGTCGATGCGCACCTTGGCGAACCCGGAGTTGTAGAGGTCGTACAGCAGCTGGTAGTACTCCCCCTTGCGCCCGCGGACCATCGGGGCCAGAATCTTAATCGATCCCTTCCCCCCTTCGGTCCCTTCGGCCACTCCGGCCCCTTTCAGCACCACGTCCACCATCTCTTCATTGGTCAGCTTCCGGATCTCCTTCTTGCAGGTGACGCAATGCGGCACGCCGATGCGCGCGTACAGCACGCGCAGGTAGTCGTAGATTTCCGTGATCGTGGCCACGGTCGATCGCGGGTTGCTGGAGTGCGCCTTCTGGTCGATGGAAATGGCCGGCGACAGCCCTTCGATCTCGTCCACGTCCGGCTTTTCCATCTGCCCCAGGAACTGCCGGGCGTACGCGGACAGGGACTCGACGTACCGGCGCTGCCCCTCGGCGAAGATGGTGTCGAACGCGAGCGAAGACTTCCCCGAGCCCGAAAGCCCCGTGATGGTCACGAGCTTGTTGCGCGGGATGTCGAGCGAGATGTTCTTGAGGTTATGCTCGCGCGCGCCCTTGATGCGGATGGAATCGTTCATACGGATAGGCGGTAAGGCTTCAGGCGTGAAGGCCTTAGGATTTCCTGAGGCCTTGTCCGCCTGAGGCCTTCTTGCCTTTCAGTTCTCTCATCAGATACACGATTTCGTCGCGCAGGATGGCGGCGGTCTCGAAGTCGAGCTCCTTGGCCGCGACCTTCATTTGTTTCTCTTTCTCCTTGATGACGGCCTCGATCTCATGCGGCTCGGCTACCATCTCGATGTCGAGGATCTTCTCGACCGTCGCATCCGGATCGGCGCCGAGCATGGCGCGGATGTCCTTGATCTTCTTTTGAATCGTCTTGGGGGTGATGCCGTGCTCCGCGTTGTGCGCGAGCTGGATCTTGCGGCGGCGGTCGGTCTCGCGGATGGCGCTCTTGAGCGAGCCGGTCATCTGGTCGGCGTAGAGGATCACCTTGCCGTCCACGTTGCGCGCCGCGCGGCCGATCGTTTGGATGAGCGACGTCTCGGAGCGCAGGAACCCTTCCTTGTCCGCGTCGAGGATGGCGACGAGCGTGACTTCCGGCAGGTCGAGCCCTTCGCGCAGCAGGTTCACGCCCACCAGCACGTCGTAGGTGCCCTTGCGGAAATCCGTAAGGACCGTGATGCGGTCGAGCGTGCTCACGTCGGAGTGGAGGTATTGCACCTTGATGTCCTTCTCCTTCAGGAACTCCGTGAGGTCCTCGGCCATCTTCTTGGTGAGCGTGGTGACCAGCGTGCGCTCGTTCTTGGCCGCCCGCGCGACGATCTCGCCTATCAGGTCTTCGACCTGCCCCTTTCCGCCCTTTCCGTCTTTTCCACCCTTTCCGGAAACCGGCCGCACTTCCACGGCCGGGTCAACCAGCCCGGTCGGACGGATGATCTGTTCGACCGTCTGCGCCGACACCTTGTGCTCGAACAGGCCCGGCGTGGCCGAGACGAACACGGCCTGGCCGATCTTCTTTTCGAATTCCTGCCATTTGAGCGGGCGGTTGTCGCGCGCGCTCGGGAGGCGGAACCCGTGGTCGATGAGCGTGTTCTTGCGCGCCTGGTCGCCGTTATACATCCCGCCCACTTGCGGGACCGTGACATGCGACTCGTCCACGAATAGCAGGAAATCTTCCGGGAAGTAATCGAGCAGGGTGTACGGCGGCTCCCCGGCCTTGCGTCCGTCGAAATGGCGCGAATAGTTCTCGATGCCGTTGCAGTACCCCACGTTCTGGATCATCTCGATGTCATAGCGCGTGCGGCGCTTGAGGCGTTCGGCCTCAAGCGGCTTCCCTTCGGCCTCCAGTTCCTTGAGCCGTTCGTCGAGCTCGCGGCGCATGTCCGTAAGCGCGCGTTCCTTGGTCCGTTCCGGGACCACGTAGTGCTTGGCCGGGAATAGCCATTCGTCCTGGCGCGACGCCTTGTGCGAACGCGTCACCGGGTCGAGCTCGTCGATGCGCGAAGCCGTGTCGCCCTCGAAGGAGATGCGGTAGATGATCTCCTCGTTCATGGGCATCACCTCCATCACGTCGCCGCGCACGCGGTAGCTGCCGCGCTTCAAGTCCGCCGTGGTGCGCTCGAACTGCATGTCCACGAGCCGGCTCATCGTCTCTTCGCGATTCGATCCCTGCCCTGAGCCTGTCGAAGGGTCGCCGACCTTGAGATGCAGCACCTCCTTCTTGTACTCGGTGGGCGAGCCGAGGCCGTAGATGCAGGAGACGGACGCCACGATGATCGTGTCTCGTCGGGAAAGGATGGCCGACGTTGCCGCGTGGCGCAGGCGGTCGATCTCGTCGTTGATCATCGCCTCCTTTTCGATGTACGTGTCGGTGCGCGGCAGATACGCCTCCGGCTGGTAGTAGTCGTAGTACGACACGAAATACTCCACCGCGTTCTCCGGGAAGAACTCCCGGAACTCGTTGCACAGCTGCGCCGCCAGCGTCTTGTTATGCGCGAGCACGAGCGCCGGCCGCTGCGTCTGTTGGATGACGTTGGCCATCGTGAACGTCTTTCCCGAGCCGGTGACGCCAAGCAGCGTCTGGAAGCGGTCCTTGGACTTCAAGCCTGCGACCAACTGTTCGATGGCTTTCGGCTGGTCGCCAGCAGGTATATACGGAGCCTTCAGTTTGAATTTCATAAAAATTATCCTTCCCTACCACCTACCCACTACCCCCTAACTTATGCGCAAACGCCCCGAGAGCCAGGGCTCTAGGGGGTATGTGAACGGATTGTGGGGACAGGCTATCGGGAATCAGGCGAGTTGTCCACAATCTGATGTTGACGGAAAACACTTTTTAGCATATGCTGTTCTCATCCAGGTGAGGTTCATGGTTGAATCCTCTCGGTGTCACATAAAACGACCCTCTGAAATGAGGGGCGTTTTTTGTTCGTACCCTGGGCAGATCGTGGGCCCATGGAAGTAGTGGCAACTTCACCTGGATTGACACCGGGAGTCGCGGGTTCGATTCCCGCTGGGTCCACCAGCCCGGGACCAACCGCCCCGCCCATTTGGGCGGGGTTGGAACCCTTTTCCATCAAAAGTCGAGGATCTCTCTTCCGAGAAGGCCGTCTCGGTGTTCCTATCCTTCATTTCAAAAAGATTGTCTCCATCGGATCCAAAATCTGCGTTCAAATCACTCAAACGGCTTCTGGCGCTCAATACGAAAAAGAACTACAAGGATTTCGAACTTGCGCAACGAAAGATCGTGTTCTTGAATGTCACGTAAACTGCCGCGCGCTCCCACACCTATTTCTCCCCGTACTCGATCACGATCACGTCGTGGTCGCGCATCACGAGATTCTCGAACTTCGTCGACGGCTTGCCGTTGACCGTCATCGTGACCGCATGCGAGTCATCCGCCACCTTGTCGAGAATCTGCGTGGCGGAGAACGGCTTGCCCCATACGGCGAAGAAGTCGCCGAGGGTGAAAGGCTGCTCGGTGGGATACTCTATGTGAATCTTGCCGGTGGCGTCGTGCGTGTGCAATGCGCGCATGCATGAGGCATCGACCCCGATGTCGGCGGGAAGCTCCACGCGCTCTCCGTCCACGAGGATGGCGAGCTCGGGATGCACGTGATAGCTGATCGCGGACCCGTGCGTGACGCAGGCCATGGCCAGCTCGCGGGTCGACGACTCGGGTTCGGAGATTTCCAGAGCAGGTTCGGGCACGGAGGGTTCCGGCGCTTCCGACTTCAAGGCGAAGACGAGCAGGGTGACGACCGCGAGGACGGGGATGCCGTACGTGAGGATCGGTTTCATGTTCAGGTATTACAAGCTGTCTCGCAGGTGCCGTTCACCTTCTTGGCGGTGGCATGCATGGCGAACAGGGTGATGCCGATGGCGGCGGCGGAAAACCACCAGCGGTTGGTGACGATGAACGCGGTGCCGCCCACCCCGAACACGGCGAGCACCGACGAATAGCAGGCTGCGCACGCGAGCGTGGAGAGCACCGACGCGCCGGCGATGCCAAGCAGCGTGGTCGCTTCCTTCGTGCTCGGGCGCCTCTTCTCGTTCCGCTTCGCATGGCGGTACATGACGAACAGCAGGCCGTTCAGGACGGAAAGCAGTCCCATGAGCACGATCACTTCCCAGGGCGTGATGTGCAGCTGGAACAGGATGTCGTTCCCGGGCGTGGTGTACACCGGGACGAGGATGAGGAGGGCGAACACGGCGAGCGCCGCGGCCGCGGCTTCGAGGCCGGCGCGCGGGGAGTCGATGGACGTCTTGATGGCTTTCAGGGCGGATTTCATACGCCTGTCTTTGCGAGGAGCGTGCCGTCCAGGCGACGAAGCAATCTCCCGGGAGGTTGCTTCGTCGACCTGCGGGTCTCCTCGCAAAGACGTTATAATTTCGCTTTCCGAATTCGCAACGAGTTTAGCACCACCGAGACCGATGAGAAAGCCATGGCGGCGGAGGCGATGATGGGGTTGAGCAGTCCGAGGGCCGCGAGCGGAATGGCCGCCACGTTGTAGAAGAACGCCCAGAACAGGTTCTGCCGGATGCCGGCGTAGGTGCGCCGCGACAGGCGGATGGCGTCAACGACCTTTTCCGGTCCGCCTCCGACCAGGACGATCTGTCCGGCCTCGATCGCCACGTCCGTGCCGCTCCCCACCGCGATGCCGAGGTCAGCCTGGGTGAGCGCGGGCGCGTCGTTGATCCCGTCGCCCACGAACGCCACCTTCTTGCCCGCGGCCTGCGCCTCCTTCACGATCTCGAGCTTGCGCGCCGGGAGCACTTCCGCCTCGATGCGGTCGATCCCGAGCTCCCTCCCGACCGCTTCGGCCGTGGCGCGATGGTCGCCGGTGATCATGACGACCTCGACGCCCATGGTCCGCAACTCCTTCACGGCTTCCGCTGCCGTCGCTTTCGCCTTGTCCGCGACCGAGATCGCGGCAACGGCCTTCTTGTCGCGCGCGAGCACCATCACGGTCTGCGCCTTCGCCTGCATCGCGACGACGGCCTCGCGCACGGCGGACACGTCCACGCCCTCTTCTTCCATCAGCCGGAGATTGCCGAGCAGGACCGGTCCCCCGTCGACGGAACCCGACACGCCGCGTCCGGCCACGGCCGAGAACCCGGACACCTTGGCCGGCGCGACGCCCTTCTCCTTCGCGTACGCGACGATCGCCTTGGCAAGCGGATGCTCGGAGTTCGCCTCCAAACCCGCCGCGATCGCAAGAACCTCAGGCTCCTCAAGCTCCTTCGTCACCTCGATACCCGTCACCACCGGCCTCCCTTCCGTGAGCGTCCCGGTCTTGTCGAACATCACGACATGGAACGCCTTGCTGCGCTCGAGCGCCTCCCCGCTCTTGATGAGGATACCCATGCCCGCGCCGCGACCCGTCCCGACCATGATGGCGGTCGGCGTCGCGAGCCCGAGCGCGCACGGGCAGGCGATGATGAGCACGGCGACGGCCGGCACGAACGAGGCCGTGACGTCGCCCGTCGCGACGAACCAGGCGACGAAGGTGACGGCGGCCGCGCCGATGACGACCGGCACGAACACGCCGGAGATGCGGTCCACCAGCTTCTGGATCGGCGCCTTCTTCATCTGCGCGTCAGCCACGAGCCGCACGATCTGCGCGAGCACGGTGTCCCCCGCGGCCTTCTTCACCTCGACGGTCAAGGCTCCCTGCTGGTTCACGGTCGCGCCGAACACGAGGTCGCCGGCCTTCTTCGACACGGGCAGCGATTCGCCCGTAAGCATGGACTCGTCGAGCGACGAGGCGCCCTCGAGGATGACCCCGTCCACCGGCACTTTCTCGCCAGGCTTCACGAGCACGACGTCGCCCACTCGCAATCCGTCGACTGCGACTTCTTCCGTTTCCATCCCTGAGGCCTTGTCCGCCTGAGGCCTTCCCGCCTTAAACCGATGCGCCGTCTTCGCCCCAAGCTCCACCAGCTTCGCGATCGCCGCGCTCGCGCGCCCCTTGCTCTTGGCCTCGAAGTAGCGGCCGAGCAGGATGAAGGCGGTGATGATCGCCGCGACCTCGAAATAGAGGTGACCGTCGACGAACAGCTGCCACCAGCTGAATAGGAGCGCCGTAAGCGTTCCCATGGAAATGAGCGCATCCATGCCGAACGAGAGCCGGATCGCCTGCTTTACGGCCACGCGGTGGAACTCCATGCCCGGCCCAAGCACCACGATCGTCGCGAGGATCGCCTGCACCCACACCGACGGGCTGATGCCCACGACGTCGCCCGGGATCTCGAGCCCCGACATGACGAGCACGAGCGGGATCGCGGCGAGCCCGAGTGCGAGCGCCGCCTTTCGTCCGGCCTTCCTCATGTCCGCGCCGTGCGCCATATGCCCGCCCGCCGAAGCCTCGGCGGAGGCGGGGTCTTCCCCGCTCATCACGGTGCCGTCCGGCATGACATGGCTGCCCGCCGACGCCTTGGCAGAGGCGGAACCGGCGACCGAATACCCTTGGTCCGTGACGGCCTTATGCAGCGTCGTCTCGTCCGTTTTCTCGGGATCGTATTCGACCGCCGCCTTCTCAAGCGCGTAATTGACGCTCGCCGAAGATACGCCGGGCGTCTTCGCCAGGCTGCTCTCGATCTTCACCGCGCAGCTCGCGCAATGCATCCCCCTGATGCCGAAAGAGGTCTTTTCCATATCAGGTGTTCGGTTCGACCACCATCGTCCCACGGAACATCCCCATCGAACAGGTGAACGGGTATCGGCCGGGGCGCTGCGGGGTGAAGGAGAAGACGTTCTCGCCAGGCTTCAGTTGCGCCCGGATCCCTCCTTCCTTGAACAGGAGGGTGCCGCCGCATCCCACTTCGTTGCCGCGTTCCACCTCCCAACGCACCGGGACGCCGGCTCGCACCGTGAGCACGTCCGGCTCGTACGTCCCGTACCGCGTGACTTCCATCTGGATGAGCTGTTCGCCGTTCGCGAGAGAGCTTGAGGAGATTGAGGGGCTTGAGGAGCTTGAGGCTGCCACCGGGGCGATCCCAAGAAGCGCTAGCCCATTCTGCGCGTTGAAGATGCCAAGCGTCGCGATGAGGATGCCGGCCGCCGTGGAAAAATGCTTTGAGCGCTTCTTTCCGGAAGAGGCGGCCATGCCCACGGCGATGAGCGGCGGCGCGGACCCGAGCGCGAACAGCGCCATCACGAGGGCGCCTTGCGTGGGACTTCCCGCGGTAGCGGCGTACAGCTGCATGGACTGGGTGAATCCGCACGGGAGGAAGAACGTGGCGCCGCCAAGCAACAACGGGTCGCTCGAGAGCTTCGCGACGAATGCCGGCGTCTTGAACGAGAGCAGGCGCCCCGGGACGAGTCCGAGCATCTTGAGGCCGTAGGCGAGCATCAGGGCGGCCACGACGAGCACCAACGCGCCCGACATGGCCGGAGAGAGTGATAGGGATCCGCCGATCCATCCGAGCGCGGCGCCCAGCGTGGCGAACGTGAGGATGCGTCCGGCATGGAACTGCAGGTGAAAGGACAGGGGTTTGGCCGAGGCGGCGACGAGCGCCGTGACGAGCGCCCCGCACGAGGAGAGCGTGGACGCAAGCCCGATGACGAGCACGGATCCCAGGCCCACGGCCGCGCCGACTTGCGGCGAGAAGCGCGCGAGGCCGGTGCGGTCGAGAATCAGGTACGTGCCGAGGATGGCGAGCGCGAACGCGCCGACGCGTTTCCAGTCGGTCGTGCGCGGCGCGTCCGGCGTGCAGCAGTCGGGTAGCTGATGTTCAGACATAGGAAGAAATCAAAAACGAAGAAACGAGACGCCGTCCCTTCGCTTCATTCCCGCCGTTGCGACAACCTTCTCCGTCTCCATCGGTCGGAGTCCTGCGCCGTCTGCGCCTCGAAACGCGACGTGAGGTCCGGGGTCGCGAACAGCCAGGCAAACGCGCTGATGGCGACCGTCGCCGCCAGGGCGAGCGAAGCCGCCGGAGCCGCATCCTGCATCGCCTGGTCGATGCAGGATGAAAGGCAGCCCAGGTCCATCTCCGGCATCATCGAGAGCTGCGTGGACGCCTGCGCGACGGCAAAGAAGCCGCACAGGGCGGCCGCGGCGATCGTCAGGATGGTCAGTCTTCGATTCATGCCTTCGTTCTTGCCATGAGCATCGAGAGCCAGACGTAGATAAGGATCGCCTGGGTCCAGAACATCACCACATTTATGCCATGAGTGCCCGGACCTGTCCAGCCGGCCGCCAGATAGAAGTTGGCGTTCATGAGCATCCCGCCGAACAAGGCGATGGCGGAAACGGCTAAGGCGTTGTGTCGGGATTCCGCGTCCTTCAGGAAGACGTAGGCGGCCCCGGCGGCGGCGAGCGTCAGGCCGATGGCGACCTGGCTCCACTGCACCGCTTGCGCAAACACTGTCGCGTTCTCGCTCGCGAACCCGAGGAGGAAATCCTTATACCACGGGAACGGGTTCTCGCTCGCGAAACGCGCGAGCGTGCCGCCGATGCCCTGGACGAATCCGGGGCTCGACACCTTTTCCCATCCCGCGGACCACCACTCGTACGCGAGCACCATCTGCGTCCCGACCACGCCTATGAGCAGCAAGGCCTTCTCGTCGAGGCGATCCTTCACGCCCTTCGCCCCCAGATGCGCGGCAAGCGGACAGGCGGCGGACAGGCCTTCCGCGAGCGCGAAAAGTCCGCCGACGAATGCCAGGATCCTGGCAACCGGATGTTGATAGAGCACGACCGCGGCGAAGAGGAGGATCGCGGCGAGCGCGATGCGGACGAGGCGATCGAACGGGGCGAGATTCCGTCTCATATCCTTACTTCGAATGTTTCTTGATCAGCACCCACAGGAGCCAACCGACGAGGACCGAGTTCACCGTCCAGGTGAGTATCCAGACGAATCCGAACAGGGACATGACACCGAATCCGGCTCCCATCATCCCCCAACCGTCGTAGAAACCCATCATACTGTCGATGATACTGAATGATTACGCTATACTATACAGGATTGACCTATGGCCGTCATGCGCCGTCCGCATCTGAAACGCGTCCGCGAAGTGGTCGGCGTCTTTTACGACCTCGGGTTCGGCGCGTGGATCAGCCGGATGAAGCTGCAGTTCGTCGTCCCGATCCACAAGCGATGGATGAGGCGAACAGGCGGACCTGCGGACCTTCCTTGTCCGATCGAAGAAGAAGCGATGACGGAACTCTCGGATGTTCCTAAAAAACTCCGTCTGGCCTTCGAGCGTCTGGGCGGCACGTACGTGAAGCTCGGACAGATGTTGAGTCTGCGCGCCGATCTGGTGACGCAGCCGGTCGCCGACGAGCTCCGTAAGCTGCAAGACAGGGTCCCGCCGTTCCCGTTCGAGCAGGTCAAGGCCTCGATCGAGAAGGAACTCGGGAAGCCGCTAACGAAGCTGTTCAGGTCTTTCGACAAGAAACCCGTCGGCGCCGCGTCGCTCGCCCAAGTCCACCGCGCCGTGTTGCCGAACGGAAAAACCGTCGCGGTAAAGGTTTTGCGTCCGAATATCGAGGCGCTTGCCCGGGAGGACATCGCCTTGCTGCGATGGCTCGCAAGGCTTCTGGAGGACCATGTCCCTGCAACCCGTCCGTATCAGCCTCGCCGGGTGATTGACGAATTTCGGGAATGGACGCTCCGCGAGCTCAACCTGGTGAACGAGGGAGTCAACATCGAGCATTTCCGAACGCTTTACAAAGACGACGAACAGGTCTTTATCCCAGGCGTCCACTGGACACACACGAACCCGCGCATCCTGACGACCGACTTCAGCCATGGAATCCACATGGACGATTTCGCGTCGTATAGGAAAATTCGTTGTTCGCGGAAGGTCGTGGCCGAAATCGGCGCCAGGCTCGTCTACAGCCAGTTCTTTGAACACGGGTTTTTTCATGGCGATCCTCATCCGGGAAACTTCTTCGTCCTGCCGAACAACGTCGTATGCCTGCATGATTTCGGCATCGTCGGGCACATCGACGACAAGACGCGGCGCGAACTGATCGGCTGCTTCGTCGACTTCCTGGAGAAGAACGCTAACGGGGCCGTCAACCACATGCTCCATATGGCGCGCACGGACAACCGGTCGGACGTGGACGGGTTCCGGCGGGACGTCACGGTCATCCTGGAGCGTTGGTTCTATTCCCCGACGGCCGGAGAACGCCTGTCCATGGCGTTTTATCGCACGGTCGTGAGCGGCGCGTCGCACGGGGTGACATTCCCCTCAAGCGTCGTCCTGCTCGCGAAAGCCATCGTCACTATGGAGGGCATGGCGCTCCTGCTCGATCCGAAATTCGACGTCGCGGAAAAGCTACGGCCGTACCTCCAGCGGATCATGACCCTGGACCTCACGCCGGAGCGTATCGCGAAACGCGGCCGTGACGTGCTGCTCGACGCCGCGAACCTCCTCGAAGACATTCCCGAGGCAGCGCGTAAGCTCATGAAGCTCGTGCAAAGCGAAGAAATCGGGATCAAGGTCGACGCGACGGATTTCGACGCGATCAAGGAGGAGATCGACCGTCAGGCCGACATCAAGTTCCTCACGCTTTTTCTTGTGGCCGACCTGCTCGCGACCGCCGTCCTGCTCCATCTGGAAGGGGTGGAACGCATCGCCGGCATCCCATTCGGGGCTGCCGGCGTGGTGATCGGAACCGTGCTTGGCCTGCTCGTCCTGTCGAAAATCAGGCAAAAACCCTCCTGATCAGCTCCGCTTCTTCTTTTTTCCCGCGACCCGGCGCTTCAGCGCCTCGAATTCCGACCGCGTCGGGATGTCGAGCGTCTTGAGCGTCTCCCGGACGGCCTTCCCATACCCGGTCGACATCGCCCGATATTCCGTTTTCCCCCGGGCGGCCAGGTCCTTGCGCATCCTGGCTTGGTCCTTGGCGGCCAGCTTCCCTTCCTTCAGGAGGTAATCAAGGAAGTCCGCCGCGCGCTCTTTGGCGAGCGATGCGACTCCCAACCCCAGCATCAACGGCTCCTCGAGCTTCAGCTTTTTTGCCATATGCCGGCTTCTGTAGGTTATTTCTTAGGCGCGCAGCCGTTCTCGTGGAAGGCATGGAAGACGAGCGAACCCGCGAACCCATACGCGAAACTCCAGAGGGCGCCCACGATGATGCTCGGCAAGGCGAACCCCGTGAACCCCGGGAACAGGAACTTGAGCGAGGTGAGATGGAACTCCTGGACCGCCGGGTCCGTGCTCCACATCTGCCAGATGAGGCAAAGCGCGTACAGGATGACGAAGAACCCGGCAACGCGCAGAGCGTGTGACGACTGGGCTTTTTGCATACTCCTTAAGGAGTTAAGGATAAGTTGGATTATTTCCCTTTCACCCGTTCCACCCCGTTGAGCGCCGAGATGGTGGCCGCGACCTCTTCCGGCACCTTCGCCTTCCAGTCGCCCCCTGCTTTCATCATCGCGCGTACGTCCGTCGCGCTGATGCCCGGCACCTCCTTGATGTCCTTCACCTCCTTGCCGAGCGCGACGAATGGCGCCTTGGTGGCCGGGTTGCCGGTCCACACCTGGTGCACCTCGCCTGCCTTTTCCAACACGGCCTTGGCCCACGCCTCATCAGAAGCCATGTCCGGGACCATGACGAACTCCACGTCGAAGTTTGGGATGATGTCCTCGCCCTGCAGCGCGCGCTGGATCATGTCGCGGCGCTCCTCGGCCGTGAACGGGTTTTCGTTCGTGCCGCTCTTGTCGGAGGAACCGATCGCCACTACCAGCTTGCCGCATAGCTTGGCCATTCCCTTCACGACCAGCATGTGGCCGTTGTGGAACGGCTGGAAACGGCCTGGGAACAGGCAGGTGAATTTGGTAGGCATATGATGAGAGGCGATAAGGCCGCAGGCGATAAGGCCGCAGGCGATAAGGCCGCAGGCGATAAGGCCGCAGGCGATAAGGCCGCAGGCGATAAGGCCGCAGGCGATAAGGCCTAAGCGCTGAAGCCTTGTCCGCCTGAGGCCTAAGGCCTGACAAAAAATTTTATGGACCTCTTCCAGTCCGTCTCGCCGACCACGTCGATCCGCGTTTCATCCAACACACCGTACCCCCGCTGCGACGCCAGGGCAAGATAGCGGATGCCCGAGGGATCGATGCCCATGAGCCGGCAACCGATCGAATCGACCGCGACCGCGTCCGTGCCGGCGAGGGCGAGCTTCATCTCGACCGGGTCGCCATGCGTGGGTCCGTCCCCTTCCATGGCGAGGAAGGCGTCCACGACGCACAGGTCGGGCTTGGTCTGGCGCAGGAGCTCCGCGATCGTCTCGTGGTGGGCGTCGTTCCCCTGCGCGTGCAGGTACGGAGCGCGCGCCCAGATCCGGCCCGAAAGCCCGATGCTGGAAGCCGCCACCCACGTGCCGATGGTCCAATTCTTCACGCACAAGGAGACGCCGACGTCGCGATGGGTCTTCATGACCGTCAGGTCGACCGTAAAATCGGATTCCGCGACCGTTTTCGCGATTCCCATGGGCCCGAGCGATCCGTCGCGCTTCACGTACGTGCCCGGCACGGTCGCGTCGTCGTTCAGGTCAAACAGCCGGACGTCCGGGTATTCGCCAGGCAGGTTCTCGTACCCGAAATGGCGGAACGCGGCCTTGGTGCCGTGATACGAGGCGTCGGCGATGACGACGGGCGCGGCCGTCTTCGAACGGACGACGTCGAGCACGGCCCGTACCGCGTCCGCATGCGTCGAGGCGAGCTGGTTCAAGTGGTGCACCAGGTTTGGCTTGATGAGTACCGAACGGGCCGACACGAGCCCCGCGAGGACATCGGGAGGCAACGCCTCGATGGCTCGTCGGACGTTTTCCCTGCGGTTTTCCCCACGGATGACAGATACCTGTACCATAGTGTCGAAAGTATATCCCATATGCTGGGCATATTCGACTCCGGATTCGGCGGGCTCACGGTGCTCAAGGACATCCACCGCCGCCTTCCTTCCCTCTCCACCGTCTACCTCGGCGACAACGCCCGGGCGCCGTACGGGACCAGGCCCCAGGACGAGATCTTCGCGTTCACGCTCGAAGGGGTGCGCGCCTTGTTCGGGATGGGCTGCCCGCTCGTGATCCTCGCCTGCAACACGGCGAGCACCAACGCCTTGCGGCGCATCCAGCAGGAAATCCTTCCGACGGAATTCCCGGACCGTCGCGTGCTGGGAGTCATCCGCCCGACCGTGGAGCGCATCGGCGCGGCCGAACGCGTGGGCGTGTTCGCGACGCCGGCCACCGTCGCAAGCGGTGCGTATGAACGCGAGCTGGGCGGACCGGTCCCGCAAATCGACTGTCCCGGACTCGTGGACATGATCGAACAAGGCCGCGACCGTACGCAAGATGCCGACGAGATGGTGGCCGGATTCTGCGAGGAGATGATGGCGCTCGATCCCCGACTGGAAACCGCCCTCTTGGGCTGCACCCACTATCCGCTCGTCGAGGGTCTGTTCAAAAAACACCTTCCCGAAGACGTGCGGATCCTCGGCCAAGGCCCCATCGTCGCGGACGCGCTCGCGGACTATCTCGACAGGCACCCTGACATTTCCGCGCGCATCAGGACGGACGGGGAGAGAACGTATCTGACGACCGCGAACTCCGTGGACGACTCGCTCGCTTCCAGGTTTTATGGCAAGCCGATAAGCTTCACCCCGACCAGTTGATTTTCCGACCTTTTCCGGCTACCATCAACCGGCATTCGGGGGTCGTCTAAAGGCAGGACAGCAGCCTTTGAAGCTGTGAATGATGGTTCGATTCCATCCCCCCGAACCATGGGAACATCCGGCCCACCGGGTGTTTTCGTTTTATGATATACTTTAGGACGTTATGCCAAGGAGGAAAGCGACCCGGCCCGCGAAACGCGGACCACGGCAGCCCGCCACGCGCGGGGTGTCCGAGATTTTCCATTCCAAGATGAGCCAGGCGCATTCGCGCAGGATGCATGTGGCCGAGGTGCTGGTGGAACGGTTCGGCACGCTGCCGTTCCTCGCGCTCAACGCGATCTTCTTCGGGGCCTGGATCGCGGCCAATGTCGGACTGGTCCCGGGCATCGCCGTGTTCGACCCGTACCCGTTCGTGATGCTCACCACGATCGTCTCGCTTGAGGCGATCTTCCTGTCCATCATCGTGCTCATCGCCCAGAATCGGGCTTCCAAGATCGCGGACGTGCGCGAGCAGATCGACCTGCAGGTGAACGTGCAGTCGGAACGGGAAATCACGAAGATCCTCCATATCCTGGACAACATCCAGCATCGCCTCGGCATGAAAGGGCACGACCCGGAACTCGCGGCCATGAAAAAGGCGCTGGACCTGGAATGGATCGAGGATAAGGTCCTTGAGGAGATGAACGGGACGGAAAAAGGCAGGTGAACGTGGAAACGCAAAACGGCCCTCACGGGCCGTTTCGTCATGCGCGGCTATACCCGGAGATATTTGCGCATGGCGAACCCGGTGGCGATCATGGAGGTGGCGGCGAGCACGGCGAACTGGATGCCGAACACCATGATCCCCTCGCGTCGGTAGAACCCGAGCAGGTCGAGCGTGGCGGCGCCGTCGAAGAAGGCCCCGAGCGCCGGATCCGCCGCGGCCACGGCCGGGATCACGAGCGCGGCGGAAACGAGCGTCGCGACGAGGCTCAAGAGCACGGTCTCGACGAGGAACGGCGTGCGCACGAAGGCGCTCGTGGCGCCCACGAGCTTCATGATGCCGATCTCCTCGCGGTGGATCACGAGCCCCAGGCGCACGGTGTTGAACACGATGAGCAGCGCGATGGCGAAGAACGTCCCGGCCACGGTGACGCCCACGGCGCGGGCGCGGTCGGTGGTCTCGCGGATGCGGTCGATCACCCCCTGGTAATCCGTGAAGTCCTTCTCGCGCACGTCGTCCGCGAACTGCGGGCGATCAAGCGCCTCCATGATGAACGGGAAATCGCCCGGCGCGCGGGCCTTCACCACCAGCGTGGGGCCGAACGGGTTCTTGCCGATCTCCTGAAGCGAGGCGAGCACGGTGGCGTCGCGCTCGTGGCGGGCCTTGAAGCGCTCGAGCGCCTCGTCGCTCGTCGTGACCCGCACGTCGCGCACCTGCTCGAGCGCGCGCAGGAACCCGGCCGCGTCCGCGACATGCGCCTCGGTGGCCTCCGCCTTGAAATACACCGACACCTCCACCTTGTCCTCCACGTAGGCGATGGCGCGGTCCGCCACGAGGCTCAGCGCCACCAGCACGTTCACGGACAGGAGCGTGAAGGTCATCATGCTCACGGTGATGACGGACAGCCAGAAGTTACGCAAGATATTCTGGCCGGCGAACTTGATGACGCGCAAGACGGTCGTCATAGCTTATATCGTCCTTCTTCCTCGTCGGACGTGACTTCCCCGCCGGAAAGGCTGATGACCCGCTTGCGCAGGGCGTTCACCACGTCGCGGTTATGCGTGACGAGGACGACCGTCGTGCCGAAGGAATTGATGGTCTTGAGGAGCTCGATGATCTCCTGGGTGTTCACGGTGTCCAGGTTGCCGGTGGGCTCGTCGGCCACCAGGATCTTGGGGCGATGGACGAGCGAGCGGGCGATCACCACGCGCTGCTGCTCGCCGCCGGAGAGCTGGTCGGGATAGCGTCCGCCCTTCTCGTGCAGGTTCACGATCTTCAGCACCTGCGGCACCACCTCGCGGATGCGTTTCCCGCGTTCCCCCGCGACCTCGAGCGCGAACGCCACGTTCTCGAACACGGTCTTCCTCGGCAGCAGCTTGAAATCCTGGAACACCACGCCGATCTGGCGGCGCAAGAGCGGCACGTCGCGGTCCGGGATCGCGGTGATGTCCCACCCGCCGACGGTGATGCGGCCGTGGCTCGGGCGCTCCTCCGCGAACAGCATCTTGGCGAGCGTGGTCTTGCCCGTGCCGCTTTGTCCCACGATCGAGACGAACTCGCCGGGCTTCACATGCAAACTCACGTCGCGCAGCCCCACGACGTTCGGCGGATACACTTTCGAGACGTTTTTGAGTTCGATCACAGTCCGAGAGCTTGCCAAGCGCGAAATCGTCGCCTATCATACCGCGCATCGGTCGTCCGACACAACTTCCGCGGGTATAGTTTAGTGGTAAAACGAGTGCTTCCCAAGCATTAGTCGCGGGTCCGATTCCCGCTACCCGCTCCATGGACAGGTTCCGCACGCCACTTTAGCTCAGCTGGTAGAGCAATGCTTTCGTAAAGCAGAGGTCCCGGGTTCGAATCCCGGAAGTGGCTCCAGAAAACCGCCCTTCGATAAACTCAGGGCGTTTTTCTTTTCAAAAACGGCCTCATTTCTGGACCAACGTCCGGTATCGCGGCTGGTCGAAGAAATACGCCCACCACTTGGAGGAGTTCGCGACCCCGCGCGGGTCGACAGGCTCGCTGGCGCCGCGGTCCGCGGCCGATGCCGTCCCCTCATCGCGACGGACCACCACCACGGATTCGCCGGGCTTCTTGAGCCCGAGCTTGAGCCGCGCTTCCCGCTCGATCGCGGATTCCGTCTGCAGCATGGTGGCGAGCTCCCCGATGCGCACGTTGCGCGCCTCGAGCGCCGCGGCCTTGCCCTGCAGGTCCGCGATCTGGTCGCGGATGTCGCGGTTGCGCATCCACTCGCGCCCGAACGCGGCGCCAAGGAGCGCCAACACCCCGAGGTTCACCGCGAACAGGGCCCGGAAATGGAGCAGGCGGCTGATGGCGCTCGGGCGATGCTCCGGCATATCAGGCATCGTCCTTCTCCCCGAAGAACCGCTGCGCCGCCTCCGTGCGGACCTCCCGCTCCGCGGCGCGTTGCATCCCCTCGATCTTCTCGAGCGGGACGACCTTGGCCAGCCGCCGGATGCGCTGCTCGGCCGGATCGGCCTCCCCCTCGCGCGCGCTTCGGCGCAAATCGGCGATGAGGTCGTGCACCTTGGCCGGATGCTTCACCCGGCAGAACTCGATGTCGGCCGCGGCGCCGGAAATCTTCACCTCCACGTCGCCGTAGCGGCACAGGGTGGGCATGAGCCCCTTGATGCGGAAGGTGACCTCGTCCACGTCCGCGAAGGAGGCCTCGCACACCTCGGTGTCGAACAATCCCCGGCGCTCGATGTCGATCACGCGCCGGTCGGTGATGACGAGCATCGTGTCCGACCACTTCCGGTACGCGCGCCAGATGAACACGACCGCCGGCACGAGGATCGCGAAGAAGCCGAGCACGCCCAACCACCCGAGACGGAACAGGGGGAACAGGAGGAAAAACGGGAGCAGGAACCACAGCCCCAGCATGAAGAACGCCGGCACGCGCGGCAACACCACCTCGCGCACGGCCAGGAGGATCTCCTCTTCCGGCTTCAGTTGGATGACGCGTTGGAGATTCATAAGGCCTTGAGCGCCTTACGCACCGCCACACGGTCATCCCACGGCAGCTTCTTCCCATGAGCGACCGCCATCACCGGCTCACTGCCCTTTCCCGTGACCAGTACCAAATCTCCCGGCTGCGCCATCCCGATCGCCTTGTCGATCGCTTCAGCCCGATCCATCACGCGGAACAGTGTCTCCCCTTCGACCCCTCCGGCCTCTTCGGCCCCTTTCGCCACTTGATCGATGATCTCCATGGGTGGCTCGTCGTAGGGATCCTCATTGGTGACGATTACCACGTCGGCATGCGCGGCGGCCAGCTTGCCGATCTCCGCGCGGCGCCAGACGTCGCGTCCGCCGCCGGCCGAACCGGTGACATGGATGACGCGGCCGTGCTTCATGAGCCCCACGGCGTCGTAAAGCGCCTTGAGCGCGTAGGGCTCGTAGGCGTAATCGACGATCGCGGTGAATGGCTGCCCTTCGTCGATCGCCTCCAGGCGGCCGGGAACGGACGCGAGCTTACCCATCGCCTTCGCGATCGCGCCCCACTCGAACCCGAGCGCGCGGCAGGCGGAGGCGGCGGCGAGCGCGTTGTACACGTTGAACGTGCCCACCGGCTTCAGGTGGAACGCCACGTGATCCACCGAGAACACCGAACAGGAGCCGGAGGAATGGACGTTGCGCGCGATGACCGGCACGAACCGGGCGATGGCCGCTTCGGGATTCGTCCGTCCTTCAAGGCCGAACCCGTACTGACGCTCGGTCCCGAAGCCGAGGAAAAACGGCGCATGCGCGTCGTCCACGTTCACCACCGCCGCCTTGGCGAACGTCCGACCGCCAATCGTCTTGTCGTCGCCTTCCTCGAGATGCGAGAACAGCTTCCCCTTGGCCTTCTTGTAATGCTCGAACCCGCCGTGCGCCTCGATGTGCTCGGGCGTGAGGTTCGTGAACACGGCCACGTCGTAATCGATGCCGATGTGGCGGAACTGCTCGATCCCCTGCGACGAGGTCTCCACGATGGCGTATCCGCACCCGTTGAGCACCATGGCCTGAAGCAGCTTCTGCGTTTGGAACCGCCCGAGCATCGTCATCTTCTTGTCGTTCGCCCACTCGTGAGCCCCGACCTTGAAGCTGGCCGTGGTGGTCCATCCCACCTTCTCCCCCATCTGCTCGAGCATCCGGCCCAGGAACTGCACCGTGCTCGACTTGCCGTTGGTGCCCGTCACCCCGATCACCACGAGATGCCTGGACGGGTGGCCGTACCAATAGGCCGCCAGGTGCGCTAAGCCAAGGTGATACAGAGAAATCACCGGTTCGGGGACCAGCTTGCGCAGGAGGGATTTGAGCATGTCGCCGGTTAAGTATAGCATGGCCTCACTATGCCTGCCGCGCCACCGACAAGTTGGGAAAACGTGGCCGACTGGTACGGCAAGCACCAGGAAGAGACCGGAACGCTGCTCGCGAGCGTCGTCTATCCGGGGGCGTTGAAGCTGCTCGCGCCCAAGTCCGGGGCGTCATATCTCGACGTGGCCTGCGGCGAGGGGGCGTTTTCCCGATTGGTCGCCGCCAGGACGAAGGGTCACGTGAGCGGGTTCGACGCCGCCCCGAGCCTCATCGCCATTGCCAAGAAGCAGGCGCTGAAGCACGCGGCCTACGCCATCGCCGACGCACGGGCGTTCTCGAAGCTGTATCCGCTCAACTCCTTCGACGGCGCCACCTGCCTGCTGGCGATACAAAATATCGATGAGCCGGGAAAGGTCTTTCAGGAGGCGTCGAAGGCCCTCAAGCCCGCAGGGACGTTCGTCGTGGTGATGAACCATCCGGCGTTCCGCGTCCCTGGGGCGAGCAGCTGGGGATACGAGGGGAACGCCAAGATGTTCCGGCGCGTGGACAGGTATCTTTCCGCGCTCGAGATCCCCATCCAGGCGCATCCAGGAACGGACCCGACGGTCAAGACCGTCTCATACCACCGTCCGATCTCGTCTTACGTGAACGCCCTTGCCGACGCCGGCTTCGCCGTCACGCGCATGGAGGAGTGGACCAGCAACCGCGTAAGCAAGCCCGGCGCGAGGGCCAAGGCCGAAAACCTGTCGCGCAAGGAGATCCCGATGTTCTTAGCAATCAAGGCAACGAAGGTATGAGTTGGTGGATCACGCTCGCGAGGACGATGCCGGTGATGGTGCTGCTCCTGTTGAGCGCCGGCTCCGTCATTGCGGGGGATTATTTCGGAAAACTCTGGTCGCAGAAGCCGTCCCCGGCGCTCTTCGCGGTCGCGCTCGGCTGGTATCTCCTCTCCGGATTCTTCTATCTCCCCACCCTGCAGCGCGAAGGGCTCGTCATCACTTCCGTCATCTGGACCGTCATCAGCACGACCGGATTCCTGGTCATCGGACTCCTTCTTTTCAACGAATCCCTCTCGCCCATCCAGATGGCCGGCGTCGCGCTCGGGGTCGTTTCCCTTATCTTGCTGAGCGTCTGACCTCCAGAATCAACCAGAGCCGGGTCCTGGAAAGCGTTGGTCTTACCTCGAAATCCGGCATTCACTTCAAGTTCTTCACCGCCTCCACGAACTGGCCGCCGCGGTCGTAGGCGTTCTTGAACAATCCGAAGCTGGCGGTGCCGGGAGAGAGCAGTACGATGTCGCCGGCGCTGGCGGCTTTCTTCGCTTCGAGGACGGCGCTTTCCATGTCGCTCACGTTCACGCTCGGGACGGACGTGCCGACCGCCTGCTCGATCTCGGCCGTCGAGCTTCCCTCGAGGTACACGACGTGCTTGCAATGCTCGCGGATCGCAGCCGCCATCTCGTCGAAGCTGAACCCCTTGGCCTTGCCGCCCACGATCAGCACGACGCGCTTCTTGTCGTTCGCGAACCGCTTGAGCGCGGCGACCACGGCGTCCGGACTCGTCGCGTTGGTGTCGTTCACGTAGGTGACGCCGTCGAACTCGCGCACGGTCTGCTGGCGGCCCTGGAGCCCTTCGAAGGTCCGCAGCGACATGCATAAGCCTTCGTCCGGCACGCCGGCAAGGGCGGCGGCGAGCGTTGCCGCGAGCGCGTTCTGCACGTTGTGCTCGCCCTGCAGGCACGGCCAGTTCTGCGGGTGGCAGATTTCCCTGTCCGTCCCGCCGAGGCGCAGGTGCAGCGTGCCGTCCTCGGCGATATACGTCCCTTCGACGCTCTCCGGCAACGGCTTCGCGCTGAACCAGAAGGCCCTGGACTTCACCCGTTCGCCTACTTTGCGCACGATCTCGTGGTCGTAGTTGAGAACGGCTTTTTGCGACGGCGATTGCGTGTTGAAAATGATCTCCTTGGCCGCGAGATATGCGTCGAACGACTCGTAGCGGTCGAGGTGGTCCATGGACACGTTGGTGAGCACGGCCACCTCCGGGCCGACCTTCACGTGATCCAACCCTTCCAGGAGCCAGCTCGACAACTCGAGCGCCACCGGCACCGGCTTCTCCTCCGTGAGCATCCAATCCAATTCCTCAAGCGGGCTGTGCATGATGTTGCCGGCCACGACGGTCTTGGGATGCACGCGCTTGAGCATCTCCCCGATGAGCGCCGTCGTGGTGGATTTCCCGCGCGTGCCGGTGACGGCGCAGATAGGATGCGGATAGAAATGCCAGAACAGCGACACGTCGCTCTCCACGCGCACGCCGTTCTTCTCGGCGAGCTTCACGAACGCGGATTCCTTCGGCACGTCCGGGTTCTTCACCACGAGCTGCACGTTCTCGAAATCCTCCTCGCGATGTTCGCCCAGCACGAACACGGGCGCATAGATGTCGCGATCCGGGTACTCCTTGCGGTACTCCTCGTACCACTGGGTCACCAAGTCCACCGACGCCTTGAGGTCGGCCTCGCTCTTCAAGTCGGTCACCACGATCTGCGCGCCGTGGCGCATGAGCCATTTGGCCGCCCCGATGCCGCTCCCTTGCTTGAACCTCCCAAGGCCCATCACGGTGACGACGGCGTCCTGGAGGTCTGTAGGTTTGGTGAAATCGATAGGCATAGTCAGAATTCCCCTTTCAGGGCGGCAATACGGACCAGGATCATTGCTTTAGCCACGACGGTCCACATGCGGACGTATTGTACCAGAGCTTTCCGCCAACCCACCTTTTGGAACTTCCGCCGCATGGTGAGGCCCGGGAGCGGCACCGACCCGTACGGCAGGCGGTTGCGACGGCAATAATAGTTGAGCGCCTCTTCCAGCTGGAACCCGCGAAGCAGATGCGGCGGCACGCGCTCGATGATCTCGCGCGGGAGCGCGCGTTCGCCGGACACGAGCGGGAGCCAGCGCGTGAACGGGGTGAACCACCCGCGGTCGCGTTGGCTGCAGTTCATCACGCGGCTGCCGTCGAGCACGGGCGCAAGCAGGCGCTCGACATGGTCGGCGGTGAGTCCCACGAGGTCGGCGTCAAGCAGCAGGACGAGCGGCGCGTCGGTCATGGCGAGGCCGGAGAGCACGGCGGCCCCCTTTCCGCCGTTGGTCGGGCGCTCCACCACCCTGGCGCCGGCCTCGCGGGCGACGGCGGCCGTCCGGTCGGTGGACGCGTCGGACACGACGATCGTCTCTGACACGAGCGGGCTCGTCCTCACGGCGCGCACCACGTCCGCGACGGTCGTTTCCTCGTCATACGCGGGGATGATGGCGGCGACGCGCACGCTCATATCAGCGGCGTATCCTGCCGGCGCTTCCTTTCTCGCGCGATGCGCGACCGGGCTTCGGTTACGGCTTCAGCGACCGGCGCGGCAAGCGCGATGAGTCCTTCCTGTTCGGCCGGAAGCCTGCCGGCTGCCCGGAGGGACTCGAGCGAGGCCGTTGCGCGGGAAAGATATGCCTGCGCGAGCTCGAGTTCCTTGTCCGCCACGTCGAGCGAGTAGGCGTCCTCGTGCGCGAGCTCGTTCAGCGCATACGAGACTTTCATGGGCACCAAGCACGCGTTGAGGCACACGCGCAGGAGCTGCGGGTGGCGCTCCTTGGCGTAGGCGGCCTTCGCGAAGCGGAACGCCGGGCCGGCCCATGCGAGCGCGCGCTCGTACGTGGGCTCGCGCTCGAGGTCGCGACGCAGGAATTCGAGCACCGGCATGTCAGGGCCGTGCGCCGTCGCGTCTGCGGGTTCATGCTCATGCCCGTCATGGTGCGGACAGTCCTCGGATTCCTCGAGCCAGCCCGGGCCGATCTTCGCCGTGAGCTCCGCTTCGCTCGCGTCTTCGGTGTCCGCCTGTTCCCGGACGACCGCCTCCTCCGCCTCAAAGCCTGGGCCGGATTCCCGCTCCTCATGCGCGCGGCACAAATCATCGAAATCCTCTTCAAGGACGGCAAGCTCGTCCCGGCGGCTTCCCCATGGGTATTCCGGCAACATATGGCCGCATTTAACCCTTTCGGGCTCCCTGCGACAAGAACCGGCCTTTCACCGCCTCGATCACGACCACGCGCACGGCGCCAAGGGAGAGGACGAGGCCGAGGTCTGCGCCCGTGAGCGGCACATGGCCGAACGCGGCCATGACCGTCGGGACGAACAGGGTGATGGCGATGAGCAGCATCCCGCACGCCACCCCGGCCACGAGCCACGGATTGGAAAGCGGATGGATGCGCCACAACGGCACGCGCATGTTCTTGAGCGAGAACGCATGGACCACCGAGATGAACCCGACCGCGGCGAACAGGACGGTCTGCAGGTGGTCGAGCGGATATCCCGCGCGAAGCAGCAGGACGAACGAGAGGAAGACGGCGATGTCCGTGACGAGGCCGGTGAGGACGATGAGGCGGATCATCCGCCGGTCGAGCACCGGTTCGTCCCGTCGGCGGGGCGGATCCCGCATGATTCCCGGTTCGCCCGGCTCCATCGTGAGCGCGGCGCTCGGCAGCCCGTCCGCGACCAGGTTGATCCAGAGGATCTGCAGCGCCGTGAGCGGGAGCGGAAGGCCGGCAATGATCGATCCGCCGATGAGCAGGATCTCGGTGAAGCAGCTGGACAGCAGGTACACGCTCACGCGGCGGATGTTCTCGAACAGGACGCGCCCCTGCTCGACCGCGGCCGTCACGGTCCCCAGGTCGTTGTCGAGCAGGATGATGTCGGCGGCTTCCTTCGCCACCTCCGTGCCGGACCCGAGCGCGACCCCCACGTCCGCGGCCTTGAGCGCCGGGGCGTCGTTCACCCCGTCGCCGACCATGGCGACCGACGCGCCGCGCGCGCGCCAGGCCTCGACCAGTCGGATCTTGTGGCGCGGCTCCACGCGCGCATACACGTCGATGCCGGTCACCCGTCGCGCGAGCTCGCGGTCGTCCCAACGGTCGAGCTCCTCTCCGGTCACGACGCGATGCGTGCGGTCAAGGCCCGCCTCAAGCGCCACCAGCCGCGCGGTGTCGGGGTGATCGCCGGTCACGAGGACCGTGCGCACGCCGGCCGCGCGCGCCCGCGCGACCTGCTCCTGCGCCTGCGGCCTCAACGGGTCGCGCAGGCCGAGGAACCCGAGGAATGCCATCCCGCGAAGGTCGTCCGCCTCAAGCGTCTTCGCCCGCGCGCCGGCCTCCCGGGTGGCGCATCCGATCACGCGTACCCCGCCTTTCAGCAGCCGCGCGAGGACGCGGGACACCCGGCGCCGCTCTCCGTCGGTGAACGGATGGACGTCGCCGTCCTCTCCCAGGTACGACGCGCATCGCGCAAGCACGAATTCGGGGGCGCCCTTGTACAGGATGCGCGCCTCCTTGCCCGCCCACCGATGGAGGGTCGCCATGTCCTTGCGACGGGAATCGAACGGGATCTCGGCAAGCCGCGGGTGCCGGAGGCGCAAGGCGGCCGCGTCGATGCCGGCGGAGAGCCCCGCGCCCATGAGCGCGCGCTCGGTGGGCGACCCGTTCGTCGCCTGCTCGATCCCCTTCACGCGTTCCACCACCGCGTCGTTCACCAGCATCCCCGCTTCCAGGAGCGCGACGATGCCGCGGGATACCGAGAGGTGGCTCACGTCCGCGGCGGACGGGGCCCCTTCGGCCGGGACGACCTCCGCCACGCGCATCTCCCCTTCCGTGAGCGTCCCGGTCTTGTCCGTGCAGATCACCGACACGCTCCCGAGCGTCTCGGCCGCCACCAGCCGGCGCACGAGGGATCCCCGTTTGAGGATCCGCCGCATGCCGACCGCAAGCACCATGGTGACGGACACCATGAGCCCTTCCGGCACGGCCGACACCGCAAGCGCGATGCCCGTCTTGAGCATCTCGACCGTGCCGCGGCCGGACGCGATCCCGAGGACGAACAGCGCGAGGACGGTCGCGACCGCGAACAACCCGATCCGGGCGCTCAACTGGCGCAGCTGCGCCTGCAAGGACGTTTCCGGTTCCTCGGTCCCGACCACGAGCGAGGCGATCTTCCCGAGTTCGGTGAGGGAGCCGGTCGCGACCACCACCGCTTCCGCCCGGCCGGCCACCACGATCGTGCCGGCAAACGCCATGTTGACGCGCTCGGCGAGGATCGTCCCGATGCGGAGCGCCTCCGGACCTTTTGCGACCGGCATGGATTCCCCGGTGAGCGGCGCTTCGTTCGTCTCGCACGCCACGGCCTCGATGAGGCGCGCGTCCGCGGCCACCCGGTCTCCCGCGCGCAGCACGAGCCGGTCGCCAAGGACCAGCTCGGAAGCGCGGATCTCCCGTTCGCGCCCGTCACGGCGCACCATGGACATCGGCACGACGAGCGACCGGATCGCCTCAAGCGTGCGGGCCGCGCGGTATTCCTGGAAGAACCCGAGCGCCGCGTTCAGCGCGAACGCGCAGGCGATCACCGCCGCCTCGGCCTTGTCCCCGAGCGCGAGGCTCACGACCGCGGCCGCGAGCAACAGCAGCATGAGCGGCGCCGAGACCTGCCGGGCGAGCACCCCGGCCCATCCGTCATGACGGACGGTCGGAAGGGCGTTTGGTCCGTGGAGACGGAGGCGGCGCGCCGCCTCCGAGCCCGCCAAGCCGCCCGGAGGGGATCCGAGCGCTTTCAAGACGGCCGCAGCGGATTGCGCATGCCAGGGGCGTTCCATGTCCGGACGGTTCCTCCACGGCCCGGTTCAACGCCCGAGCGCCAGTCGCGGGACGTACCCGGCCCACGCGAACGAGGTGAGGAACGAGGTCATCTGACGGGTCAGGATCGGGAGGCTGAGGAGCGTGTCCTTGGGGAGGACTTCCGTGAGCGATACGGCCGCGCCCGGGACGAACAGCGCGAGCTGGGATCCGGTCACCGGGACGATCAGCTCCTCCCAATGCGTCCCGTATGCCGTCGTCGCGACGCGCTCGCTCGTGAGCAGGCGCGCGACCGGATACAGCGGACGCTCGGGATTCGCGACCAGCGCGTACACGGCGGCCTGTCCCGGAACCTGCACGAGCGCGCTCCCGGCCTTGGGCAGCATGGGGTCGCCCGCGGGAAGCGATTCGACGGTGGCGTCGCTTACCAATCGCACGTGGCGGAAGTCCGGCTCGTAGGTGAAGAACTGCACGTCGCTCACGAACGCGCGGGCCTTGAAATCGTCCGCGACATAGACGACGCCCGCGTGCCCCGGGCTGCGCAGGTACTCGCCCAGGCAGACGATATCCACGGCTTCCTCGGCGCCCGAGACGGCGCGCACGCGCGTGCCGGGCGCGACCGGCGCGTCGCACGACGGCGCGGCAGCGGAGGCAGCAAGCGGGAGGAACAAGGCGGCGACGAACGAGACGAGCGTGAGGCGCATGCGCATACGAAAGATTGTGCGCCTGTGGGGGCGGCGCGATTATGCGAACATCATACCAAAAACCCCGCGAACGTTCGCGGGACTCCTGTGCACAGCCTAGGCGTTCTGCGCCTCGGCGCGCTTGCGGGCGTTGTAGTCGAGGAAGGTCTTGCGGATGCGGATGGACTTGGGGGTGACCTCCACCAGCTCGTCGTCCCCGATGTACTCGAGGCTCTGCTCGAGGGTGAGGATGCGCGGGGGCTCGATCGCCACGCTCGCGCCGTCGCCCTTCGAGCGCATGTTGGAGAGCTTCTTCTCCTTGCACGGGTTCACGTCGATGTCCTCGGCTCGGGAGTGCTCTCCGATCACCATGCCCACGTACACCTGCGTCCCGACCGGCACGAACATCACCCCGCGCTCCTGCAAGTTGGTGACGGCGTAGCCCATCACGGTCCCCTGCTCCATGGAGACGATGGACCCGTGTTCATTGGCGCTCACGTCGCCGGCGAGCGGTCGGTAGCCCAAGAGCAGCGTGTTGATGATCCCCTGGCCCTTCGTATCCGTCATGAACTCGTTGCGGTAGCCGATGAGCCCGCGCGTGGGGATCTCGAACTCCATGAACGCGGTGCCGTTCTCCACCTTCATGTCCTTCATGTCGCCGCGGCGCTTGCCCATCTTCTCGATGATGATCCCCTGGAACGCCTCGGGCGCCTCGATGGACACGGCTTCGAACGGCTCGGTCTTCTCCCCATGCTCCTCGCGGAAGATCACCTGCGGGCGGCTCACCTGCAGCTCGTACCCCTCGCGGCGCATTTTTTCAATCAGAATCGCCAGGTGCAGCTCGCCGCGCCCGGAAACGATGAACGCGCCGTCGCCTTCGCCTGGGGCGACGCGCAGCGCCACGTCGTTTTGCAGCTCGCGGTCCAGGCGCTCCTTGATGTTGCGGCTGGTGGTGAACTGCCCTTCCTGGCCGGCGAACGGCGAGGTGTTCACGCCGAAGGTCATCTTCACGGTGGGTGCTTCCACGTTGAGCACGGGGAGCGCGACCGGGTTCGTCGGGTCGGCGAAGGTCTCGCCGATCTGCACGTCCTCGACGCCCGCCACGGCGACGATCTCCCCGGCGGACGCCTCGGGCAGGTCCACGCGCGCGAGCGCCTGGAACCCCTGGATGGCAACGACCTTGGCCGGCTTCACCTTCCCGTCACGGTCGATGTGCGCGATGCTTTGCCCAACCTTGATGCGGCCGTTCACCACGCGCCCCACCGCGATGCGGCCCTTGTAGTTGTCGTACATCACGTTGACGATGGACATCTGGAGCGGCTTCTCGACGTCGGCCTGCGGGGCCGGGATGTGGTCGACGATCGCCTGGAACAGCGGGGTGATGTCGGTCATCGCCTCGAGGTCCGGGGTAAGGCCGGCCTTGCCGTTCACGGCCGAGGCGTAGATCACCGGGAAATCGGCCTGCTCTTCGCTCGCCCCCAGGTCCACGAACAGGTCGAAGGTGTGGTTGAGCACCCACTCCGGGCGCGCGTCCTTCTTGTCGATCTTGTTGATGACCACGATCACCTTGTGCCCGGCCTTGATCGCCTGCTTCAACACGAACTTGGTCTGCGGCATCGGCCCCTCCTTGGCGTCCACGAGCAGCAGGCAGCCGTCCACCATGCTCATGATGCGCTCCACCTCGCCGCCGAAATCCGCGTGGCCCGGGGTGTCCACGATGTTGAACTTGATGTCCTTCCACACGATGGACGCGTTCTTGGCGAGGATGGTGATCCCGCGCTCGCGCTCCAATTCGTTCGAGTCCATGATGGTGGTCCCCATCGCGTCCGCGTTGCGGAACGTGTTGGACTGCTTCAAAAGCGCGTCCACCAGGGTGGTCTTCCCGTGGTCGACGTGGGCGATGATGGCGAAATTGCGCAGGTCAGGACGGGTCATAATGGGCGGATGGTAGCCAAAAATCGAATTCAGGTCAAGACAAAACCGCCTGAGGCGGTTCTGACTGGTGGGTCGGGTGGGGATCGAACCCACGACCTTGGGCTTAAAAGGCCCCTGCTCTACCATTGAGCTACCGACCCGTAGTGAGGAGAAAACGAGCTCGCTCGTATTCGACGAACGAGGGTTGGCAACGGCTTTGCCGTTACCGACCCATGAATGGCCGGATGGTATCCGAAAATCGACGGGAAATCAAGCCCCTCCGACGCTCCAGCCGGGCTGGAGGTCGGAGCCCCGACCCCCGAAGGGCGTCGGGGTTGACGTCCTCTTCCCCTCTCGTTCTACTTCGCTACAATATCCAGGTCTTCATTCTTTATCCCCACGCGGAGTCCGTATGAACACGGGAGTATGCATCACCTGCGGCGCGCAGGACGTCGACCTCGACGATGACACCGAGCAGTGCGCGGACTGCGTAGCCTTGGAAGGCGGAGCGCCCAAGAACGGCGCCGACGCGCTCGAGGAGACGACCTGACGATGACACCGCCCGACCGGGCGGTGTTTTCATTTCGCCATGAGACGCATCAGCCGGTGCGCGATCTTTTCCGCGACGTCGGTGGGGAGCGCGCGGGCCAGGCGGTCGCCGAGCGCGCGGCGCGCGGGCTCGTCGGCGAGCAGGCCGAGGATCGCCCGTTCGAGGTCGCCGAGGGTGGCGAGCGGCTGCTGGATCACCTTCGCGGCGCCCGTATCCTCGAGCACGGCGGCGTTGGCCATCTGCAGCGAGCCGTGGATGGGCACCAGCACCGCCGCCTTGCGCATCGCGGAGAGTTCGCTGATCGTCCCCATCCCGGCGCGGGCGAGCACCACGTCGGCGGCCGCGAGCGCGTCGGCCATGCCTTCGACGAGCAGCTCGACCGCATGGTAGTGCGCGCCGAACCGCTGGTAGGCGGGCTTCATCTTGCCCGGGCCCGTGATATGGATCACGTTGGCGATCCCCACCAGCTTGGGCGCCATGTCCATGCACATCTGGTTCAACCACTTGGCGCCTCCTCCCCCGCCGGTCACGAGCAAGGTGGGCAGACGCAGGTCGAGGCCGAAGCGGACGGCCGCACGGTCCTTGGCGCCGGCACGCACGCAGGCGCGCACGGGGTTGCCCATCAGCTCGGTCTTGCGGCGCGGGAAGGATCCCGCGGTCTGCGGCCAGGCCACGGTGACGAGCCGCGCCACGGGGGCGATGAGCCGGTTCGAGAGCAGCGGCCGCACGTCGCTCTGGTGCGTCCACACTGGGATCCCGCGGATGAATGCGGCATAGGCCATGGGCACGCCCGTGTATCCGCCGGCGCAGGCCACCAGCGACGGCTTCTCCCGACCGAGCACGAGCCAGGCCGTGACGAACGCTTGGAACGCGCGGAACGGGAGGGTAAGCCA